>CBFCWN010000089.1:0-14633 GCA_965601515.1 uncultured Myxococcales bacterium | reverse complement strand
ATCCGCACAGTAGCGGACCTCCCGGAATGCCGCAAAACTATTGCGCGGGGCACTCCCGCTTGTCCGGCCAGTCCTTGAAGATCTCCTGGATCGCGAAGCGAATCTTGGATTCGACTTCATCGATGTTCTGTGAATCGATAACCGACTGGGCAATACCTGCGAAGACCCCCTCAGGCTCTGTCCCCGTCGCAACGGGAAAGCCCACCGGGATGAAGAGGGTGCCCACCTCGTACTGGACTTCCGTTGGGCACCAGTAAGCGCAGGGGTCCCAGTACCAACCCCAGTAGCCCCACCACCAGCCGCCGCAGCATTGGTAGACCCAGCCGTTTTCCTCGGACTGAGCGACACCGTTCGCTGCCCAGAGATCTGGCTGATTCTCGTCCGAGGTCTGGTCCGGCGGAATGTAGTCGAGGCACACGGGCTCGTTCGTCATCGCGTCGATGATGAGCTGGTTGATGCGGCGATTGAAGAGTTCCTGCTGCTCCGGGTCGACACCCTCCGGAAGGTCCTCGGGTGGTTCGACCTGGTCGGAGGTGACCACCGAGAACGTCTCGTAGGTGGGAAACTCATCCAGGTAGTCAGGGTTGGTGCGAGTCGTGATCTCGCCCGTGCGCACGACGACGTCGTCCTGACAGCTGAGGACGACGAGCGAGGTCGCCATCAAGACAAAGAGCGGGAACATCCGAAGCATAAAGTCCTCCAAGGCCATGGGGATAGCACGCCGCAAAGCCGCATCAATGACGAGGTGGATCTGTGGCGCGACCGGTGCCGTCACCGTTTCCGACGCGCGGGGCAAAACTGCCGCTCGGAGCCCTTGGCGCAGGCGGAATTACGCTCTCGGGCGGAATCGTCGTGCGGAGCATTCGAGTCCCCCACGGGGCGCGAGCGATGATGAAGAGCGCGATCAGGAGAATCGATAGAACGATGCCGGCGAGCCAGCGGTTTGGCTCCCGCTTCTGAAAGATGCCGCCGGCGCCCACATCTGGCGTGACGCGGGGCGCGATGTCGAGTCCGTACCGGGCAGCGATATCGACGATCTTCGTCAGATGGAGCCCGGGGACGCCGGCCTTGACGAAGGCACCGATGACCGACGGTGGCAGGTCCTCGATCCCCTTCGGCAGACGGGTGTTGAGACCCGGGCTGAACTTGCGTTTGCCTACCTTGGTACCGACCGAGACCGTTCCGCCGCCGACGTTCACGTACGCTTTGATCGGCCTGTCGCCTGCAGCTTCGTAAAAGACCTTCATCCGTTCACGCACCTGGCCCTCGTCGACGAGGGCGACGCCAGCCGCCGGCGGTTCTGCGTCCTCGGCTATGGCATCGAGCGCGTCGTCCGTGACGGCGAGGGACGGCACCTCGTTCCGCTCGATCGCGCGCTCGAGCAGACGGCGACCTCGGGTGCTGAGGCCAATCGCATCGTCTCCGACGCCGCCGAGCGAAGCAGCCGCCGACTTGTAGGGAAAGACCCCGTTCTTTCGAAGCACGGTCTCCATGTCGAGCCAGGTCAACGATGGGTCGTTCGCGCCCCACTGCGAGGCTGCCGTGCTCGTGACGATGACGGGTTCAGCGCCAAGCTCGTGAATCGCCGAGTAGACGGCAACGTTGATCGCCGGGAACGAACCAGACACGCCGACGGCGACGACATCTCCCGCCTGCACGCGCGCTTCCTTGAGCCATTGAACGATCACCGCGGCGAAGTTCGGGTTCACCGACGTCTGCTTGGAAACGAGGCTGCCACTGCCGCTGGTGATCGGCGAGAGGACCTCTCCAATGAGCCGCGAGCCGGCGGGGTCGGTCTTCAGGCGAAGCGGGATTCCCTTCTTCTCGGACGTTTGCGCGATCACGTCGAAGGCTTCCTGCGCCTTCCGAGCAGCGAGCATCTTTTCGGCGTAGTGGGGTTGCTGTTCCTCGGACGGGAACACTTCGACGGCGACGAGGCCCACGATGGCGATCGCCGCAACGATCGCTCGCTGGACCTGGGATGCGCCCTCCGGCTTCCAATACATCCCTCTCATATCGTGACGTCTCCGATGAGCACGATGAGCACCATCCTAACGATGATCGCCGCCGTGACGAGGCTCAAGGTGGTTTCGAGCACACCCTGACGCTGGTACCAGATGGCAATGAGGCCGGGAATGATGAACCCGATGACGGCGCCTTCTGCAAACGGAGCCGCGCCGCTATCGAGCCATAGCCGGAACGTGAGGCCGACGAGGTAGCCGATGAGGATGGTGAGCGCCGTTCGTCGTCGTCCGTAGACGATCGCGATGTGCGACAGCCCCTTGAGGATGCCGAACGTCAGGAGCGCCGCGAGCAGCGTGAGGCCAACGTCCAAGGGCTTGTCTGCGAAGAGCGCGATGTATCCAGGCACGACCATGCCACCGGCGGCGAGTCCGAAGAGCTCTCCGTATAGAAGGGCCGCGGCGAGGCCCAGTCCGATCGACAGGGTCAGCAGTTCAATCTCAGGCATGTTCGGTACCCCGATTCTCGAAGTATTCGGCGAGCGCCAACCCGGGCCCCGCGATGTTACCAAGGCCCATGACGAGCGCGGACGACTCCGCGAGGCCAAGCAAGATTTCGAAGATGTCGGCCGGATGCGTCCGATCGACGAAGACCAGTCGCGTCGGGTCGAGCCCGCTTTTCACTGCGGCGCGCGCGAAGATGTATTGGCCAGTGCCAAGGAGCACGACTTCATCCGCCTGCGGCCACTCTGCGTAGGACACGCCGAGCTGTTCCGAACGGTCCGCGCGGTCGGAGCGGCAGTTGAAAACGGCAATGCTGCGGTCGAGGTCGCGATGACGATTGAGCGACTGCTCCCAGATGTACTTGGTCGAAATCGGGTCGTTCGCTGCGAAGCCGTTGACGAATACGATCTCCCGTCCGAAGAACTCGACCTTCGATTCCATCATTGCCCCCGGGTCGGGCTTGGCACGCCACATCCCGCGAAGCGCCGTCTCGTTGTCGATGCCGAGCTCTTCACATACGGCAAGGGCTAGCTCCACGTTCTCTTGGTGCTCTAGATACGTGAAGCCCGCCATGTCGTCCGGGGTCATCGGGTTCGCGATCGCCTCGGCCCCGCGAAACGCAGTGCCGCGATCCTCGCAGACAGCCTGGAAGAACGCGCGATGGGTTTTTTCCGCGGTGAGGAACCTGCCGCCGATGGGAATCATTCCAGCAAGCGCCTTCGCGACGTCGTCCTCGGTGGGACCCATCACGTCGAGGTGGTCGGGGCGAGCGTTCGTGATGACCCCGTGGGTCGCTTGCACCAGTTTCGACTCCGACAGCCATTGAAGGCTCGGCTGAAGCGCCATGCATTCGACGACGAGCGCTTCGGCGCGTTGAGCGGCTGCCATGCTCACCGACTGCTTCTGCTCGATGATGTTGGCGCCCCCAGGTCGGTACACCGGGACCTCCCGCCCGTTCGGCAGGATGAAGCGGGGAACCGTGCCCGTCGTTTTGGCCACGCAGCGGAGCCCGGCCTCGCGAAGACCGGCCGCGATCAGCCGAGTGACGCTGGTTTTGCCGCGCGTGCCGTTCACATGAATTCGAATTGGAATTCGACGGAGGCGGTTCCGATGGATCGCGAGCTCTAAAGCCCCGAGCCCGATCAGAACGCCGCATGCGGTGACAAGGATGATGATCTCGTTTGACACTCAGCTCGCCCCTGCGCGGTAAAACGCGGTCGGTCGGGCTCTTATCAGCTGCGCGAGCAGCAGCAACCGCGACCGTTCGACGGATACTACAGGACTCCGGCGGAACTTCGACGAGAACGCCGTTGATCCCTAAGGATGAATAAGAATGTAAAGAACTGTATGCGGTACTGGACAGCGACATCTTCGAGAGGGCATACAGCTTGGAGGGTCACAACCTGTGAGCCGGGGACGGGCCGCAGTCTGGGGGGATTGGCGGCCCGTCCAAAACCGGCCACTCATAGGGCGCCCGTCGACTCTAGGTGCTGACAGGTGATCTCGATGCCTTCGTCGACGCTGACGGCAGGATTGTAGCCGAGCTCGCGGCGCGCCTTTTCGATGCTGAAATAGTGGTGCGTGCACATGTACCGGATGGCGAACCGGGTGAGGCCATCCTGAGAGTTGAACGTGCCGCCTCGGAGCGTATCGATGCCTTCCTTGATGGCCGCGATCCCATACATGAGCGTCTTCGGAACGGTGTACTTGATCGGCGGAAAACCGAGGCGTGCCGCAACCTTGCGAACGAAGTCCCAGAACGGCATCGGCTCGCCGTTGGTGATGAAGTAGGCAGAGCCGGCCGCGACACTGTCGAGGCCGTCCTTGGCGAGCGCGTCGTCGGCGAGCAGCACCGCGTCGACCAGATTCGTGACGTAGGTGTAGTCGGAAAGCCACTCGCCGCGGCCAATCTGTGCGCGAAGGCGACCGGCCTTCGCATTGGAAAGTAGCGCGGGAAGAAACCGACCATCGCCTGGCCCAAACACGACGTGGGGGCGGAGCGCGCAAGTCGCGAGGCCGTCTCGACCGTTTTCAGCGAGCACGACCTTCTCCGCTTCGATCTTGCTGTCGGCGTAGGGCGCCTGGGAAACCGATGCATACGGAAGGCTTTCGTCACCGTTTTCGATGTCCCGCCCTTCGTAGACGACGCTGCCCGAGCTGATGTAGATGAAGCGCTTCACGTTCTGTTCGTGCGCGCCCGCCAGCATGTTCTCGGTTCCTCCGAGGTTCACCGCCCAAACCACGTCTTCTTTGTTCTGCTTGGTGTGGACGATCGACGCGTTGTGAACGATCGCATCGACTCCGCGGCACGCCCCGATGACCGCACCTTTGTCGGTGATGTCGACGCGGCGGTACTCCACTCCTTCGATCGGGCATTCAGGGGCCACATCTAGGACCACGACCTGATCGCCACGAGCCTGTAAACCGCGGACAATTGCCGCTCCTAGGAAGCCGCAGCCCCCTGTCACCAAACTAACGGGCATCGACTACTCCACCGTTCCGAAGATGATGTCGGGTAGCGGCGTGATCGACGCGTAGTTCCCCGAACGCATGCTGTGGTGATGCCGGTCGTGGATCGCGGCAAGCTTGCCCAGCGTCTTGAACGGGAAGACCGGGGCATCGACACCCGCGTGATTGAGGATGTTGAAGCTGGTGTAGAGAGTGAAGAGCACCCCGAGCGTGATCACGTGGACGCCGCCGACGAGAGCGCACGTACCGAAGAAGAGTGTAAGGCCCATGATCGTCTCAACGGGGTGAAGAAGAAGCGAGTCGAAGTGCCGCGGATTGCGCGCGGCGTGATGCACCGAATGCACGCCGCGAAGAACCCTCCACTCGTGGAAGAGGTACCGGTGCATGAAGTAGTACGCGAAGTCGTAGATCAGCACGACGGTGATCGCCTCGAGGAAGTAGCGCCAAATCGGAACGGCGCCGTCGTAGTAGATGTACTTCCCAAGACCAAACATGATGGCGAAGATCAGCACGATGGACACCGCACCGTTCAGCACGATGCGCCAACGAAGCTCTTCTTTGCTCTTTGAGCGGTGGGCGTCGTCGCTGATCAGGTATCGCTGACCCGCGGGAGAGCGATACGTGAGCGTCAGCGCAGCCTGCGCGAGACCCGCGGCCGCGTAGCTCACGAGAATGACAATCAGGGCTTTCACTTCGATGGACATGGAATCACCTAGTGGACCGTCCGTAGGATCACCGTCCCTGCCACCATGAAGGCGAACAGGGCCACGGCTGCAAGCCTAGACCAGGTCTTGCTGTAAGAGGATTTCACGGCAGACGCCGCGCGAAACGACGTGGAATCCGCATCGAGCTCGAGCGGGTCGTCGCTCGCAGGGACGCTTTGGCAAAGAAGCGCGACGCCGCGTGCGACGTCGCGTTGTGACAGCGCCTCATGGGTCCGCATGTGGACCTGGCCGGTTTTGACCGCTGACATGCACGAACCGCAAAAACCCGACTCGCAGGAATGCGCTGGATTGAGGCCCACCGCCTGCGCACACTCGAGCAAAGTCTTGCCGCGTTCGTAGGGCACCGTTCGAGAGCGACCATGGAGCCAGAGGCTGAACGACTCCGGAGCGGGCAGCGCTGCTTCGTCGACGTCCGTTTGCGTGGCGCGGTCGGGATCGGCGGGGGATGCGAAGCGCTCGATGTAGATCAGTTCTTCGTGGACCCCCGCGCCGTGGAGAGTCCGCTCGACGAGCTCCATGAACGGCTCTGGACCACAAATGTAGAACTCGGCGATGTCGGTGTGATGGAGGAGCGATCGTATTTCGTCGGCGTCCAGAAACCCGTGCTCGGAGTCGAGATGGTAGTGGAGCTTGAGGCGATCGGGATGTGCGGCGACGAGACGATCGAGCTCTTCACGATAGACGACCGATTCGGCATCGCGATTCGCGAACATGACGGTCACGTGTCGGTGTGAGCCGACGAGTGCGCTCTTCAACAAGGAGATGATCGGGGTGATGCCACTGCCACCTGCGAACAAGAAGAGCGGCGTGGAAGAGCGGGTCTCCGGATCGAGCACGAAACGGCCTTCCGGGACGCTGACGGCAACGCGGTCGCCCGGCTTCCAATGCTCGTTCACCCAGTTGGAGATGCGGCCGCCCTCCACGCGTTTGACTGCGATTCTCATGGGCTCCTCGAGCTCGGGACAACTCGAGAGCGAATAGCAGCGGGTGACTTCGAAATCGTCCCACGGGAACTTGAACGTGAGGTGCTGGCCGGCCCGGTAGCGGAAATCGTCGTGGAGCTTCGTCGGGACGCGAAGCTCGAACGACGTACAGTCGGGCGTCTCCCGAATGACGGTCATGATCTCGAGCTCGTGGAAAACGACGCTCATGATTCTTCCTCGAGGCCCGCCACGCGAAGCGCTCGGGCGAGTCGACTCGGGCGGCAGCTGCTGCGAAGCAGGTAGCGCAACGACGCTGCGATCACGTCGTCTGGAGCGGCTTGGGAGCCGCTGTCCATCCACATCGCGAGGCGGACCTGCTGACACGCGATGACCATGCGGGCCATGAGCTCGGGGTCGTCGTCGACGAAATCACCTTCGGCGATGCCTTGGCGAAAGAGCATCGCGAACTGTTCGAGCCCATGTCCAAGGCCTTCGACTTGTTCCGGGCTCCGAAGCAGCTCGACGCTGGACCACGCGGTGACCTCCTTGAGCTGCATCTTGGTGTAGTCGCGATGCTCCATGAAGAACTCGAGCTGCATGCGCGTACCGGCGATGAGCGTCTCGAGTGCGGACGCGTCTTCACTGAAAACGCCCTGCGCGCGCTCCATGACTTCGCTCAGCCGGCGTCGGTGGACGGCCCGGTAGATTTCCCACTTGGACTCGAAGACGCTGTAGAGCGTGGTCAGCGAAACGCCGGACTCGGCCGCGATGCGTTGGACCTTCGTCGCATCGTACCCTTCGTCGCCGAAGACGCGCTCAGCAGCATCGAGGACCGCCTCCCGGTACAGGGTTCGCTTGCGATCCTTGAGACTTTGCTGAGCATTTTCTGGGGAAGCCGCCGCAGCCATGGCTTCCAGAATGGTAGTATGGGAAACCAGAATGTCAATTCTGATTCAGAGACGGTCGGTTTCGGGGATCTCGGTCAGCTTGATGACCTTGATCTCGGGGTCGAGGTCGGTGTCGGCCAGGAGTGTCCTCAACACGACCTGGCCGCGGCGGTGCCCCTCGGTGCAAATCCAGTTCTTCACGCCCGGGTTTTCTTTGCTCGCGTAGATGCGAAACGACCCGTCGTCGTCGTACTGGACTTGGCGATCGTTGATCGCCACGGGGTAGTGCCGGTAGTCGCCCGCGCGAAGGTAGTGGTCGAAGACCTGGCACGACCAGTAGCGGCACGGAACGTTCTTCGCCGACACGACGATGACCTCGTCGTCCGCGAGTTTGTACGAGACTCCAGAGTAGCCGATGCCAGGCCCTGGAAGATTGTTCGCGATCACCCGAGGGTCGATCATGTCGATGACTTCGTCTGGCGAATACGGGTCGTGGCGCTCTTCGTCGATGACCTGTTGACCGTCTTTGCCGATGCGTGTCGGCGTAGAGTGATCGTCGTCGTCGTAGGAGACGATGCTCGTGCTCGTGAGCGCGGATACGCCGAGACCCGCGTCCACGGTGTCGTCGAGAAAGGTGAGCAGTCGTTCGAGGCCTGCCGTGAGGTCGTCCTCGGAGTACTGTGGCGGCGGCCCAACGTCGTCGGTGCACTGGATCTTCATGAGAGCCTGGCGGTACTTGCCAGCGTCCACCTCGATGACCGACTCGGGAAAGTACTGCCGCGTCAGGATGAACGGGTCGATTCCCTCGAGTTTCAGCCAGTTCTTGGCGCCGTCCGGACGCTCGGGGCCGAGGTGGATCGTGGCCTTCTTGCCCTCGTCGTCGTCGAACTCGATGTCGACGTCGATGAGGAACGCACCCATTTCGCGCATGCCCTCCTCGTCACTGAAGTAGACGACGATGGAGAAAAAGATGTCGTCGCCGCGCTCGACGGTGAACACGTAGTTGTGCGCCGGATCGAGCTTCGCGTCGTGGTACAACGTGTCCGGGCCGTCTGCGACGAAGCTTCGAATGGGCGTGAACATGCGCGCCATCACCGGGTGCTTTCGGTCGATCGCCATCTCGAGCTCGTAGCCGCCTGCGACCAACGAGGTGAGGTAACGAAAACCGTCCGCGCGTTCACGTTCGCTGCGCGCGCCGAGGGGGCCTACGATCTTCTCGCCCACCTCCTTGAGACGGTCGGCAAAGCGGTTCCATGCGAGCTGGCTTGGGCTGAGTTCATCCGACATCGCTGTCCTCCTGGAGCTCCCACTTGTACATCCCTCGCAGGATGCGCTCGGCAAGCGAGGTAGGCATCATCGAAAACATACGCGCGGCCGTCTTCACCGACTTCGGTGCGAAGTAGCGCAGCTTGGGGTCCGGGGCGGTCGCTGCCTTCCAGATGATGTCGGCAACGTCCGCGGGACTGATCGCGCTCTCGAGCTGCTTGTTCGAGAATTCCTCGAGCCCGTCCATGAGGGTTCGGTACGGGTTACTCGGGTCGTGGCGAAGCTCTTTGCCGGATTCTCGGCTCTTTTCGAACGTTGGCGTGTCGACGAACCCAGGAACCACCTGCGTGAGCTTGATGTTCCAGGGCGCCAGCTCGAGTCGGAGGCACGCCGTCATCGCGTTCATCCCGCCCTTGGTCGCCGCGTAGGTGACCGCGATGGGCGCTCCGACGAAGAGGGTCATCGAGTTGACGTTGACGACTCGGCCCTCTCTCCGCTCCCGCCACTGAGGGGTGAGCTCGCCGATGAGCTGCATCGCCGAGATAAGGTTGACGTCGAAGACGTGACGAAGCGCAGTACGGTCGAGCTGTTCGAGCGCGAAAGACGGGCTGTAGCCCGCGTTGTTGATCAGCACGTCGACGCGGCCGAAGGTGTCGAGGGCAGTCCTGGCGAGAGTCGTTGTCTGCTCCCCATCGCTCAGGTCGGTCGGCACGGAGAGTGCCGTTCCTCCGTCTCGCTCGATGTCGGCGGCGAGCGCATCGAGGAGGTCTTTGCGTCGGGCGGCAAGGACGACGGTATGGCCGGCCTTCGCAAACCGGCGAGCGGTGGCTTCTCCGATTCCCGACGAGGCGCCGGTCACGATCGTCACAGTGGGGTTGGCTTGCGGTTCGGACATGGCGCTGAGGGTTGTGCGCGTATGGGGTGCCGTGCTACTCGACGCAACCCGAGGTTCATGGCTGCCCCACCGCCACATCGCCCGCGCACCGTCCGTTGGATGAATCGACTTGGGCCGATCGTCGCACCCCGTTGGCCTTCACTCGAACCCGACGCGATCATCGAGGCGGCAGCCAAGAAAGCCAAGTCCGATCAGTTTGGGCCGCCTGACTTTCGAGAACGTCTGGAGCATGCGCTTGCGGCGATCGAGGACGAAGCGGAGCTTCACTGGATCGGCCGTGTGGCGGTTCGGCAGTCGATCGAAGGGTTCCTGCGAGGCCGCTTTGAAGTCTATCGTCACCGTGCCGAACACCCAGAAATCGCTGGAGTTCCGATCGAGAAGCCGGTGTTCATCGTTGGGCTCGGAAGGACCGGAACTACGATTTTATTCAACCTGCTCGCACAGGACCCTGCCCATCGGGCACCGATGTCCTGGGAGGTGCAATACCCCGGTCGACCCGCGAGCGAGTCTTCCTTCCACTCCGACCCTCGAATCACTCGAACGGAAAAGGACTTCAATCAGCTCGTCCAAATCGCGCCAACGATGCCCGCGATTCACGAGGTCGGCGCGCGGCTGCCTCAAGAGTGCATGCCGTTCATGGCTCAGACGCTGCTCACCCCGAACCTGTGGATGGTGGGGAACGTGCCAGGATACCAAGCATGGGTTGATCAGCAGAGTGCTGGACCTTCCTACGCGCACCATCGCGTGTTTCTCGAGCACCTTCAAAGCGGCATGATGAAGAAGCGCTGGGTGTTGAAGAGCCCAATCCACCTTGCGACGCTCGACGCGCTACTCGAAGAGTACCCGGACGCACGGATCATTTTCACGCATCGCGATCCTGCGAAGGTCGTTCCATCGGTAGCAAGCCTCTTCTACACGGTGACTGGCGTCGTCACCGATGAGCTGTCCCCAAGAAAGGCCGGGCGAGATCACCTAGAATGGTGGGACAAGGCTGTGAACCACGCGATGGAGGTCCGAAAGGCGCACCCCGACAAGGCGCACCAGTTCGTCGACATTCAGTTCGAGGAGGTCATTGCGGACCCGGTCGCGGCGCTCGAGCGAGCGTACGGGGAGCTCGGGCTCGAATGGACGGGCGAAGCCGAGTCGAACATGCGGGCATTCGTGGCGGCCAATCCGCGCGGCAAGCACGGCGCGCACAAGTACACGCTCGACGACTTTGGCCTCGAGCTCGGCGAGATACGGGAGCGGTTTGCGGCCTACTGTGCGGAATACGACGTACCGCTCGCGATGTAGCGGTCGTTGACAAAACCCGGTCGGAATACTACCCCCAGAAATCAGAATGACTATTCCGATCGAGGCTGCATCGACTCGGCCACGTGAATCGACGGGGGCGATTCGCTGCGTGGACCCCGGCACGAAAGAGGTGCTCGGCGAAATCGCCGTCGACTCTCCTTCCGAGGTCGCCGCCGCCGTCGAGCGCGCCCGGCTGGCGCAGCGACAGTGGCGCACCAGCTCGTTCGAAGAACGGCGTGACGTTCTCCGGAAGCTGATGGCCTACACGGTCGAGCACAAAGACGAAATCTGCGACGCGATTCAGCGAGACTCAGGAAAGACACGCGAGAACGCATTGCTCGGGGAGATCTGGACCACGTGCGAGAAGTTTCGCTGGATGATCAAGAACGGTGAGAAGCACCTTCGACCGGAGCGAGTGTCGTCGGGTCTCTTGCTTCACAAGACCGCGCGGCTCGAGTACCACCCACTCGGCGTCGTCGCCGCGATCACGCCGTGGAACTATCCCTACCAAAACATCGTCAACCCGATCATTCCGGCGCTCATGGCAGGCAACGCGATCGTCGTGAAGCCATCCGAGTGGGTTGCGTGGTCGAGCGCGAAGTTCATCGATGCGTTTAGGGAGGTGCTTCGCGACGCAGGCCAGAATCCCGATTTGATTCAGGCGGTGCAGGGCTATGGTGAGACTGGCGCGGCTCTCGTTCGCGCGAACGTCGATACGATCCTCTTCATTGGTTCGGTGAAGAACGGGCGTCGCGTCATCGAAGGAAGCGCAGAGCGCGTGACTCCGGTCGTGATGGAGCTCGGCGGAAAGGACGCGTTCATCGTGTGCGAAGACGCGGACCTCGAGCAGGCGGTTCACGCCGCGTTGGCCGGATGCTACGTGAATTGCGGGCAAAACTGCGTCGCTTCGGAGCGGATTCTCGTGCACGAGACACTCTACGACGCCTTCGAGGCGCGCGTTCGAGAGCTGGTCGGAGAGTTCCGTCAGGGGAGCAGTCGCGATGGCATCGTCGACGTCGGGGCGATCATCACGCCTCTTCAGCTCGACGTGATCGAAAAGGCGGTCGACGGCGCGATCGCTCAGGGAGCACGCGTCGTGTCGGGCGGCAAGCGAACGCTCACCGACAAAGGCGACTACTTCGAGCCCACGATTCTTGCGGACGTCACACCTGATATGAGCATCGCTCAAGAAGAAGTCTTTGGGCCGGTGATGCTTCTC
Source organism: uncultured Myxococcales bacterium (assembly GCA_965601515.1). Lineage (GTDB taxonomy): Bacteria > Myxococcota_A > Polyangia > Polyangiales > Houyiibacteriaceae > SG8-38. The sequence goes on along the minus strand of CBFCWN010000089.1, from coordinate 2,491 downwards.
ATGCGGGTGAGGGACGACAACCACGCGGTCGAGGTCGCGAACAGCGTATCGTACGGACTCTCGGCTTCGGTCTTCTCCAAGAGCCGTCCGCGTGCACGAACAATCGTGAACGCGCTCGAGACGGGAATGAGTGCGATCAACGAGTTCGGCGGGATCACGTACATGGCCCAGGACCTCACTTTCGGTGGTGTGAAAGAGTCCGGCTTCGGACGGATGAACGGGCGCGAGGGTCTGCGCTCGATGTGCAACATCAAGGCGGTCGTCGACGATCGTTTCCCGATTCACCAGGCGAACAAGATGTATCCGGTGAAGGCCGAACAGTACGGAACATTCAGCGGAGTCATCGACCTGGTGTACGGGCGTGGCTTTCGGCAACGTTGGCTGGGCTTTCTGAAGCTCCTCGGCCGCAATCGATGATCGCCGAGTACGATTTCATCGTGGTCGGCGGGGGATCTGCGGGCTGCATCGTAGCGGCGAAACTCGCGGAGAACCCTGCCACGCGCGTGCTCCTGCTCGAATGCGGCCCGCGCGCCGAGGAGCATCCGGAGACGCTTGCCGCCGACGGATACAAGCTGGCGTTCATCAACGACGAAGTGATGTGGGAGCGTTTTTCGGTTCCGCAGAAGCACTCGGCCCGACAGCGAGTCTTTGCCGGCACGGGTTCGGTCATGGGAGGCAGCGGCTCGGTCAACGGCATGGTGTACACGCGCGGGTCGCGAGAAGACTACGCGGAGTGGCCACGCGGATGGAAATGGGACGACGTGCAGGTCGAGTTCGAGGCGATCGAGCAAGTGCTTCGTCCGCATCGCCGGTCTGCTACGGCGTGGACCGAAGCGTGCGTAGCGTCCGCCGAAGAAGTTGGCTTTGCGCGCAGAGAAGACTTGAACGACGGCAACATGACGAATGCCATCGGCTACGAGTGGATGTCGTACGAGGGCGATGGTCGTCGAAGCTCGTACGTCGCGTTCATTCGAGACGCGGGGGAAAGGCCAAATCTCACCATCCTCTCGAAGGCTCGCGCACATCGCGTGGTGTTTACGACGGATAAGCGAGCACGGGCGGTCGAGTTCGAACACGAAGGAGAGCTGAAACGCGCGGAAGCCACGAAAGAGGTCGTGCTGTGCGCGGGCGCGCTCGAAACGCCGAAACTGCTGATGCTCTCGGGAATCGGGCCGGCGGAGCATCTGCGGGAGCACGACATCCCCGTGATCTTGGATGAACCCGGTGTCGGTTCTGGGCTCCACGATCACCCGAACGTCCCGGTCTTTTTCAAGACGAAGAAAGACATCGACTGCCGTTATCCACAGCTCTACAGCTTCTTTCGTACGAACCCGGATACGGACCTACCCGCGTCACAAAGCGACACCTGCTACGTGTATTGGCCTGCGCCCTCGGCGATGCGTCAGATGATGGAGCGCATGCTTCCGCCAATGGTGATCCCGCACTCGGCATACGGTCCTCGGAGTCGTGCCACGGTGCGGGCAATGGTTCGGGGAGCATTCAAGATCTCCGCAGTACAGAACTTCACCGATCACATGTTCGGAATCATCCTGATCCTCGGGAAACCGAAGAGCCGCGGGACGCTCCGTCTTGCAAGCAAGGATGTCCGACAGCAGGCCCTCATCGACCCTGCGTACTACTCGAACCCCGAAGACATGGAGACGATGATCAAGGGCGTGCGCATCGCGCAGCGCATCGGAAGAGCGAAAGGCCTGCTCGACTGGGGCGCGCGAGAACTGATGCCCGGCGCGCGCGTGAAGAGCGATGAAGCGATCGCGAACTACGTCCGCAAAAACACGATCACCACGTACCACTTCGCGGGCACCTGCCGGATGGGCGAAACGAGCTCCGACCCGGTGGACACCACTCTCCGGCTCAAGGGAGTGCGCGGCCTCCGAATCGCCGACGCCTCCGCCATCCCCTGGACCCCGGTCTCGGCCCTGAACGCCCCCACGATGCTAATCGCCCACCGCACCGCCACCCTGTTAGGGGACACGCAGCCCCCCTAAAACACCAACAATTCCAGAAGCTTGCGGATCAACCCGCGCGATTCGCATGCTGCGATCGCTCGAAGTCAGCGCTCGACCAGACGTCTGAAGACATACTTGGCTGCCTGCTACGGCTTGGTGATACCCACCCACCCGAAGGCCTACGGCGCCCCATTCGCGTTGGCGTCTCCGAAGGGCACGGAGCTGCCGTGTCACCCGACGGCCAGACTTCTCGGCTCTTGGGCGCCGCCCCTTCTCAAGTTCGGCAGCCGTTGCGTGCGTCACAGACGCTCGCGATGTGCGGCACAGCGAGTGGGGGGAGCGGAGCGACCGGGTCCCGCTCGCGAGCACCTGCGTCGCGAGCCTCGGTGCCGCTCCCACCGGCGCCACACGCCACCCAACTCACGCCCCACCAGGCCGCGCGGCCTGCCAAAACCGCAGCGTTTCCCGCAAATCGCGCGGGTCGATCGGTAACCCGTTGAGATTGCGCATGTTCTGGGCAC
>CBFCWN010000088.1:0-14968 GCA_965601515.1 uncultured Myxococcales bacterium | reverse complement strand
AGCAGTAGCTTACGAGATCGGGGCACCGCCGGGAGCGCGGCGAACTGAGCGCCAAGGTGCGTCCAAAAGAAGGCCCACAACCGCGACTAGACACGCCACCACATTGAAGCGCCAAGGTGGCGAACCCGGTGTCTCATGAAGCACGCTCAGAGTGGCAAGCAGCGTGGGGACGTAGAAGAGCAGTAGCGCCGCCGGTGCGGCGATTCGCGCCCATCGTTCACCGCGTCGAATCGGAAACGCAACCAGCAACAAGAGCAGCGCTCCGAGCGCCAGCCAGCCGCCCCCCGCAACTTCCATGAGGGCCTTGATGAGCGTCCGAGTCGCAGGGCCGAGCTCGCTCCAATCCTTGCCCAGGGCAGCCGCGTGATACGGCATGAACGAATCCCGAAACAAGTAGATGCCGCCAAGCACCAAGCTCACGACGCCCATGCAAGCATACAAGAAGGCCGCGATGCGGTGACGGCCCTCGAGACGCGGTGGCTGGGAAAACATCGCCGCTACCCCCTGTGACACTGCCGCGCCTGGTCAGCTGACCGGCGTGCGTCCCCTTGCCTTCTTCGGGTCCCGCATGTCCAGTAGAGGGACACCCACACCGTACGTGGCGAAGTGACCGGTTGGGCGAATCTCGATCATGCAGTTCTCTTCGAGATTGTCGTGCCCCTTGATCATCCGGCTCGTCAGAGTTTCGAGGAGCTTGGGCTCCAGGTCGCGCATCGCAAGCACGCGTGCGGTGCCGCTGAAGGCGATCGTGGCATCGGGGATCTGGATCCAGGGCATGAACGGAATGCGTTTTGGAATGGTCACGTTGAGCGCGACGTGGGGGTTGAGACGGATGTGTTTCGCCTTCCACGAGTCGTTCGCCACCCGAACGTAGAGAATCCGGTCTACCGGGACATACACGATGCCCGAGGATCGGGCGCGCCCTTGGGGGTTCACGTAAGAGAGAACGGCGAACGAGCGCCTCTGAATCTCTTCCCACACGAGTTCCGTGCTCACCGGAGCTGGCATGAAGGCGTCGTAGATCTGCGTCAGCTCCTGTCAAGCAAGGCTCTCATCCGCAGCCCAGGCGATGCGCCCGGTGGTTCCTCTACTTCCTGTTCGGCTTCGTTTGGGCCACGTTCTTCTTTCGGAACGAGAACTGCCGTGTGAACGGCACCGACCTCGTTCGCGCCGCAGAAGCCGGCTACAGCTTTGAGCGAGTTGCCGAAAGCGGCGACGTCGTGCTTACCACGCAGAAACAAAGGGCAGTGATCTACTTCGATCCGGAAGCAGAAGAATTTCATGAGCTCCATAGCCTCCTGCAGATCGACCCCGCACGCGCAGCGTTCTACCTCACGGCTGGTCAAGAGGTGAGCGATCGGCTCGCCGACGAGATCCTCATCGAGACCCGTTCGGTGTTGGACGCAATGAACTACCTGACTCTCGGCATCGAGGTTCCCAAGAAGCATATCGACCGGGGTTGGGCACGCGCGGATTGGCCCGCGCCCGGGGTCAACGTGGGAAACTTCCGCGATTTCTTTCGTCTACGGTACTCCGAGCAACGTCCCAAGGCACAGTTGCGCGTTCAGTACCGAGGCGGCTGGTACTACGTACCGGATGACGACGATCGCAGTAGGTCGGCCTTCGCGACCTTGGCCGAGGCGTTCTCCGCGGTGACGCAAGAGGCGGCCACGGAAGGACCGGTGCTCACCTTGCCTCTCGGCGGCGGCTGAGTGGGCAGCACTAAGATACAACTCGCAAGCAACGGGAAAGGGGCGACGTGTGGCTTTCGGGAATGATGGCGCCCGACTCTTCGTTTGTCTTGGTGACATGCTCGGAAAACCTTGGTTCGCTCGCTTGCCGCTCGTTGTTACGCTCGCGGGGGCAACGTCCTTGTCTGGATGTGCTGCCACGGAGTCCCCACCCCCCGCGCTCGTCGGCCAATTGCTCGAGGACCTGAAGGACCAGCCTGGACCCATCCACTTCTTCGCAGCGCAGGCCGACCTCGACCAAGATGGTCGCCCCGAGTGGATCGTTCACGTCGCGGGACCGGCCGTCTGCGGCACCGGCGGCTGCGACACCTTGGTCTATGCAACAACGCGGGACGAGTTCAGGCTCGTCACGCGGATGACGGTCACGAGGCCTCCCATCGTGGTGGCCGAGACGTCGACGCATGGCTGGCGAGACCTCATCGTTCGCGCGAGCGGTGGGGGTCTGCTCCGAAGCCACGACGCCCGCCTTCGCTACGATGGTCGGACCTATGCCTCGAACCCCACGACCGACCCGGCTCAACAGCTGCGGCACCCCTCCAAAGGCCAGGTCGCCATTCCCGCCTTCAAGTCGTTCACCGACGGCCAACGACTCCCGGTCGGGCGTGGCCGGCTCTGAGCTGCCGTCTCTCGGCTAGGGCCGCTCGGACGAGAAACAGACCTTTTCGGAGCTCGCACGGGCCGCGCGGCCTGTCGAAAACCCAGCGCTTTTTGCGAATCGCGCGGGTCGGTTTGCAAGCGGTCGCAATCGTTGGGGTTCTAGGTACCCCGCGTGTCCCTCTCGTGGGCGTCCAACTGGTGGAGCGCAAGCCAACGCGCGATGTCGGCCTTGTGAAGCAAACCCACGATTTCGTGCCCCTCCATGACGGGTAGTGGATCCTCCTCCGACGCCGTGAGCGCTCGAAGCGCCTCGTGCCCAGCAACATCTGGACGCAGACACTCGTCGATCGGGCTCATGACATCGCGGACGGTTTGGGTGCCTCGAAGATTCTCGCCGATCGACCGGGCGTCCTCGAAGTTGATGAGACCAATGGCTCTACCCAACTCGACTACGGGCCACGCGGATTGAGCGCTCCGGAGCAAGAAGTCGTTTACGAACTCCTCGATGGTGACGTCCGGGTCGACGACCTCGAAGTGCGTTCGCATGAGGTTGCCGACGATCAAATCCTCGAAAGCCTGTCGCACCAGAAGCTGCGTGTAGCTCTGCCGAGCCGCGTTGTTGAGGAACCAGCCGATCAGAAGCAACCAAACGCCCTGCATCAAGTTGTTGCCGACGGCCTGAAGCACGCCGAGACCCATGAGCCCCCAAGCAAACGCGCGGCCCGCGTTTGACGCCCAGCGCGTGGCGCTTCCGAGGTCACCCGAGATGCGCCACAGCATGGCGCGCAGGACCCGGCCACCGTCCAGGGGGAAACCCGGAATCAGGTTGAAGAACGCGAGCATGAAATTGATCGGGCCCAGCCAGAGAAAGAGCGTCGCCCCCGGTCCGAGCCCGGCCATGGCCGCCTGAGGGTCCTCGAGAAGGCCGTCGGCGAAGTTGGAGCCTGCAAGCGTGGTTCCGAGCCAGCTGAACGCGAATCCAAGAAGCGCGCTCATCGCAGGACCGGCGATCGCGATCAGCAGCTCGGTTGCCGGCGTGTCTGGTTCCCGCTCGAGCTCCGATACGCCGCCAAACACGAAGAGCGTGATACGCGGCACGGGGATACCCCGGTGCTTGGCGACGACGGAATGCGAAAGCTCGTGGGCCAGAAGAGACGCGAAGAACAAGACCCCAGCCATGAACGCAGTGCCCCACGTCAGCGTGGGGCCCCACGTGGGATGCCAGCGGGGAAACAGCGCAGCGCCCAAGCTGTATACGACCAACGTAAAGACGATGAGGACGCTCGCGTCGAGTCGGATTTGGATCCCGAAGAGCCTGCCCAGGGACATCCCCGCACGCGATGACCGCCGTCGCTTCGCGCCTGGTCGATGCCGGTTCGCCGAGCCGCGGGAGCGGTCGATGTCTTCAGCCATGGAAGCGAAAACTCTCGCATTCGGTCGACGCACACGCAAACCGTAAATCCCGGGAGCCCGCGTGTGTGGCGCGGGACATCCTCGTCGGACACGACGCCACGAAGGCGGTCCTCCGGACACGATGGAGTCTCAATCCTCCTCGCCGGCGAATCGATCGACCTCCTTCCATACGGCAAAGAGCCACTGGGCCCGCGCAGGCTCGGGTGGGATGTCCCGTGACGGGATTCGCCACATCTTCACACGCAGCTCTTTGCCAACGATGCTGCCGTCCAAGAGGTCCTTGACCTCGGCGAAGCCCTCGAGGCCGCGGTGCGCCACGATCAGGCAGTCTGCGTTCGGCGCAGCGTCCAACAGAGCGAGGACCCCACCGGGCTTCGGCGGAAGGACGTGCTGCATTGTGCGAGCGGCCGGTACGAGCTCCGGATGGCGTTCGGCGAGGCGGCGAAGAGCCCGCACCTGCTTCCGAACCGAGAATCGGGTGCCCTCGGGATAGATCAAGATCCCGTCGCCGTCGAGATTCTCAGCCAACGCGCGCACTCCGGCAATTTCTCGATCGGAGTCCCCGCCCCGATTGATGAAGTAGTTGGGCCACACGTGACCTGCGACGTCGATGCACGGATCGACGAGTAGCTCCCTCTTGAACACGTAGCGTAGACGGAGGCCCTTGGCGTCGGAGATCAGTACGACGGGCAGAATCGTGTCGATGATGCTGGCGTGGCGCTCGAGCACGAGAAGTGGCCCTGGTAAGATCTGGTCATCGCCCTCGACCACCAACTGGAGTGCGAGCACGCGACGGATCCATCCAAAGAGCGTCGTGCCCCACCAGCGTGTCAGACGAAAGAACCGTTCCTCGCGTTCGGCAGACGGGGCAAACGCATAGATGGAAGCTGCCCGAAGGAGCCCAATCAGCTCGGTGGTCAGGTAGCCCCAGAAGAGAACAAGCAGACGCAGCACGATCAGCGAACGCCGTCGGATCAACCCCACGATGAGCGCCACGGGGATCCATACAGGCGCGAGCGCGCTGAGGAGCAGCCAGGCGGCGACGTACGCTGGGATGGTGACCACACGCCTGCGAAAGGCGGTCACCGAAATCTCTTCGGAGAACGCGAGGGCTTCCACCCACGTCGAGCGGCGGCGGCCATCGGTGGCTCGCACTTCCCGGTTCCGTAACGTCATTACGGACACTTATCATGCAAGACCCGAGCCGAATCGACGATCACCGCTCCGCGGCGCACGTGCGGGTCGTCAACGGCTCGCGACGATCTCGGGCGATTCCAACCGATCGAGAAGAGCCTCCAGGATCCAGTCGTGGATCTTGCGCACCTTGGCGGACCGAACCGAGACGAACCACCACGAAAGCTTTGCGTCCAGCACGTGCGCGACGTCGTAGCCGGACGAGGTTTCGGTGATCTCGAGGCCGTGCCTGCCCACCTCGAACTCGTTCTGTCGAAACCCCGGTGGCCGGATCGTTCGTGGTTCATGCCCACGAGCCCCTATTTCAGCTCACCGCCTTTTGCTTGAGAGCAGGTCGGCTAAGGTCCGCGTGTGAATGCGACAGCCGATCACCGTGCTGAATTGAAGCTCTGGCTTCGCAACCGCCTGACCGAAGGGGAGCGACCTCGGCAGGAGTGGCGAGCACTCTTGGAGGCCACTTGGGATGAATTGCTCGCCACGCCGGCGCTCGATCTGGTCGACGCCGACGCAACGAAGGAGCTTGCCGACCGACTGATGGATGCTGGTCTCGTGACCGAGATCTCGAAACCGATCGTCTCGGGAGTCGCGGGGGTAGTGATCGCAGAGTTACGGGAGGACGGGGAGCCGATCGGCCGCTTTCTCCCGGTGGAGGCCACGAAAAAGCTGCGCGAGGCGTTGGCGAGACCCGGGCTCGTCCACCCGGACTGGGTGCGTACCATGTTTCGGGGAGAAGCCGCTGAGGCGGTGCTCAACGACGCTCTCTACCGTGCGCTGAAAGACTTCTCGACGCTCCTACCGCGTGTGATGGTGAAGGCGTCCCCCGTTGGCCGATTCGGCGTACTAGTCAGCGCTGGCGCGTTCGCCGAGAGAATGGTCGAGGAGCTCGAAAGGCGCATCGAGCCCGAGATCAAGTCTTTCCTCGCCGAAAGCTCGGAGCGTCTGCTCGAACGCGCGGCCGAGTTCGCCATCTCCAAGATCGACGACCCAGCTTCAGTCCAGTTCCGTACGGCGTTCGCGGAATTCATCCTGTGGAAGTCACCGGCTTTCTTCATGGAGGCGGCCGATGACGAGCTCACTGCGGACATGGGCGGGGTCGTGGAGCTCACCGCACGCCATATGGCGGACTCCCCCGAGATGCAGGCGGGTGTTCGGGAGTGGATCGAGCGGGCGCTCGCCTACGCGGCGGGCAAGACCCTACGGGAAGCCCTATTGCTCGAAGAGAACGAGCTCCGTCCGCCCATCGACGCCATCGCGGACGCGACCTGGCCTGTGTTCGCCGCAGTTCTCACGAGCTCGCACGCTCAGCGGTGGCTCGATTCGCTCGTCGACGAGCTCATCGACCAGTCCGACCGTTTGAACGCATAGCCGGCGGTGACCAAGAACCTCAGGCGCGGGTCGCCGTCACGAGGAAGACCGGGTAGCGCTTTTCGTCGCGGTCCACCTCGACCGCAGTCGTGAAATCGATGTCGCGGAACCCGTGGGCCTCGAGCTGCCGACGCAGGGCGTCGCGATCGAATCCTCGATGGTACACCCCTTCGGTGTCTGGGGGGTGGAAGGTGCCGTCTTCCGAATCGAGATCCGCGAGGGCGACTTTGCCCCCGGGAACGAGGTGCTCGGCGAAAGCCTTCAGCAAGCGGCCGGTATCCTCGACGTGGTGCATCGCCATGGCACTCACAATGACGTCGACCGGGCGCTCGAGGGGCGTGGTGAGAATGTCGATCTGCACCGGCTCGACCTTGCCCTCGAGCTCGGACTTGGCAGCAAGCTGCGCCAGCATCGCAGCAGAGAGGTCCACCGCGAGGACGCGGCCCACGTGCGGCGCCACGTGCGCACAGATGAGGCCCGTCCCTGCCCCAAAATCCATGACGACCATGTTCTCGTGAAGGTCGACTCGTTCGAGGAGCGCCTTGCCCACGCCCGCGGAGATTTGCGCCGGCACAGGCCTGCTGTCCCAGTCCCCTGCCTTATGTTCGAAAAGGTCGTTCATCTCCGTACTATAACCGCCCTGCTCTTCTTGGGACGCCTTTCCTCAGCGGCCTTGCCTCGATTCTGGGCAAGGCAGACCGCTAGACGTGCATACGGTCGCCTCGCGCTGGGGTCGTGACCGCAGGGAATCCTCGGTCCTCTAGAAGAGACCGCAAGACTTCACGCGGCCTGTCCTCGCCGTGGACCAGCGCGACCTGCCGAAGTGGACCGTTCGACCGCACCGCCTCGGCGAACTCCAAGAGATCATCCTGTCCGGCGTGGGCGCTGAACCCGTTGAGGACGACCACTTCCGCGCGACGCTCGCGCTCGAGGCCGAAGATCCGAACCCGCGGACGGCGTTCGACGAGTCGACGCCCGAGGGTGTGCTGCGCCTGATAGCCCACGATCAACACCGTGTTCTTCGGACTTTCGATGTGTGAAACGAGGTGGTGGACGACGCGGCCGAACTCGCACATCCCGCTGGCCGAGATGATGACCGCAGGCTCGTCACTTCGGTCGATTGCCTTCGACTCATCGACCGATGAGACGTAGCGAAGCTGATCGAAATCGAAAGGCGAGTCGCCACTCGTCAAGATCTCGCGGGTCTCCTCATCGTAGCATTCGGGGTGCATCCGGAAGACGTCGGTGATCTCCACGGTCAAAGGCGAGTCGACGTAGACCGGGACGTTGGGAAGCCGCCCTTCGTCGGAGAGACGCTTCAGCCCGTAAACCACCTCCTGCGCGCGTTCGAGTGCGAAAGACGGGACGATGACCTTGCCTCCGCGCTCGATCGTTCGGGTGATGACGGCGTGAAGGTCATCTTCCATGCGTTCGATCGGATCGTGGACACGGTCGCCATACGTCGACTCGAGGAGCAGGCACGACGCGCCGGGGGGCACCTCGGGGTCGCAGAGTATCGGCATGTTCCGCCGGCCCAGGTCTCCGGAGAACACGAGCCGTCGCTGCTCGCCGACGACGTCGACATCGAGAGCGACGATTGCGCTGCCAAGAACGTGCCCGGCGTCATAGAAAATCAAGCTCACACCTTCCGCGATCGGATGCGGTCGATGGTAGGGGACGTTTACCATCAGCTCGAGTGTGCCGACGACGTCTCGTTGTGTGTAGAGCGGTTCGACGGGCTCCATGTCCGATCCGTCTCGCTCGATCTTGCGGTTGATGTAGGCGGCGTCTTGCGCCTGAATCTCGGCGGAGTCCTCGAGCATGACGGCACAGAGATCTCGAGTCGCAGGAGTGCAGTAGATCGACCCCCGAAAACCCTGTTTGTAGAGCCGGGGTAGCGCTCCCGAATGATCGATGTGCGCGTGCGAGAGCACCATCATGTCGATGTCCCGCGCACGGAAGCCGAGCCTCTGGTTTCGCTCGATCGTTTCGGAGCGGCGGCCCTGAAAGAGACCGCAGTCGAGAAGAATGTCCGCCTTCTCCGTGTGAACGATATGTCGGGAGCCGGTGACGTCGCCGCCGACCGCACCCACGAACTCAATTTGCACGCAACGCCTCCGTGCTCAGGTGTTTGTACGCGGCGTCGATCGAGGGTGTGGGGACTCCGGCACTCGCGATGAGCTCACGAAACTCGTCCGCCAGGAGCAGCCACTCCGCGAGGCCCTCCTCCGCGTGGCCGATCTTGATCGCCGCGGTCTCGTCGCCCGCCGTACGGCGCATCACGGACAGCAGCACCGACTCGGGCAACCACTCGAATACCCGATGGACACGCGGCGTGATCGGAACGCCGTTTGCTCGTAGGACCCGATACCCGTCACGAATGGCGCGGACCATGAGCCGTAGCGACTCGTCGTCCGAAGCCAGCTGTTCCGGACGGCCTCCTGCCCGAAAGAGCGCGCACACGGTGGGGAGAATCTCGGCGACGTGGGTCTTGAGCCAGGCGTCGATGTTCTTGGACACCGACACGGGGAACCCCGACGCCTCGATCGCCGATGCGATGGCGACGATGCGTCGGCTCCTGGCGCCGTCGAGCTCCCCGAGGGTCGTGGGCTGCTCGCGCGCCGACGTGATGACGTAGCGAATGGCGCCATCGTGCGGCACGGCCGCGGCCCCAGGGAAGCCAAGAAGCACCCGGTCGCGACCAAGGGCGTCGATCATGGCGCCTGGTCCGGCCGCGTTGTTTCCGAAGAACATCACGCTCGGTGTACCGCCGTTCGCGGCAAGCGCCGGCAGGGCCTCAGCGATCTTCTGCTTCGGCAGGATCACCAGCGCGACATCGTACTCATCCTCCGGGCCGAGACGATTTACGACATGCATCCGCGTTCGGGTTCGTTTGCCGGAAGCAGCCTGCTCGAGCTCGATGCCTTGTGCTCGGATCTGCTCCAACCGAGCTCCCCTTGCCAGAACGGTCACCTCTTGACCACTCTCGGCGAGTTTCGAAGCGTAGAGGCTGCCGATATTTCCAGCGCCGATGATCACGAAGCGCATAGGGTGAGGCTACCACACACCAGGTTCGATGCGCCGGCGTCGACGACGACGTGTTCAAGCATGTTCGCATTCGCGCCTATCAAATCGTCACGCGCCCGGACACGACGGACGTGGCGAGCCAAACGCCGTGGGCGAGGACGCACCACGTGCCCACGAGGGACCCGTACGCGAAATACGTCGACCAGTTTCGCTTCGTGTAGATCAGCGAAGTCTTGAACAGTGCGGCGAGGCCAAAGCCGAAGGCCGGGAGTAAGGCCAGCGCAACCACAGTAAACGCACTCGGCCAGATCGCCCCAAGTGCGGTCACCAGCGACAACGATGTGAGCCCGGCGACAACGCACAACCGGGTGCCTAGCGACTCGCGGGATCGGGTTCGCAGCCGAAGCGAACCCAAGGCGCAAAGAGCCGCTCCGAGGAAAGCGAGTGCCGACGGGTACCAGAAGCCTCGCAACGCCACGAGAGCCCAGGCAACGCCAACGGCGACCAGGCTCAGCGTCAGCATCCAGCGTCGCTTGTAGCACCACACCGGGCCATCCTAATCCATGGGAGATTCCCGAGCCCCGGGAAGATGCGCCCTTCGAGGCGGGCCAACTCGAGATGATTCCGAGCTCGCGGACCGGCCTCGGGAACTGACGAAAACCCTGCGTTTCTCGCGAAACGCGCGGGTCGTCTTGCAAGACCCTGCAATCCTTGAGCTTCTAGGCACCCTGCGTGTCCCCTTGATTCGGCGACGCCGACGGGTTCGGTTGAAGCCGTGACACGTCCCGTGTGTGCACTGCTGGTCACGTTGTCGGTCGTGAGCATCGCGGGCTTTCTATGCCAGTATCGCGTCCAGGATGGACTTCACCTACAGCGATAAGACGCAGGCCCTGATCGAGCGCCTCCAGGACTTCATGGAGGCTCACATCTATCCCAACGAAGACGCCTTCTACGCGGAGCACGCGGCGCTTCCGGATCGATGGGAGGTCCCACCCATGATGGAAGAGTTGAAGACGAAGGCGAAGGAAGCCGGCCTTTGGAACCTCTTCTTGCCCGAGAGCGAGCTTGGCGCAGGGCTCACCAACCTCGAGTACGCGCCGCTTTGCGAGATCATGGGGCGTGTCCTTTTCGCACCCGAGGTGTTCAACTGCTCCGCGCCCGACACCGGCAACATGGAAGTCCTCGAACGGTACGGCACCGAAGCCCAGAAGAAGGAATGGCTGAAGCCGCTTCTCGATGGGCGAATTCGCTCCGCGTTCGCGATGACCGAACCCGAGGTGGCGTCGTCGGATGCGACCAACATCTGTACGGAGATTCGCCGAGACGGCGACGAATACGTCATCAACGGTCGCAAGTGGTGGACGTCGGGCATCATGGACAAGCGCTGCACGATCATGATCGTCATGGGCAAGAGCGACCCGGGCGCGTCGTCTCACCTACAGCAGAGCATGGTTCTCGTTCCGAAGGACACGAAGGGCGTGACGGTCGAGCGCTACCTTCCGGTCTACGGCTACGACGACGCTCCGCACGGACACGGTGAGGTGTCGTTCGAAGACGTCCGCGTGCCGGCGAGCAACATGCTGCTTGGCGAAGGACGAGGCTTCGAAATCGCGCAGGGTCGGCTTGGGCCGGGGCGCATCCACCACTGCATGCGGCTAATCGGCGTCGCGGAACGGGCCCTCGAAAAGATGTGCAAGCGCCTCATGAGTCGCGAGGCGTTCGGAAAGAAGATTTACGAGCACTCCGTGTGGGAGCAGCGAGTCGCAGACGCCCGGATCGACATCGAGTGCGCGCGCCTTCTCACGCTGAAGGCGGCCGACATGATGGACAAGGTCGGCAACAAAGCGGCCAAGGCGGAGATCGCGATGATCAAGGTCAAGGCCCCGAACACGGCGCTCAAGGTGCTCGACGAAGCGGTGCAGGCACACGGAGGGGGCGGCGTCTCGAACGACTTCGGGCTTGCGCGCGACTGGGCCAACAGCCGAACTCTCCGACTGGCCGACGGCCCCGACGAGGTTCACCGACGCACGGTTGCGCGTATCGAGTTCAAGAAGACGGCGCGCCGATGAGGGCTTTGGTACTGATCGCCGTCATCGCGCTCTCGTCGACGGCCAGCGCCGAGGAGACATCTTGGTCGAGGGTCGCCGACGAGTGGATCGACTACTACGACCTCGCGGTCGGTCGGTTCACGCGGGCAGACTTCACTTCAGCTTCCGAGAAGCGCGGTGCCCGCTGTAAACCTCAAGGCGACTCGATGGTCGCGTGCGCGAAGAAAGACTCGTTCTTCTACGAGAGCGCATTCTTTGGGATCGACGACCGCGCCCACTACTTCTCGCTGACCTTCGTCTCCGAAAAGTCGGAGAAGCCGTGCGCGGAGATTGGCGACCACATCAAGGCGAAGTTCGGCGCGCCCTCGTACGGCATCGCGGGCGGCGGCGTCGGGTACAACTTCCCGAAGAAGAGGCGGCACATCGAGTTCGGGCCGACGAGGGACGTCACCGGCTGCCGACTCTCGATTCAAGCCGGCGTACGGTCGAAGTAACGCAACGTACAATCGCTCACGTGTAATCTGGATTGCTCTTAACTTGAGTGTGGTCGCCCAATTCGCGCATGTGTAATACGCGCTTCGGCGTCGTCCCAGCAATCGCACAACCTGCACACAAGTGCGGTGTCGGCGCGCGCTTTTTGCGCCGGCTCGTCCTTTGAAAGCTGGTACAGTTGAGTCGCTGGGATGGGAAGGTTCGGATATGAGGTTCACTAATCTTGTAGTTGTCGCTGCGCTGACGGGCGCGGTCTCATTGATTGGCTGCGCGAGCAGCACCACCGGTGGCGGTGGATCGGCGGGCGAAGGTGGTATGGCCGGTGCCGGCGGTACGGCGGGCAACGGTGGTGACGCAGGCGGCGGTGGTACGGCGGGCGACGGTGGCTCAGCCGGCGGCGGCGGCATGGCAGGCATCGGCGGCGCAGCGGGCGAAGGCGGTTCGGCTGGTATCGGCGGCACGGCCGGCGAAGGCGGTACGGCCGGCGGCGGCGGTACGGCCGGCGGCGGCGGTGCGGCGGGCGGCGGCGGCTCAGCCGGTGCGGCGGGCGGCGGCGGCTCAGCCGGTGCGGCGGGCGGCGGCGGCTCAGCCGGTGCGGCGGGCGGCGGCGGTACGGCCGGTAGCGGCGGAATGGCTGGCGTGGGAGGCACGGCCGGTAGCGGCGGCACCCCGGATCCCGACTTCATCTGCGATACGGGCATCTGCACGACGGACCCCGATCGCTACGATCTATGCGCAGAGCTCGTGCTCTACTGCGTCGCGGAAGAGCCCGAAACCAGCTGGGACGAGTGCTTCGCTTTCGCACGCGGCATCATCTGCGACGACGATGGGGGCGGTGGTACAGGCGGCACCGGCGGCCAAGGTGGAACCGGTGGAGCTCCCGATCCGGTCGATCTGTGCAACGAGGGTGAGTGTACTGAGCCGGGTGACCAACAAGACGCGTGTCAGGGGTTGGTCGCCTACTGCATCGCAGACGAACCGGAAAGCCGTTGGGATGAGTGCTTTACGTTCGCGCTCACCTTCTTCTGCAGAGTTATGAATTAGCGAACTACTCACAGGTCGAGTTGGCTGCCTCGCCCGCAAAGCGTGCGGCAGTCCACTCGAGCATCAGCGGCATGTTCATTGCCGTTGAATCGTTGTGGGAGAAGCCCTCGAAGACTCGATAGTCGAGAGGGGTCCCGATGGCGCAAAGTTCATCCGAGAGAATGTCCGACGTGAGCTGTGGAGTCGTCGTGTCCTCACTGCCCTGAAGGAGCAGGACCGGAACGTCGGTCGTAACTTGGCCCGGTGAGCTGTCACGCAGAGCCTCCGACCAGTCTTCGGATTCCGAGACGTTGATCACGATGCCGGCGTTGTCGAAATCTCGTGCAGCTTCGGTCCATTCCTCGTAGCAGACCTCGTCTTCGAGCAGCTGATCGATGGCGGCGATGGCTTCCGGCGCGAATGCCGCGTCGAGGTCGAGGTCGTACGTGTCGGCGAAGGCGACGGCGGCCATCCAGACGAGCCCGCGGGACCCGGCGACGGTCGGGCCAATTCCAATGAGGAGCTCGAGACAGCATGCCGGCGCCGCCGGAATGACCCCGGCGAGGTTGAGCTCCGGTGCCCACGTCGGTGCGATTTCGCCTGCGAAGAGAGCGGTCTGTCCACCTTGGGATCGGCCCCAGACCGCCACCTGCCCAATTTCACCCACCGCGTCCATCTGGGACGCCGCACGGACGATGTCGAGTGAGCCACGCGCCTGGCTTTCGCCAACGAGATAGGGGTGAAGGCCCGGCGTCCCGAGGCCCTCGTAGTCCGAGCTCACCGCGACATATCCCGCATCGACGAGCTCCGGCGCAATATCGAAGAAATCATGCGAGGAGCCGCTGAAGCCACGCGATGGCGCACAATTGTCCGAGATGCCTTTGGTCCCGTGTGCCCACGACACGACGTTGAAGCTGCCGTCTTGTGGGGGGGAGTCCGGCACGACGACGAGGCCCGACACGGCAACGGCCTCGCCGCCAAGGGACTCCGACGCGTAGAGGACCGTGAAAGTACGACTGTTCGCCGCGATGGGTGCAACCTCTTCGCTCCGGAGCAACGTGCCCGGCGGCATGCCCGGGAGGTCGTCCGGCGGAAGGTAGAACCCGTCGTTAGGAACGGCAGGAATCTCTCCACTTCCCCCGACTCCGCCGCTCCCCGCTTCACCATCGGACGAGCCGCACCCGACCAGGGCGGTGGCGACGAGAACCAGTGGGATGCCAAGCGCGCGGTAGGCGTTCGACCCAGGGTGCTTCGTGTTTCTATGCATGTGTGTTCCTTTGGCGGGCAGATAGGCCCGCCGTGCTTCAGGAGGTTAGGAGATGAAGAACGGATCTCTTGAGCCCGTCAATTGTGTTCTGCTCGACGCCGCTGAGCCCGCTGCGCACGGAGACCAAGACTCCTAGGATCGTGGCACGAATCAGCTGGCGCGTCGTTCGCTTCACCGCGTCGCTTGCAGGGGCGTCATCAAAGAGCTCGAGCCACGCGCGGTCGAGCTCGATTGCACCTGGGTTCGCGATCGATGGGTGCTCGGCTTGAAAGTCTTCGACCTCACGAAGCGCCGCGACGATCTCGAACGCACTGACCGCAGGCGCGGAGCTGTAGCCCGCCACCATGGCATCCACACCGCCGTCCACCCTCTGCTCCAACGTTCCGCCACTTGGCAACGCGTCGATGATGTCGACGACCATGCGTTCATAGCCATCTTGGACGACGGCCAACATCAAGCCACGCCGATCCCCAAAGTGATGCTGCAGCGCGCCGGTCGTGACTCCCGCTTCCTCGGCAATCCGCATGACCGTCGCACCCGAGTACCCGGATCGCTCGATACAGCGCATCGCCCCATCGAGAATCCTCTGTCGGGTCGCCTGCCGACGTTCGTCCTGCGTGCGGCGGGCTCTCGCCGGAGTCTGGGTGGCGGTTGTCACGGCCAAATACATACATTGCATAATTTATGTAAGTCAAGCCGGGGCTCCGGTCCACGGGAACTCGGCCGCACAGGCCGCGTTTCGCAAATCGCGCGGGTCGGTCGGTAGGAGATTGGAATCGTTGGGTTTTGGG
>CBFCWN010000087.1:0-15389 GCA_965601515.1 uncultured Myxococcales bacterium | reverse complement strand
AAGACGGCAACACCAAGCCCTCTACCGTCGGGCCGCCCTAGTACCGGGGGCGGGATTCGAACCCGCACGTGTTTCCACGGGCGATTTTAAGTCGCCTGCGTCTGCCATTCCGCCACCCCGGCAACGGGGCGATCATCGCGTTAATGAACGAGCTCGTCTACTCGGCGCGGCATCTGAGGCCCGGGGCGCTCAGGACCGGTATCGACGATGCGGTTCTTCTTGTCGACGAGCACGACCTTCGGCTTGTGCTTGCGCGCTTCCTCATCGCTCATCTCGCCGAAGCTCGCGATGATCGCGAGGTCGCCGGGAGCCATGTGGTGCGCGGCGGCGCCGTTGACGCAAATCACGCCCGAACCTCGGGGACCCTCCAGCGCATAGGTCGCTAAGCGCGTGCCCTGAGTGATGTTCCAGATCTGCACTTCCTCGTGCTCGAGAATGCCGGCGGCATCGAGCAGGTCGGCATCAACCGTGACGCTCCCCTCGTAGTCGAGATCGGCGTGCGTGATTGTGGCTCGGTGTATCTTCCCGAGGAACATTCTTCGGCGCATGTAAACCTCCGTAGCGTCCGACACCGGTACGCTCAGATGTCCAGAGATTAACCCCCGGTGCGAACTCCCGCAACCGCTCGAATCATCGGTGATCCTTCTCAGGAAAATCGAGTGATTTCAGGCTTCCGGAGCGCCTACGAACTCGAGCCCGAGAAGATATCCGTCGGGCTGGGCCTTGGCCCAGACCACCTTCGCATGCTCCACCGTTTGGTGGTCGGGCGCAGTGCGAACGCGGAGCGTGCAGATCTCGCCGACGGGAACTCCCATGTCGACCGCGACGCGGAGGCCGCCCACGCTGGCGTTGATGGCAAGCCCGGTCCCGCGGATGGGGCCGAGCAAATCGATCTCGGCGTCGAGCGCCCATCGCTTTGCGCGACGTCGAGCGCCGCGGTGGATCGCGACGTCAGCGCCGCCCGTCGGAAGGATCGAGGCGAGTCTGTCAGAAACGGGTTCCAAGGTGCCAAGAACATATCGAAGCCGACGATCCTTGACTAGATTTTTCGACGTCGTTTTCCACGAAAAACGCATCGGCCCGCACCCTTTGGGAGGAGCAACCCCCTTCAGTTGTGCGTTGCCGTACGAACTCGCGTTTTACGAAACTCGGCGAGCACGCGCCCGAGGCGGTCGACGGCGCGCGCGACGTGCGTCCCGTACCAAAACAAATCCTTCCCATCGACGAGCTCGACCTCGAGAGGGGCGACCTCACCCGCTGCGCGAAGCTCGTCCGCATCGGCCTCGGTGAACTCGTACGGCTCGTTCGGCAGCAACGCGAGAGCGGCGCCGCGCTCGGCGACCTCCTCGAGGCGAATCCTCGGATAACGTGTGTCCCGATCGGCGACACGCTCCTCGCTCCACGGCTCACGCTTCCCAAGATCGGCGGCAAGCGGGTACTGCCTCACACGACTCGCAAACACATTGTGCCCACCGCACACGCGAAGGACATCGCTCGCATACGCGCCGTCGTCGAACGTCATCCAAGGGTCTTTCCAAATCGGAACGAAGACGGGAACGACATCCGCTCCCGAATACTCGGCACGTTTGGCGGCGAGACAACACGCCTCCACGTGCGCCGACGCATCCGGATCGATGCCGAGCAACACGCAAAGCGACTCGAGGTACGAAAGCGACTCCGCGACGGTACATGGAAAGCTCACATGCACGGGCAACCCCTCGGCGATCATCGCCTCGACCTGGGGTCGACTGTTCTCTTCCTTGTTGGCAAGGACCAGGTCTGGCTCGAGCGCCTTCACCGCGCCGACGTCAAACCCTTTGGTCCCACCCACCGACGCGATCGACTCCACTGCTCCAACCGGCTCGAAACAGTAGTCGGTGCGCCCCACGACTCGATCGACGCCAGCAAGCTCCGCCACGGACCAGGTCTCACTCGGCACCAACGAAACGACGCGACGGGCGGGTCGCGGGAGCACGACTTGCCGATCAATTGCGTCGACAACTTCGATCATGGGACGATTCTTGTCGCATTTGCGATGAGTGTCGAGGGTGGTACGGTCCTCGGCGCCGGGCGCATCACTTCATGAGTGGGATGGAGGAGAGGCTGTCGATTCAGAGCATTCAGCAAGCGCTCGCAAGCGCGGGCGTCGAGATTTACCGAACGGACGATCACGAGCTCCAGATTGCCGAGCGGATTCGCCTCCACATCATGGACTCGGGCGTGCGCGTCGTCGTACGCGACGGACTCGCGGTGCAATTCACGGCGCGCAGCCAACGTTCCGATGCGCCATCGGCTCAACCCGAAGAGCTTTTCCGCCGAGTCCGCGAAGAAATCGGCGGTCAGGCGGGCGACCGCGGCTACACCGAAGCGTCTGCCGAGGTGGTCGAGGTGACGGACCCGGTCGACGACGCTCGAGTTCTCGACGTGTGGCACGAGGTGACCTACCGAAAGAACCTCGATCAGCCGGACGAAGCCGTAGACGAAGTTCGCTGGGCGCTCGACCTCGAGAAGTACGTGCAGCCCTGAGGCTACGACGCGTTCGCGATGATTTCTTCTCCGACGACGACGTTCTCCGCGAACTGACCACGGGGCCCGGACTTCAAGTCGTACCGAACGTGTTGGCCTTCTCGCAGCGTACGGTAGCCGTCGCCATGTATCTGCGAGTAATGGACGAAGACATCAGAACCATCGCGGGCTGAGATGAACCCCCAGCCTTTCGCGTTGTTGAACCATTTGACCAACCCTGTTTCCATGACCCCCTCGTAGGCGCACGTCGAAAGTTGTTTGAGAGACGATGGTTGCCCCGGTTCAACACTCAACATCCATAGTTCATCTCACTTCGTCAAGTGTCAACGAGGCGAACGAAGAACGTTTATGGATAGAGTTGCTTGATGGCCCACGCGTCGTCTGCGCGTTCGTAGAGCCAACGATCGTGCAAGCGATCATCGTGGTTGTACCAAAACTCGATGGCGGAGGGCACGATGCGATAGCCGCCCCAGTATGGCGGTCGCGACACCGAAACATTCTCGAAACGTCGCGCGACTTCCTCCACCGCGCGCTCGAGTGATTCGCGTGTGTCTAAGACCGCGCTTTGTTTGGAAGCCCAAGCGCCAAGCTGGCTTCCTCGGTCGCGTGTCGCGAAGTACGCATCGGCTTCTTCGTCCGACACGCGTTCGACGGCGCCGCGAATGCGAACCTGAACACCGGTGGTGTGCCAGTGAAACGCCATCTCCGCGCGCGGGTTCACGTCGAGCGCGCGCGCCTTTTGGCTTTCGAAGTTGGTGAAGAAGACGAACCCGCGTGGGTCGACGCCTTTCAGGAGAACAAAACGAACCGCTGGCGCACCCGTGGCGTCCGCGGTTGCCAGCGCGCAGCGGCTCGCCTCGAAGGCCTCCGAGCGCTCGGCCTTCTCGAATTCGCTGCGAAAACGGGCAAATGGGTCGACTCCGGTCACGACCGAGGTCCTCGGTGAAGGTGCTTGGCGGCGATATCGGCCCAAGGGCCGTCTGGTTCGAGCTCCAGATAGTGCTGCCAGTGAGCTCTCGCCACGCGCACGTCCCCGCGCTCCTCGAGGGCCATCGCCAAGTTGAAATGGGCGTCGGCAAACGACGGGTCGCTCGACAGGGCCTCGTTGAAATAGAAAATGGCTTCGTCGAGAGCATCGCGCTCGAAGTGAACGAACCCGAGGTTGTAGAGCGCCTCGGGCTGCTCAGGATCACACCCGAGCGCTTTGCGGTAGTACGCCTCCGCCGCATCGAGCTCGCCGCGACGGTATTCGAGGTTTCCGAGGTTCGTGAGCGCGTTGGAAAGCGTGGGGTCGAGCTCGAGTGCCTGCTTGTACGCCCGCTCGGCCTCGTCGAACGTTCGTTCGTTCTCGTCGTACCGACAGCCTTCGAGGTAATGCTCGTAGGCACGCGCGCGGTCGTCATGGTCGAAGTGAAGCAGCCTCACCACATCGGACTCCAGCCCGTCGACGCTGAAGTCCAAGACAGCCTGCCCCGTGGTCGGTTCGTACGCGCCCGCCTCATCCTGAACCACGATGCTCCGGCTGCCCTCGGTCACTCGGAGCTCGGCGAGCGGTCGCGTCGCGTCTGGAAACTCACGCCGGATCGATTCGACCGACGCGCGGACCTGCCGGAGGGGGATTCCCTGGTCGAGCAGCTCCTTCGCAGCCCGAACGCTGACCAAATCCTGAAAGGTGTAGTAGTTCCTTCGGTCGACGCGGGCCGAAGGGCTCAGGAGTCCCGAGCGGTGCCAGTATCGGAGCCGAGACGGCTTGAACCCGAAGAGCCGCGCGACCTCACTGACCGTGTAGAGCCCCTCGCGAGGGTTCGGGCGCGGCGGCGCGGGCTGTGAGGGTGCTGGCTCGGGGATCGGCGTGCGTGTCAGCTTGCCATCCACCCCGAAACCAACGCGAATCACGTTGTCTCGATCGCCACCCTCGCTCAACTCCGGTCTCTCCCCGGGTGAGAATAGGCGCCCGCTCGAGCGTTGCAAGCGTCAACTCCAGCCACGAGCGCGTCACGGTGCTAGGCTCGCTCCATGGCCAATCCTCCGGCGGCGGGACCCATCGCCTTCCTCTCGGACTTGCACGGGAATCTCATGGCGCTCGAGATCGTGCTCGCGGAGCTTCGACGACTCGAGGTCCAGCGGATCTACGTCGCGGGGGACCTGCTTCTCGGGGGTGAAGAGCCTCTCGAGGTCTGGCAGCGTCTCCAGGAAGTGGGCGCGATCTGCACTCGAGGCCCCTCGGACATGGCGCTGGCCTCGGTCGACCCGCAGAGCCTGGTGCCGATCGACGACGACCAGCGCCGACAGGCGCGGCTCTTTGCCGATACCCGCACGGCCATCGGGGATCTGGTCGCCGAACGTCTTCGTCGCCTTCCCGAGCAGCAGCGAATCCCGCTGATCGACGGCCGAGAGGTGCTGATGGTCCACGGTTCGCCTGCCGATCCCAACGTCGAGATCGGCCATGACCTGAGCGACGAGGAAATCCTGCCTCTCCTCAACGACGACCCGGCCGATATCATCGTGTGCGGCTCCACCCATGTGCCGTTCCAGCGAGCGGTGGAGGAGTATCACGTCGTAAACGTGGGTTCGGTGGGCGCGGCACCCGAGGGCCAGATCGCGCACTACACGGTCTTGACCCCGAAGATGAGTGGGGCCGACATCCTCCAGGACTGGGTCAGCTACGAAGAGGGGCCTGAAGCCTCCTAGCTGGCCGCCGCCTTGGGCTCGTCGGGCTTTCGGGTGAGCACCCGTAGCATCTCGACACGTCGGACGTGTCGTTCGTCGGCATCCAGCACCACCACGCGGTAGGGGCCCGCGCGAAGGGTTTCCCCGATGACTGGCACCTGCCCGGCCAGATGCACGAGCAGCCCACCCAACGAGTCGAAGTCGGTCTTGTCTTCGTAGAAGGGCTCGCCGAGCTCCTCTTCGAGGTCGTACACGGAGATACTCGCGTCGACGAAGTAGTGTCCCGGCGCACGTTCGTGCACGAGGGGCACGTCATCGTCGTGCTCGTCTTGGATTTCGCCGACGATTTCCTCGACGATGTCTTCGAGCGTCACGATGCCCGCGGCGCCGCCGAACTCGTCGACCACCACCGCCAGGTGCGACCGTCGACGCTGCATCTCCCTCAGAAGGACGTCGATTTTCTGGCTCTCCGCCGCGAAGAACACCGGCTTTCGAACCACGTTCTCGAGCGAAATGGTCGAGGCGTCTGCCGTACTGTGAAGGACCTGGAAGAGGTCTTTGGCGTAGAGGACACCTTCCACGTGGTCGATCTGGCCACGGTACACCGGGTAGCGGCTGTGCCCCGACTCCATGATGCTCGCCAGCACCTCATCGATCGGCGTCGAGAGCTCGAGCGCCACCACCTGGGTCCGCGGCACCATGATTTCGCGCGCAACGGTGTTCTTGAACTCGAGGACGCTGCGAAGCATCTGTGCGTGGTCCTCGCCGATCGCGCCTTCTTCCTCGCCCTGCTCGATGACGTGTTCGACGGTGAGCTCTGCGAATCGGCCCGGATCCTGCATTGGTACTTCAGGGACGAGTCTCTGGACGATGCGGGTTAGCCACATGAGAGGCGCTGCAATCGGTGCGAGCACGAGCTCGATGGGACGCATCCAGCGCCAAAGACGTAAGGTCGTCTGCCCGGAGCGCTGTTCCACCACCGCGGCGGAGACCGTCGCGGCGACCGCGTACGCGAGCGCGATACCCAAAACGCCGAGTAGAGCCGTCCTCGCTCCGTACGCTTCGAGCAAGACGTAGGCGACGAAAGCCGCCGCCATCGCCACGCATAGGATTCGGCCGATCAGGAGCCGGGCGTGCACCGCATCCAGCTCGCGAAGCACGCGTGCCGCCACCTTCGAGGTCGGGCCCTCTTCTTCGGACAGCGCCTGGAGGCCGGCCTCGCCCAGCGTGTGGATGCCGGCGTTGACTGCGGCAAGCAGCGCGCCTAATCCCACGCCGCCAACGATTGCGGCGGCCAACTGTATACTTGGAACGTCCAAGACCTTGTGAGCTTTTAGAGTACCGAGGAGCCGATTCGCCCGCAACAGCGAGGGTTAATCGTCGCGACGCTGGTCTCGAAGCGCCCGAATTCGCAGGCGAAGCGCGTTGAGTCGGATGAAGCCAGTCGCGTCTTGTTGATCGTACACCTCGTCTGCCTCGAAAGTCGCGAACTCCGGATCGTAGAGCGATTTCGGGCTGCGCCGACCGACGACGTCCGCGTTGCCCTTGTAGAGTTTGATACGCGCTTCGCCGGTAACGTCCTTTTGCGCCTCGTCGACGAGCGCCTGCACCATCTCGCGCTCCGGAGTGTACCAGAGGCCGCGATAGACCAGCGACGCGTACTCCGGGATCAGCCCGTCTCGGATACGAAGCACCTCGCGATCGACCGTGATGGATTCGACGGCGCGGTGCGCCTTTTGAAGAATGGTGCCACCCGGTGTCTCGTAAACCCCACGTGACTTCATTCCGACGAAGCGGTTCTCGACGATGTCGACGCGGCCCACACCATGCTTGGAGCCGAGCTCGTTCAGCCGGAGAATCAGGTTGGCGGGGGACAGTTGCTCGCCGTTCACGCTGACCGGGTTGCCCTGCTCGTAGCCGATGATGACGTACTCTGGTTCGTCGGGCGCATCCTCAGGAGCGGTGGTCCATTGGAACATGTCCTTCCTCGGCTCAGTCCAGGTATCTTCGAGGATTCCGCCTTCGTAGCTGATATGGAAGAGGTTCGTGTCGATCGAGTATGGCTTTTCGGCGGACACCTCGATGGGGATCTGACGCTCTTTGCAATACGCGATGCAGTCGCTCCGCGAACGTAGCGACCAGACTCTCCAAGGCGCGATCACCTGGATGCGCGGATCGATCGCCATCGCGGTGAGCTCGAAACGAACCTGGTCGTTGCCCTTGCCGGTCGCGCCGTGTGCGATCGCGTCGGCGCCCTCCTCCGCCACCACGTCCATCATGGCTTTCATGATGACCGGACGCGCGATGGAAGTTCCTAGAAGGTAGTCTCCTTCGTACACCGCGTTGGCGCGCAGCATCGGGAAACAGAAATCTCTGGCGAACTCTTCTTTGAGGTCGGCGATCACGCACTTGGATGCGCCCGTGGCACGTGCTTTCTCGTCGAGTCCTCCGAGTTCTTCGCCCTGACCTACATCTGCGCAGAAGGCGACGACCTCTGCACCGTAGGTCTCCTTCAGCCAGGTAAGAATCACCGAGGTATCCAGCCCGCCGCTATAGGCGAGCACGATCTTCTTCGGGGCGGGTGCCATGGGGGCGGATGGTAACGCCGGGCCCCCAAGGTGCAAGCACCCAGGCGGTCAGGCCACGCGCTCGATGGCTTTCGCCTCCAGCAGCTCGGTAAACACCCGCATTGCCTGGAGCCTGCCCATTCCACAGAGCTCGAGGACCTCGGCAACGGTCGTCTGGCCGTCCGAAAGGGACAGCAAGAAGGCCGCCTGCGGGTCGAGGCCGAGCCACTTCACTTTGGCCTCCGGAACGGTCCGGTTGAAGACATAGTCGAGTGAGCCGATGCGGGTCGTGTAGCGCTCCTCGAGGCGTTCACGGGCGGAGCTCGCATAGTGCGCCGCGCTTTTGTCATCCGGGTGCTCGCCAAGAAGGAGCTCGGCCGCGTTGAGGGCGCCAGCAAAGTCGCCGAGCGCAAAGCGGTCTGCGATCTCTCGTTGGAGGTCGAGGCGCCCGTCTTCATCCCCGTCACCCGAGCTGTTCTCCTCGGCAATGGGCGCGGGCATCAGGCTCCGGCGCGCTCGGTCGACGATCCACGCGTCGCCGGACGGCCGGCCAGACGCTGGTCTGCTCGGAGGGTTGGAGCCCTTCCCGCTCAAATCGATGGTACCGTTGGCACCGAGCACACCGGGAAAGGACTCACGGGCCGCGGACCTGCCGGACGGCATCACCTAAGCCGACTTGCCGACGACGCCCTTGAACATGCGCTGCGTCCGACCAAGCGACTCGAGCTCGTCCTCGAGAGCGTCGAGATCTCCCTGCTCGAGCAAGCTGCGTGCCTTGTCGACCACGCCCTTCGCCTTTTCGATGGCGTCTCGACCGAAGTCGCTGCCCGCCACGATGGACTCGACCTCGGGGAAGAGCCGCTCGATCTCCGCGATGAGCGTCTCCGCCTGCTGCCGAATCTTCTCGGAGGCTTCGTCCTCGCGTCGCGAAACGGCGAAGTCCGAAGCGTCGGCCATCATCTCGTTGATCTCGTCGTCGGTGAGACCGCTGGACGCGGTGACCGTGATCGACTGTTCCTTGCCGGTCTCGACGTCCTTGGCGTGCACGCTGACGATGCCGTCCGCGTTGATTTCGAAGGTGACCTCGACCTCGACCTGCCCGGCCGGTGCCCGACGAAGCCCAGTGAGAATGAACTCACCGAGAAGCTCGTTGTCTTCCGCGCGACGGGACTCGCCCTGCAGCACGAGAATCTTCACGGCCGTTTGGTTGTCACGCACCGTAGTGAACGGCTTGCTGCGCGATGTGGGCACCGTGGTGTTCTGCGGAATGAGCTCCTCGAAGTAGCCGCCGACGACCATGATGCCAAGCGTGTGCGGCGTGACGTCGAGCAGGACCATGTCGAGCTCCGGCGAATCGTCGACGAGCGCAGCGCCCTGAATCGACGCGCCAAGCCCAACCACCTCGTCCGGATGGACGCCCTTGCAGGGGTCGCGTTCGAAGAACTTCGTAACCCGCTCTTGCACCTTCGGCATGCGGGTCATGCCCCCGACGAGAATGATGTCTTCGATCTCGTCTTTATCGAGGCCGGCTTCGCCGAGGGTGAGCTCGCAAATCTGGACGGTACGGTCGATGAGGTCGGCGGTCAGCTCTTCGATCGTCGCCCGCGTGAGCAATCGCTGAAGGTGGAGCGCCTCGTTCCGCGCGCTCGAAATGATGAAGGGCAGATTGACCTCGGTCTCGGTCACGGCGGAGAGCTCACACTTGGCTTTCTCAGCGGCGTCTTTGAGCCGCTGAAGCGCCATGCGGTCTTGGCGAAGGTCGATGGCGTGCTCGTGCTGGAAGCCCTCGACGAGCCAGTCGATGACCCGCTGGTCGAAATCCTCGCCGCCGAGGAACGTGTCCCCCGCCGTGCTGATGACCTTGAAGACGCCGGAGCTCGAAATCTCGAGGATCGAGATGTCGAACGTGCCGCCGCCGAGATCGAAGACCGCAACCGTGCGATCGATGTTCTTGCCGAAGCCGTACGCGAGCGCGGCGGAGGTCGGCTCGTTGATGATGCGGATGACGTCAAGACCTGCGATGGCGCCTGCGTCCTTGGTCGCCTGCCGCTGATTGTCGTTGAAGTACGCAGGGACGGTGACGACGACCTTGTTCACTTCTTCGCCGAGGTAATCCTCAGCCACCATCTTCATTTCCTGCAGCACCATCGCGCTGATTTCCGGAATGGAGTACACCTTGTCGCGCATCTTGATGCGACAGTCGCCATGCGGCCCTTCGACGATGTGGAAGGGGCAGGTCTGAATCGCGTTCTTGACCTGCGGGGTCTCCCACTTTCGTCCGATGAGGCGCTTGGCCGCGAAGACGGTGTTCTCGGCGTTGGTGACCGCCTGCCGCTTCGCGATGTGGCCCACCAAACGCTTTCCACCCTCGGTGACGGCCACCATCGACGGGGTGACCTTGTAGCCCCCACGGTTGGCGATCACCACGGGCGTACCGCTCTCGACGACGGCTACGCACGAGTTGAAGGTCCCTAGGTCAATCCCGATGACTCTTTCCATGCCCCACTTTCAGCCGCTCCATGTGTTGACCACATTACCCCTCGAGCTGCTTTCTTAGATTTTTCACCATCTCGTGCTTCGGGTCCAGCTTTGCAGCCTCTTCGACCTCTTTTGCCGCACTGTTCTCCATACCGGCCTCGATGTAGATACGTGCGAGCAGTAGTCGGGTGTCGAGTGCATCGGACTTGAGCTCGAGGCTTCGGATCGCAAAATCGCGAGCTTTTCGAAGGTCCCCACCGGCCGCGAGCAAGGCCTTCGCGGCGCGGCGAGGGGCGACCGGGTCGTCCGGCGCGGCCTCGGCAACCTTCGACCACGAAATGCTCGCCGCCGACCACATGTTGTTGTCTTCCTCGTACTTCGCCTGTTCACGATGGATGTCGATCAGCTGCACGCGAAGCTGGGAGTTGATCCGCTCGTATTGATTCAGCAAGGCCGTGTTGGTGGAGTCGAGCGCGATGGCCATGCGAAGCGCCGTCGCGGCTGCGGCCAAATCCCCCTCGGCCTCCGCAACCTCCGCGGCTTGAACGTGGTTCTGCGCACGGTCGACTCCGCCGGTGAGAGCAGCGGTCTGTTTGAGCGAACGTGTGAGGTCGCGAAGCGCGGTCTTGGCCCCTACGCGCACACTCGGTGCCGGAATCGAACGAGCGGCCGGCCCCGCTGCCGCCGCGGTTCGTCGGCTCCGACCGCCCAGTCGACGCTCTAGCAGCTCGCGCTTTCGCATCATGCGATCGAACTCCGGAGTGCCGGGGGCGACCGCAGGCGCTGCCGGCGCGGACTTCTTCGGCGGCGCGCTTGGCTTCCAGTCCTGCGTCGGGGCTTCGACAACCTGCGCCTGACGTTCGGCGACGGGCGCTTTGGTAAGCGCTTTCTCCATCGCTTTCGCCCGCTCTTCGACGCGGTCTATCTGGTTCTCCGCAGAAGACACCGCCATGCTCTGGCGAAGGTAGCGATCGTACGCCTCGCGTTTCTTTGGCCGCCCGAGAGCCTCGTACGCGTCGGTCGCGCGGCGGAAGATCACTTCCATCTTGGCTTTGTATTCGCCGAGTTCCTTGCCGAAGTACGCGTCGGGGTGGAACGTTTTCGAAATGGCGAAGTACGCGTTTCGGATGTCGGAGCGTCGCGCGTCCGTTTTCACGCCCAGAATCTCGTAGTGGTTCTGCTTCGCCGACACGTGGAAGGTCTCGTGGATCCGCTTCTGCAGCTCTTCGTCGATCGCAAGCCCTGTGGCGACCTCGGTCTCCGGCGGAGCGCTCGAGCCCTTCTTCGTGATCCACTCGACGAGGCCGAGCGCGATCAATCGCTCGATGGAAGCGATCGTCTCTTCATGGGAGAGCACCGTGACGTCCGCGATGTCTTCCACGTTGAGGACACCGTCGACGCACGAATGCACGAATGCGTCCTGCCCGGAGACGTCATGGGCGCGCACATCCGCGCCTTCGACGAGCTGCGGGACCTTCTCCTCGGGCAGCAACTGCCGAGCTTCCCCCATTCGGTTAGTCTAGCGTGTACCGAGCGATTTCAGCCACTTCGACGGCTCAGGTGAGCAGCCATTCGAGGAGTGACTTCTGCGTGTGCAGTCGGTTCTCGGCCTCGTCCCAAACTCGGGACTGGGCCCCGTCAATCACCGATGCGCTGACCTCTTCGCCACGATGGGCGGGCAAGCAGTGTAGGAAAATCGCATCGGAGCTTGCGCGCTTCATCGCGGCATCGTCGACGATATAGCCGGCGAAGGCGCGTTCTCGCTCGGCGGTCTCGGCTTCCTGACCCATGCTCGCCCAAACGTCCGTCGTCACGACGTTGGCGTCGGCGACCGCTTGTTCTGGACTCGTGACAACCGTGACACGGGCCCCTCGGTTCTCCGCATCGGCGAGTACCTGCTCATCTGGTCGGTATCCCTCCGGACACGCAAGGACGAGCTCGAACCCGGCGACGGCGGCAGACACGATCCACGAATGGGCCATGTTGTTGCCGTCGCCGACCCAGGCGACGCGTACGTTGGTCAGGTCTGGTCCGAGAGATTCCCGAATGGTCATCATGTCCGCGAGCAGCTGAACCGGGTGGAACTGGTCGGACAGCCCATTGACGATGGGAATCGTGGCGTGCTCGGCGAGCGCCTCGACTCGGTCGTGCCCGAACGTCCGATAGACGGCGCAATGCACGTAGCGGCTCAGCATTCGAGCGGTGTCTTCGATGGGTTCGCCGCGCCCGAGCTGGGTGTCCTTCGACATCAGCGTCACCGGCTGTGCACCAAGCTCGTGAATCCCAACCTCGAACGAGAGTCGCGTACGCGTGGACGCTTTTTCGAGGACCACGGCGATCGACTTGTCGGACAACGGCTTCGGGTGTTTCGAGGTGCCCCGCAGCCGCTTGAGCTCTGCGGCGCGATCGAGGATTCCGAAGAGCTCCTCTCGGCTCAAGTCCGAAACGGTGAGGAAGTCGCGCGTCATGCCTTCTTCGGTGCCTCGGCGAGGATGCGCTCCAGGATACCGAGGCCTTCGTCGAGCTCGTCACGCGTGACGTTGAGCGCCGGTGAGATGCGAATGACGTGACCGCCCGCAAGAGTCAGCAGCAGCCCCGCGGCATGAAGGGCGGCCATGGTGGCGCCAGGGTCGACGTCGTCGGCGAGAACGATGCCCTGAAGGAGCCCGATGCCTCGGGTGCCCGCAGTGGTCGGAAGCCGCGCGTCCATCTCGGCCAGTCGCTCCGCCAGGTATCCGCCCTGCAGGCGGACGTTGTCGAGCAGCTCCTCTTCTTCGATGATGTGGAGGACCGCAAGGCCGGCGGCGCATGCGAGAGGGTTGCCGCCGAACGTGCTCGCGTGACTGCCCGGTGGTAGCCCGCTCGCGAGTCGCTCCGTCACCGCAATGGCGCCAAGTGGGAACCCGCCGCCGATGCCCTTCGCGAGCGAGCACGCGTCGGGCACGACGCCGTAGTGCTCATGCGCGAGGAACGTGCCCGTCCTTCCGTATCCGGTTTGGACCTCGTCGAAGAAGAGCAGCGCGCCCCTCTCGTCGCAGATACGACGCGCGCCCTCGATGAACTCTTGTGAACCGGCGATGATGCCGCCCTCGGCTTGAATGGGCTCGAGCAATACGGCCGCGGTCCGTTCGTCCACGGCTTCTTCGAGTGCTGCTAGGTCGTTGAAGTCGATGAAGCACACGCCTTGAATGAGCGGCTCCATGCCCTTGTGGTACTTCGGCTGCCCGGTAAGCGAGAGCGAGCCCATGGTCCGACCGTGAAAGCTGTTGGTTGCTGCAACGAAATGGGTTCGCTGCTCGTCACCCCTATCGTAGTGATAGCGGCGGGCGAGCTTGAGCAGCGCTTCGTTGGCTTCGGAGCCGCTGTTGCAGAAGTAGACTTTGTCGAACGGCGTCCGGCTGCAGATCGCTTCAGCGAGCTGAATCGCGCGGTCGTTGTAGAAGATGTTCGACACGTGCATGAGGCGCGCGGCCTGCTCTCCGATGGCGGCGGCCAAGAGCGGATGGCTATGGCCCACCGACAGCACGGAGATCCCTCCCGACAGGTCGAGGTACTCGCGGCCCGAGGCGTCGGTCACACGGCGACCGCGGCCGTGCGTCAGTACGAACGGAGCCGGGGCGTAGTTGCCGAGCTGAACCTCTTTCGCCGTGCGAAGCATGTCATCCTGCCTGGTCATGGTGTGCCTAAATCGGGGAAGCCCCGGGGATACCACCAATGGCAGGACGCGTCGACTTGGACGCGGCTAGCGGGTGATCTCGGTGCCGATGCCTTCGTCGGTGAAGATCTCGAGCAAGACCGCGTGCCGAACCCGCCCATCGATGATGTGCGCTTTGCGGACGCCGCCCGAAAGCGCGCCAAGAGCACAGTGAACTTTCGGAATCATGCCGCCCTCAATGACGCCACCGGTGACGAGCTCGTCGATCTCGGAGGCGCTCATCGAGCTGGCGATGGCGCCGTCGGACCCGCGCACGCCCTCGATGTCGGTGAGCAAAACGAACTTTCGCGCGGCGAGCGCTTCGGCGACTTTGCCCGCGACCGTGTCGGCGTTCACGTTGAGCGACTTCCCTTCCGCGTCCACCGCAACGGGTGCGATGACGGGAATGAAGCCGTCTTGTACCAGACGATGCACGACGTCCGGGTTGACCTGGGTGACGGCGCCGACGCGGCCCGGGTCGACCATCTTTCCGGTCTTGGTCTTCATCCGGTCGACCTTTTTCGCCCGAATGAATCCGTCGTCCTTGCCCGTGAGCCCAATCGCGCGACCGCCATGGCCGGCGATCAGCGAGACGATCTCCTGGTTCACCTTGCCGCCGAGGACCATCTCGACGACTTCCATCGTGTGGTCGTCGGTGACGCGGAGCCCATCGAGGCGTTCGGAAACCACTCCGAGCGACTTGAGCGTCTGGTCGATCTGCGGCCCTCCCCCGTGCACGACGACGGGGTGCAGCCCAACGTACTTCATCAGAACGACGTCGCGCGCGAAGCTATCCCGCAGCTCGGGGTCCACCATCGCGTTTCCGCCATACTTGATGACGAAGATGTCCCCGTGAAACTCCCGAATATAAGGAAGTGCCTCTTGCAGAATCTGGGCCTTCTCCACCAACGCATCCACGCGCCCGCTATAGCACGGGGACACGCGGGGCCCCCAGAACACCCGCAATCTCAACCGGTTACCGATCGACCCGCGCGATTTGCAAAAAACGCTGGGTTTTTAGCAGGCCGCGCGGCCTCTTGAAGACGTGGGTTGGGGTGTCTGGGGGCCCCGGGCTGCGGCGAAAAAATCACGATGGGGGCGCTCCCCGGGACGGGAGGGCTTGCAGATGTGGCCGGAAGAATGGGTTGGGTTGGGCCACGCAAGCCCTCCCTCGATTCGTCGCGCCAATGCGCCGGGTACCCCGCATGGGCATTGGCACTCCTCGACGCCCGCTCCGGCCCCCATCGCGATTTTTTCCCACACCCCTCGTTGCTCGACTTGGGAGAGGGCCGTCGCACAAGACCCCGGAAGTCTTGCCACGAGGTAACATGACAGCGCCGTGCCCCGCGGAGACGCGGTCGCTGAAGACGGCAAGCGTCGCGGTAGACTTAGGGGACACGCGGGGTACCTAGAACACCTGCAATCTCAGACGCTTGCGGATCGACCCGCGCGAT
>CBFCWN010000086.1:0-15491 GCA_965601515.1 uncultured Myxococcales bacterium | reverse complement strand
GGGGTTCTAGGGGCCCCGCGTGTCCCCCATCAGTTCGGCTTGGTGGTGGGTGCGGAGGGCGGTGAGCAGGTCGGTGAGCTCGCCCTCCATCACTCGGTCCAGGCTGTGCAGGGTGAGCTGGATGCGGTGATCGGTGATTCGGTTTTGGGGGAAGTTGTACGTGCGGATCTTTTCGGAGCGCTCGCCGGTGCCGACCATGCTGCGACGCTCTGAGCTGATCGCGCTGGCCTGGGCCTCGCGCTCGATCTCGAGAAGCTTCGCTGAGAGGATCTGAAGCGCCTTCGCCTTGTTCTGGTGCTGGGAACGCTGCTGTTCGGAGCGCACCATGATGCCGCTCGGGATGTGACGAATTTGAACAGCGGACATGGTGCGGTTCACGTGCTGCCCGCCCGGTCCGCCTGCCGCGGTCGTCATGATCTCGAGGTCGCCTGGGTCGATCTTCACTTCGTCCACGTCGTCGATCTCCGGCAACACCGCGACGGTCGCGGTCGACGTGTGGATGCGACCCTGGGACTCCGTGCTCGGAATGCGCTGCACACGATGCACCCCACCTTCGAACCGAAGCTGGGAATACACGTTGTCACCCGACACGGTGGCGATCACTTCCTTGATGCCGCCTGCAGAAGCCTCGCTGACCGACATCACCTCGACCTTCCACCCCTTTGATTCCGCATAGCGCTGGTACATTCGCAACAGGTCCGCCGCGAAGAGCGCCGCCTCCTCGCCCCCGGTGCCGCTTCGAATCTCGAGAATCGTGTTTCGCTCGTCGTTCGGATCCTTCGGGAGAAGCAGCAAGTTGATCGACTTGATCAGCTCGTCGCGTTCGTCTTCGAGCGCGGGAATCTCTTCGGCCGCAAGCTCCTTCAAGTCAGGGTCGTTGAGCGCCTCTTTGTGCCCTGCGAGATCCTCGGAAACCTGGTTGTACCGGTTGTACGCCTCGACCACCTCTTGCAGGTCGGCGCGCTCGCGGGTCAGCCCCGTGTAGCGCTTCGCGTCGGACACCACGTTGGGCTGGCAAAGCAACTCCTCGATCTCGCGATAGCGAGCTGTAAGAGACTCGAGCTTGTCGGTTGGAAGCATGCCTAGGCTGCGCGCGAAGAGCCAAGCGACCCCTCTCCGCTCAATACCTCTCGAAAGCGCGCAAAGCTCGAGAAAACGATCGGATCCTCGCCGTGCGGCGCCAGGTTCTGAGCCTTCTCGCGCCAGGCAGCGGCTTCCATCGCGGCAATCGCGATCTCGACCTGGTCGTCGTCCGGCTCACGGGTGGTGATCTTCTGAACGAGGAACCCGGGGTAGAGAACGAGCCGACGCCAACCGGTCGTACAAAACCGCGCGCTCAGCTTCTGCAGCTCATAGGAAATCGCGGCGATCACCGGAAGCAGGCCAATGCGAATCACGAGCAGCGACACCTGCGCGAGCCAACCGTCCACGTTGGGCATCAATACGGGCGCGACGAGCGAGCCCAAGATGATCGACACCACGATGACGACGACGAGGAATGTCGTGCCGCAGCGCGGGTGAAGGGTCGTCTGCGCCTGCACGTTCTCGACGGTGAGCGGGAGCTTCTTTTCGTACGCGTGGATCGTTTTGTGTTCGGCGCCGTGGTATTGGAAGAGCCGGCGGACGTCCGGAATGCGGCTAATCGCCAGTAGGTAGCCGAGGAAGATCAACAGCTTGAACGCGCCGATCAACACGTGAAACGCGGTGTCGGTGAGCCCGAGCTCCCAGCCCGCTCCTTTGGATGCAAGGCTCGCGAGCCCCTGAGGGAGCGCGACGAAGAGGCCGAGCGCAAGCACGGTGGAAATCAGGACCGCAAGTTTTCCGGAACCCTGATCTTGCTCGAGCTCCTCCTCGGTCATCTGCTGTTCGGCGGAAAACTGGAGCGCCGAGAACCCCATCGTCATGGACTCGACGAGCATCGCAACGCCCCGAAAGCCCGGTAGCTTCCAAAGCTTCTTGGACCACGACGACTCGTACGGCCCTTCGCGCAGCACGATGGACCCGTCCGGGCGGCGCACCGCAACCGTCAGGCACGCTGGCGCGCGCATCATGACGCCTTCGATGACCGCCTGGCCTCCGATGTACGGTTCGTCTGCTTCGGGTGCCGCCATCATCACCCGAAGAGGAACCCCATGGGCGCGGCGCCGGAAGAAGGGCACGGCTTAGTTTTCGGCCGGCGCCTCAGGCGCAGCCTCGGCCTTCTTGTTCTTGGCGTACTTTTTACGGAAACGCTCGACTCGACCGGCGGTGTCGACGAGCTTCTGCTTGCCCGTGTAGAAGGGATGGCACTCAGAGCAAATGTCGACCTGCTCGATGGCCCGGGTCGAGCGCATCTGGAACGACGCTCCACACGCGCAGTGCACGGTGACTTCGTTGTAATCGGGATGGATGTCGGGTTTCATGGCTCTGTTGCTCCGTCGCTGTCGCGAGGCCGCCAGGTGTAGCCCAGGCGTTCCCCATCGGCAAACCATCGTGCCTCTCGGGCGTTTTGGCAAGCGGAAGCTATGAATTCATCAATGGTTCCATACACATGAAGGTTTGGGCAACCCTTCGGGCCGATTCCTAGCCCGCGTGCGGGTGTCGGGATAAGTTGCGCCGGTGATCTCCCCGAACACGAGACTCGCGTGGAGCGCCATCGTCGTGGCGCTCGCAGTGCTCGCGCTATCCGGGTGCGCCACGACCGCCCCACCCCCTCAACCGACCGTCGAAGCGCCACCCGTCGAAGTAGAGCCACCCGGGCAATCGGACGTCGCACCGAAACTCGTCGTGCTCATCGTGCTCGACCAGTTCGGTTCCTGGGTTCTCAACGAGCACCTGCCTCTGCTTCCGAGCGACAGCGTGATCCGACGGGCATACGAAGACGGCGCGTTCCACACGACCGCATTCCCTTTTTCGTCAACGCAAACTGCGCCCGGTCACGCGTCACTGGTAACCGGCGTTTCGCCCGCCCAGCACGGGATCGTTGCGAACTCGATTTTCGATCCCAAGACCGGTTCGCGTCGAACGGTCGACGACCGCAAGCATGCGGTGCTCGGCAACCCGGAGCGTTTCGTAAGCCCTGAGCAACTACGTGCTCCGTCCGTCGCCGACCAACTGCGCGAAGCCACCGACGGCAAAGCCCAAGTGGTCGCGCTCTCGATGAAGGCTCGGTCGGCCGCCCTCTCGGCTGGGCAGAAGCCCACTGCGGTCGTGTTCTACGACAGCGTGGCGCGCGAGCTCACCACGTCGACTTACTACGCGCCCAACAAGCGGATGCCAGACTGGCTGCGCGACTTCAACACCGCGAACCCCGTCGAACCGCTGCTTCAGGTGTGGGAGCCCGAAGACCCCGCACGCTGGGAAGAGCACTTTGGGCCGGACGATCGCGCGGGCGAGATGTACCCCAGGTTTCCGCACGATCCGACGCAGGCGGACGATCCCTACTACGCGTTCTCGGGCACGCCGGAGTCGAGCGAGTACCTGATCGCCGCCGCGTACGCGGTGGTCAAGTCTCAGCGGATGGGCCTCGACGAAACGCCCGATCTATTGGTTCTGGGCGTCTCCGGCACCGACATCGTCGGCCATATCTGGGGAGCGCGCTCGTGGGAGTACGCCGACAACCTGGCGCGCATCGACCGCGCGCTGACTCGGTTTGCGCGCATGCTCGAATCACGCGGACCGGTCACGTTCGTCCTCACGGCCGACCATGGCGTCGCGGACATGCCGGAGCGAGCGGAAGCCGACGGCGGCTCGGGAGGTCGCATTCAGGCGCGTGCGCTGATCGAGGCTGCCGAAGCTGCCGCCAACGAAGAGCTTGGTGAGGGCGATTGGATCGCAGGCTACGTGTCGCCGCTGCTCACGTACACCGAGGCCGGGAGGACCCGTCGCGAAGAGCTCACAGGAGCGCTCGAAAAGGCGCTGCCAAACGTTCAAGGAGTGCGCGCGGTATACGACGCGACGAAGGGCGCGTCCCTTCGTTCGAGTACGTCTGACGTAGAGCGGTGGATCGGGGCGAGCCTCCCCGACGACCCCCCGGGCGACGCCTATGTCCTGTCGGAGCCTGGCTGGTTCGACGCGCTCGCCATTGCGGGCGGAACGAACCATGGCACTCCCTGGCCCTACGACCGTCAGGTCCCGGTTCTGATGTGGGGCACCGCGATTGAGCGTCGCACGAGCGAAGACGTCCAGAACGTTCTCCGCGTCGCAACGAGTCTATCGGCGCTACTCGGTGTCCCGGCACCCGAGGGCGCGCCGAACGACCCGCTCCCGGGTGTCATGCGTTTGCCGGATTGAGTATGCTCTCGCCATGAAACTCGCCATCGCACTCGGAAAGGTCGCCGTGTTGGCAGTCTGGCTGTGGGGCCTCGCCTCCTTCATCACGCCAGGCTCCGTTCCCGCGCCGAACATCGGCAAGCTAGTGTTCCTCGGGCTTCTCGGAGTCCACGTGGGAGAGGCGTTCGCGTTCGGCAAGGGACTCGTAAAAGAAGCCGGGGGCACGCTGGGTAGTCACATCTGGCAACTCTTGGTATTCGGCTACCTTCACGTGATGGGCGTTCGATACGGCTGATGGGACAGAAGCGAATCCACCTATTCGTGCGCGGACGCGTGCAAGGCGTTTACTTCCGAGCGACGGCTCAGCGTGAGGCTCGGCAACACGGGCTGAGCGGCTGGGTCAAGAACCGCCCAGACGGCTCTGTGGAGATCGTCGCGGAAGGCGAAGAAGACGACGTGAAAGACTTCCTCTCGTGGGCACACTCGGGCCCCTCCACCGCGCGAGTCGACGACGTCGAGGTTCGCTGGCGAAGCTATACCGGCGAGTATACGGACTTCCGAATCACCCGTTGACGTGCGTCATTCGGCGGGCTGCACGCCGGAGGGCGCGAGAGCCGATGGCGCCTTCGAGCGCGGGCCACTGCTTTCGGGCCGGTAGATGATCCCCTCGGGGACGTCTTCGTAGTCGACGGTCGGGCTCCGGTACGTGCCGACGAGCCGATCCCAAAACGTGAAGTACTGACCGAGGTTGAAATCGCTGTACCAGTGATGAAGCGTGTGGTGATCGGTGTAGTTGAGCCACGGGAACCGGACGAAGCTCACCCGGTCATGGATACACACCGCCCACAGGGTTACGAACGTGACGGACGCGACGTAGACCACCGCATGGACCGGAAAGAAGAAGGCCGCGATGTGGTGCGGCACCGCCTGCAGGAACGAATCGAAGGGGTTGAACGACAGCGCCGAGTACGGCTGGGGGACTTTGTAGACGTGGTGGCGGTGGTGCACGAACTTCCAGAGGAACGGCACTCGGTGGAAGGCGTAGTGTGTCCAGTAGATCAGCGTTTCGGTGAATAGCAGCAGGACGATGACCTGGCCGAACATCCAGCCCCAGCCGTGGTCGCTGACGTCGTAGTACATCTTGGAATGGCCCTCGGCGATCCACAGATGGATGGGGAGCATGAGGAGGGCATTCCCGAGGATACCGATGATCACCCACTTGATGGCGGAGCGCATCTCTCGCTTGTCGAGCTCGTAGCCCGGGTGGAACTTGTGTTTGAACTTCTTGAAGTAGAAGAAGTACGCGATGGACGCGACGGAGAAGAAGTAGATCATCCCCCCGACGGCGAACACGAGAAACATCACGCCGGGCGTATCCGGCAGACCCAGTAGTTTCGCGATCACAGAGGGTTTAATATCGCCTGAAGCCAGCATGTAAAGAGAACGGCGAAGCTCCGAAATCGCCCGAGGTGCCCGAAACTATGGGACTTTTCTGGACAGCAGACGTCCTAGAACCCATTCACCCTCAGCTGAAAACCGTTCAACCCGGACTGCATACCGTTCAGCCGGTTTTTCGGATCCGGGCGCGGGATGCACCTACATTCTCGGCCTTAGAGGGACGGCCGATGGTGCCGTCAGGAGACGACCTTGAGCAACCACTATCGTTTTCCAGGAATCCCCATTGGATGGTACGCCGTCGCGACGTCGAAGGAACTGAAGTCTGGCCAAGTACTTCCGGTGAAGTATTTCGGCGAGGAGCTCATTCTCTACCGAACGGAGTCCGGAGAAGCGCACCTCACGGGAGCCTACTGCCCGCATCTCGGCGCAAACCTCGGAAAAGGCCAGGTGAAGGGCGAGAACCTGCAGTGCCCCTTCCACGGATTTCAGTTCGGCCCCGATGGCCGCTGTGTTCACGCGTACGGGAAGTCGGTTCCGCGAAAAGCCTCGCTCTCGACCTGGCACATTCGTGAGCACAACGGCTACATCTTTGGCTGGTACCACCCGAAGGGTGAGGCGCCCGCATGGGAGATTCCCGTATTTCCTGGTCCCGACGAGGGATGGTCGACGTTCAGCACCCGCGAGATGCGAGTGCGGAGCCACCCTCAAGAGACGAGCGAGAACAGTGTGGACGTTGGGCACTTCGTCCAACTCCATGGATTCGGTGACGCGTGGTACGAAGGCGACCTCGACATCCAGGGGCACATCCTGCGCGGTTCCTACGGCATCAAGTATCCGTTGATTCCTGGCAAACTCACGTTCACGGCGAAGTTCGACGTCGCGGTTCACGGACTCGGCTTCTCGCACGTGCAGGTGAACGTCGAACGACCGGGGTTCCTCATCAATCTGTTCGTTCTGTCGAGTCCCATCGACGAGGAGACCGTCCTGCTTCGCACCTCCGCAGCCGTGCGAAACTGGGGCGGACCGCTGACGAACGTCATCCGCGAGGCAG
This sequence comes from uncultured Myxococcales bacterium, assembly GCA_965601515.1. Classification (GTDB taxonomy): domain Bacteria; phylum Myxococcota_A; class Polyangia; order Polyangiales; family Houyiibacteriaceae; genus SG8-38. The sequence goes on along the minus strand of CBFCWN010000086.1, from coordinate 8,791 downwards.
CAGCCTGGGGACTACGCCGCGAGGTGGGCCAGGACGCGCCGGTCTGGGAGGCCAAGCGTTACCTCGAGAAGCCGCTTTTGGCGGAGGGCGACGGTCCGATCGGCGAGTACCGGCGCTACTGCAAGCAGTTCTACGTGGACGAAGCGCAGCCGGCGGTGAGCAAGCGGGACAAGCTCCCAGTCGTCGCCGCCTAACCGCCTGGCGTCTGTTCTACTGGCTGATGATTTGAGCCCACTTGCCCATTCGGGCCTGGAGCTCGCCTTCGAGATAGCCGTGCGTCACCGCGAAGTCGGCGCAGAGGTACTGCGCCTGCATGACGATGTCGATGAAGCGTTCTTCGCGGCGGAGCGCGTCGAGCTGGTCGGCGCTGCCTCGAATGAGGATGAGACCGTTGACTTTGGTGCCAGTCGGATCGAGCAGCATGGGCTCGAAGCTCTCGATCGACCCCGCGCTTTGCAGCGACCCGTAGTACTCGAGGGCCTGACCGAAGAGGTTGAGCCCTTGCTGTTCGCGACCAGGGACCACGCGGTCCCATCGCATGAGGAGTGCCGAATCTGCCATGAGTGTGCTCCTTTCGTGGCAAGCGCCCACCGCTCACCAAAGGACCCCCGACGCTACACCTCCGAACGAACCGGCGATATACGTAATTGTTGAACCCACCTCTCGGGTCGCATCCTCGATGACCTGCGACGTCATGGCTTCGATGGCGGCGTGGCATCAATCTCGGTTCATGATCGAGAACGCCATCAAGGGACTGCTGCTGATCGTCGCGGTCATTCACCTGCTGCCGGTTGTGGGCTTTTTCGGAACGAGCTCGCTTCAGAGTCTGTACGGGTTGGAGATCCACAGTCCGGATTTGGAGGTCCTCATGCGGCATCGCTCGATGCTGTTCGGAATCCTCGGCGCGCTCTTCGCCTACGCAGCGTTCCACCCGCCGACACGCCCGGTCGCCTACGCCGCCGCGGCCGTCAGCCTCCTCTCCTTCTTCTACCTGGCCGCCACGGTCCCCAACACGACCCCGGCGATCCGCAAAATCGTGATCGCCGACCTCATCGCCACCGCCGCCCTAGCCCTCGCCATCCTAGGGGACACGCAGGGCCCCTAAAACACTCGTAATTCCAGCCAGTTACCGATCGACCCGCGCGATTCGCCACACCGACGCACGCTCGAACCCTGGAACTCCGGCGAACGCGCGCGGGATTGGCGCGCGCGCACCTCACCATGACTCGTTCGGCGTTGTGGTCGGCAAAACGCGCGGGTTGGTTTGTAAGTGCTTGGAAGTGCGAGGGTTTTAGGGGGCCCGCGTGTCCCTTAGACGAACTCGATGAGGGACATTGGGGCGTTGTCGCCGCGGCGGTGGTTCACCTTGATGACGCGGGTGTAGCCGCCGCCCTTGTTGTCCTTCACGCGCTCGAGGTAGCGAGGAGCGATGTCGGTGAAGAGCTTGTGGACCAGGTCCACCTCTTCGATGGTGCCGTCCGGGTTCGTCTTCGCGAGGCGCTTCGGAAGGAAGCGCGCAACCTCGCGTCGAGCATGCAGCCGTCGCGAAAGAATCCGCTCGCGCTCGGCCTCGTCCTTCACTTTGGCGACATCCACGGTGAGGTCGTCACCGAGGCGAAGCGCCTTGGTGAGAAGACGCTCGGCGACCCGACGAAGCTCCTTCGCCTTCGCATCCGTCGTCTTAATCTGTTCGTGCAGCACCAGGTTGCCCGCCATGTTCCTGAACATGGCGCGGCGATGACTGGTGTTACGCCCGAACTTTCTGCCTGCCTTCTGATGCCTCATGACGACCTATCCGCGAACCAAACGCTAACGCTTATTGATTGGCCTGCTGCGTCTTCCAGCGCTCGAGCATCTGCGACCAGTTGTCGATCTGCATGCCGAGGGAAAGACCCATGTCAGCCAAGATTTCCTTGATTTCCTTGAGCGACTTTCGCCCAAAGTTCTTCGTCTTGAGCATCTCGCCTTCGCTCTTCTGCACCAGCTCACCGATCAGTTTGATGTTGGCGTTCTGGAGACAGTTTGCGGAACGAACCGAGAGCTCGAGCTCGTCGACCGAGCGGAAGAGGTTCTCGTTGAGCGGCTCTTCCGAGCTCACTTCTTCGGCCGGCTCGTCCTGCTCTTCGAAGTTGATGAAGATGGTGAGCTGGTCCTTGAGGATCTTCGCCGCGTACGCGACCGCGTCGGCGGGCTTGACCGCACCGTCGGTCCACACCTCGAGGGTGAGCTTGTCGTAGTCGGTGATCTGTCCGACACGCGCGTTGGTGACCGTGTAGTTCACCTTGCGGATCGGCGAGAAGAGCGAGTCGATGGCAATCGTGCCAATCGGAATACCCGCGGTCTTGTTGCGGTCGGCAGGGACGTAGCCGTGACCCACGTTGATCGTGAGCTCGGCGGCGAACCGACCGTCCTTGGCAAGCGTACAAATCTTGTGATCCGGGTTGAGGATCTCGATTTGGTCGCTGGTCTGGATGTCGCCAGCGGTGACCACGCCCGGCCCTTCCTTTTCGATGCGGACGGTCTGTGTGCGCGCGGTGTGCGAGCGAACGACGACCTCCTTGAAGTTGAGGACCATCTCGGTGACGTCTTCGACGACGTCCGGCACCGAGGTGAACTCGTGCAGCGCGCCATCGATCTTAACGGCGGTGATGGCGGCACCTTGAAGCGAGGAAAGCAACACGCGGCGAAGCGAGTTGCCAAGCGTGATGCCAAAGCCCCGCTCGAGCGGCTCCACGACGAACTTGCCGTAGGTGTCGCTGAGGGACTCCTGGTCCACCGGAACACTCCGGGGACGGATGAGCTCTCGCCAATTACGTGCGACCAGATTCGGACTCGTCATTCATCGACCTCCAGGAACTCTTAGACCCGACGCCGCTTCGGTGGGCGGCAGCCGTTGTGGGGAATTGGGGTGACGTCGCGCAGCAGGGTGACCCGCATGCCGACGTTCTGGAACGCGCGAAGCGCAGACTCACGGCCCGCACCGGGACCCTTTACGAAAATTGCGACCGTCTTCATGCCGACGTCCTGCGCTTTGCGAGCCGCGTCTTCCGCAGCGAGCTGCGCGGCGAACGGCGTGCTCTTACGCGAGCCCTTGAACCCGCGCGCGCCGGCAGTCGACCACGACACGACGTCGCCATCGAGGTCGGTAATGGTGACGATGGTGTTGTTGAAGGTCGACTGGATGTGAGCGATGCCGCTCGTAACGACCTTCTTGACCTTACGCTTTTTGCCCTTGGTGGCTTTTGCCTTCGCCATGATTTAGCGCTTCCTGCTCATTGCACCGCGCTTCGGGCCCTTGCGGGTACGCGCGTTTGTGTGGGTTCGCTGGCCTCGGACCGGCAGCCCGCGCCGATGGCGCAGCCCGCGGTAGCAGCCGAGGTCCATAAGTCGTTTGATGTGCATGTTGACCTCGCGACGAAGGTCACCCTCGACCTTGAAGTTCTGGTCAATACACTCACGGATCTTCTTAACGTCGTTCTCGTCGAGATCTTCCGCGCGCTTGCTCTCCGGGATGCCGGACAGCTCGCAAATCTGCTTCGCGTGATGCGGACCGATCCCGTAGATGTATTGCAGCGCAATCACCGTATGTTTACGACCCGGAAGGTCGATGCCTGCGATACGAGCCATGGTCTCTTATCCTTGCCGTTGCTTGTGGCGTGGGTTTTCGCACAAGACGCGCACGACACCCTTGCGGCGCACAATCTTGCACTTGTCACAAATCTTTCGGACGCTTGGTCGAACCTTCATGTCAGCCTCTCTTTGATTCGTCCTCTCGTCGGGTCGTAGGGGGAAATCTCAACCGTCACGCCGTCCCCGGGAAGCAGCTTCACCGTGACCTGCCTGGCCTTGCTCGACATCGCCGCGGTGATCTCTGCGCCATCGTCAAGCCTTACTCGGTAAAGCGCCCTCGGAAGCACCTCCTCGATGGTGCCGCGGGCGATATTCGCGTCCGTCATTCCTCGCTATTGAACCCCAATCTCTTTCTTAATTCGTTCCGTGATCTCTTCGAGAGAACCGACCCCTGGAATCGCCCTTACGAGCCCCTTCGCCTCGTAATAGGGCAGCACCGGCCCGGTCTTCGCTTTGTATTCGTCCCACCGCTTTCGAACGACCTCTTCGGTGTCGTCCTCTCGCTGTACGATTTTGGCCTCGCCACACGAGACACAGCCCCCATTTTCGGGCGGCGGACTATAGCGCACGTGATAGGTCTGTCCACAGTTGAGGCAGACGCGCCGACCGGTCACCCGATCGATGATGTCGTCGAGCGAAACCTCCAGCGAAACCACGTGGTCGATCGACCGCCCAAGCTTCCCGAGCAGCGAGTCCAGGGACTCCGCCTGCGCCTGGGTGCGCGGGTAACCGTCGAAAATCGCTCCATTTTTGGCATCGTCCTGCTGGAGACGCTTCTCGATGAGGTCGAGCACGAGCTCGTCCGGCACCAGCGCACCGACCGACATGTACTCGTCGAACTTCTTCCCGAGCTCCGACCCGGACTTCCGCTCCGCGCGCATCATGTCGCCGGTGGAGATCTGGGGAACTCCGAGAAGCTGAATCAGGAACTTGGCTTGGGTGCCCTTGCCCGAGCCGGGCGGTCCGAAGAGTAAAAGATCCATCAGGCGTTCCTCGCGCGAATTCGTGAGCCCTTGGCTCCCGTGAGTCCTTCGTAGTGTCGAGTGATGAGGTGGCTCTCGACCTGCTGAGCGAAGTCGAGCGCAACGCCGACCACGATCATCAACGAGGTACCACCCAAGTAGAACGGCACGTTCCAACGCGCCTGCAGCAATGTCGGGACGGTGACGACAGCCGCCACGTACAACGCGCCGCCGACCGTAATTCGAGTCACGACCGCGTCGATGTACTCCGCCGTCGCCTTACCCGGTCGAACACCGGGAATGAACGCACTTTGCTTCTTCAGGTTCTCGGCGACGTCGACCGGCTGGAAGGTGATCGCCGTGTAGAAGAAGCAGAAGAAGATCGTCATCACCGCGAATACGACCACGTACACCCAGCCACCAGGAACGAGGTTGTTGCTGATCCAGCGCATCGCGTCGGACAGGTACGGGATGTTGGTGCCCGCAAGGGTGACCGGGAACATCATCAACGACGACGTGAAGATCGGCGGAATGACGCCCGCCATGTTCACGCGAAGCGGAAGGTGGGACTGCTGCCCGCCGTACATCTTCCTCCCGATCATCCGTTTGGCGTAGGTGATGGGGAGTCGTCGCTGCGCGCGTTCGAAGAACACGATGAACGCGGTGGTCGCAAGGGCGATCACCAAGAGCAGCATCAGGTCGACGGGTTGAAGCTCGCCGAGCCGGAACTGCTCGATCGTCATGAACAGAGCATCGGGCAAATTGGCGACGATACCCGCGAAAATGATGAGAGAAATGCCGTTACCGAGGCCGCGCTCGGTGATCTGCTCACCGAGCCACATCAGGAACGAGGTGCCCGTGGTGAGTGCCAGCACGGTCATCAGGCGGAACGTCCAACCAGGGTTCTGCACGATGTCGCCGGCGGTCGAGCTCTCGTTCCAGCCTTCCCAAAGCATCGCGAGCCCCATGCTCTGGAACACGCTGAGCGCGACAGTACCGTAGCGGGTGTACTGATTGATCTTGCGCTGCCCCGCCTCGCCTTCTTTGCGGAGCTCCATGAGGGACGGCACGACGACCGTCATCAGCGACAAAATGATGCTTGCCGACACGTACGGCATGATGTTGAGCGCGAAGATCGACGCCTGCTCGAGCGCCCCACCTGAGAACAGGTTGAAGAGGCTCAAGAAGCCGCCCGACTGCCCGGCCACGTACTTCCGCATGGCCGCCCGGTCGACGCCGGGAGTCGTGACGAAGATCCCGATGCGGTAGATCGCGAGCATTCCCAGGGTGAAGAGAATGCGGCGCCGGAGCTCGGGGATTCGAAAGATGTTCGCGACTGTGCTCATATGGGTGCGGGCTTTCGTGCTTAGGAGGCTTGGGAACCGACGAGCTCGACCGTCCCGCCCGCTTGTTCGATCTTCTGCGTGGCGGACGCGCTCGCGGCATGCACCTTGACGGTGAGAGCCCGATCGAGCTCGCCATCGCCGAGAACCTTAATCATGTCCACCTTCCGCTTGATCAATCCAGCTTCTCGCAGCGCAGCTTCGTCGACGGTTGCCCCCGCGTCGAACCGAACGAGGTCCTTCACGTTCACGGTACCTACCTTCTTGGCGAAGATGTTGGTGAAACCGCGCTTCGGAATCCGGCGGTAGAGCGGCATCTGGCCACCCTCGAACCCAAGCTTGCTGAAGTTGCCGGGATGACGGGCTTTTTGGCCCTTTTGGCCGTGTCCCGCGGTCTTGCCGAGGCCCGAGCCAGGTCCGCGCCCCTTCCGACGCTTGCCGCGCACCGCACCCTCAGCGGGGCGGAGTCTCGACAAGATCGGGGTGTCGTCTTGCTCACTCATTGATTTCCTCAACTTCCACGAGGTGGAGCACCTTCTTCACCATCCCCCGGAACGAAGGCGTATTGTCGACCACCACCTCGGTGTGCGGTCCTCGGAGCCCGAGCCCCTTCAGCACGCGGCGCTGGTGATCCATGCGGCCGATTCCGCTTCGTACCTGGGTGACTTTGAGTTTCTTCGCGCTCATGACTGCCTCTCTTACGACGCGGTCGCCTCCGGAGGCGCCTCGGCCGGCGTCTCTTCAGTGGCGGGTGCGACTTCCTGCTTCGGGCCGTGCTTGAATTGCTGAATCTGGCCCTTGCGGCGCGAGCGACGTCGCGAGACGTCGGCCGGTGACTCGAGCCCCTTGAGCGCCGCGACCGTCGCGTTGACGACGTTGTGCGGATTCGTGGTGCCGAGAATCTTCGCGAGCACGTCCTTCACGCCCGCAGCCTCGAGAACGGGGCGCATGGCACCGCCCGCGATGACGCCGGTTCCCTCGGAGGCCGGTCGCAAGATGACGCGACCCGCTCCGGAGTGACCGACGATGCGGTGAGGAATGGTACGACCGGTTAGCGGAACCCGAAACAGGTTCTTCTTCGCGGCGTCCGTCCCTTTGCGAATCGACTCGGGAACCTCGTTGGCTTTACCCATGCCGACCCCGACGTGACCATTGCCATCCCCTACGACGACGAGCGCGCTGAAGCTGAAGCGGCGACCGCCCTTCACGACCTTCGCGACTCGGTTGATGAAGATCACGCGGTCTTGCAGATCGTCAAGGGAGCTCGGATCGATGATTTCGTCCTTGTATGCCATCTCGTCCTCAGAACTTCAGACCCGCTTCGCGAGCCGACTCTGCCAGCGCGCGAACGCGTCCGTGGTAACGGTAACCACCCCGATCGAAGACCACCTGATCGACCCCTTTGTCGATGCAGGCCTTGGCCACGGCGTCGCCAACCGACTTCGCAGCGTCGACCTTGCTGCCTTCAGCGGTGACGCTGGAAGCATGCGCGATGGTCGTACCCTGCGAATCGTCGATGACCTGGGCGTAAATGTGTTTGGCGCTCCGGAACACGGCGAGACGAGGCCGCTGCGTGGTGCCGTGCACCTTCTTGCGGATTCGCATCTTGCGTCGAGCGCGTCCTGTTGCCTTCTTCTGCATGATCACGCACCAGCCTTTCCGGCCTTGCCTGCCTTCTCACGAATGCGCTCGCCGGTGTAGCGAACCCCCTTGCCGTTGTAAGGCTCGGGAGGACGCATCTGGCGAATGCGCGCCGCGATACGCCCTACGAGCTGCTTGTCCGGCGACTCGAGGTGCACGCGAGGAAACTTCGTACCAGCCTCGTCGATGGTCTCGACCTTGACCGACACCGCCTTTGGGATGTCGACGATCGGCTGATGCGAGAGACCGACCGTCATCTTGAGCTGGTCGTTCTTGAACTCCGCACGATAGCCGACGCCGCGGAAGTCGAGCGACCGCTTGTAGCCCGTGGCCACGCCCTCAACCATGTTGTTGAGGAGAGCACGGGTCAGCCCTTGGTACTGAAGCCCTTCCTTACCGGCCCCGTCGACCGGAGTGACGAAGAGGTTGTCGCCGTCCTGCTTGACCGCGACCTCCGAGCGAACGGTGTACGTCATCTCGCCCTTCGGGCCCTTCACCGTGATGTCCTGGCCGTTGATGTCGACCTGAACACCCTTGGCGATGGCGACGGGCTTCTTCCCGTTGCGGGACTGCTTCTGTGTCTGCGCTTCGGTCATCACCAAACCTCGCAAAGGACCTCGCCGCCCACACGCTTGTCGCGCGCGTCACGGTCGGTCATCACGCCGGCCGACGTCGAGAGAATCGCCACACCCATGCCGTTCTGGACGCGCGGAATGTCGCGATGCCCGACGTAGAAACGCCGGCCCGGGCGGCTTGCCCGACGCATGCCGACGAACGCACTCTGGCGGTCGCGGCTGTACTTCAGGATGATGGTGAGCGTGTTCGGAATGCCCTCTTCGACGCTGTAATCGTCGATGAAGCCCTCTTGCTTGAGGATCCCCGCAACCTGAACCTTCAGCTTCGAAGAAGGCAGCACCGTGCGCTCGTGGTGAGCCTGCGCGGCGTTGCGGATGCGGGTGAGCATGTCTGCGATTGGATCGGTCATCATGACGGTACCCTCCTCACCAGCTCGACTTCGTAAGCCCCGGGATGTCCCCCGAGAGCCCGTATTTACGGAGACAGATTCGGCACATTTCGAACTTCCGGTAGTAGCCGCGCGGGCGACCGCAGACCTTGCAACGATTGCGGTGACGCACGCTGAACTTCGGCGTCTTCTCCAACTTGGCAAATGCTCGCTTACTAGCCATCTGCGTCCTCTAGTTCCTGAACGGCATG
>CBFCWN010000085.1:0-15619 GCA_965601515.1 uncultured Myxococcales bacterium | reverse complement strand
GCGGGTGCGACGGGCGCGGTCTTGCATGTGTGCCAGTCGATGGGAGGGGTTGCTCGCGGCGACTGTGACTGCAAGCGCGCGATGGACCATGGCGGTCATGGAGCGCATGGACACCACGCCGCCCATGTCTCGCAGTCGACGCACAAGCTGCACGCCCAACCGTGCTGCAGTGTTCAAGCGTCGGATGCATCTGGATACGTCGCGACTCACGAGGCGTCGTCAACAGAGGTCGACGACGCGACATCGGTCTTCGCAGGACTGGCGAAGGCCACTGTCCCGAGCAGCCGGTTCGCCTGTGATGTCGACTTGCTTCGAGAGCGCGCGCCACCGACCGTTCACGGTCCGCCGCTCTTCATTCGCAACTGCTCCTTCCTGAATTGAGTTCACGCCTCGCGCCTCAATGAGCGCTGACGTGCGCGTGCCCGACGGGCCACGCGCGTGTGCGTGCGGGTCCCTGCCACTCGGCTCTAGGCGACCGCGACGCACGTCACCGAGACCGCGGACACTCAAATCACAGGAGGAATCAATGACTAGGAGAATCCCCGAGGGGATCACTTTCCGACAGCAAGTCGGAGTATGTCGCGTTGCGATGCTGGCGACGGCGCTAGCAGGCACCGTGGGGTGCAAGGGCACGTACGAATCGGCGACGCGAAGCGACCTCGAGAACGCAGCCTCAATCGCAGCCGCAGGCGAGCCGTCGTCAACCGCGCCGATGCTGGATGGCAGCCTGCGAAACTACGTGGCGTTTGCGTTGGCCAGAAGTCCTGAGCTTCGCGGGTCGTTCGAACGGTGGAAAGCCGAAACGCTACGAATCTCTCAGGCGCGCCGCATACCCGAGCCTGTCATTCGATACAGCTACTTCATCCGTAGCATCGAGACACGCGTGGGCCCTCAGCGGCATCGTCTAAGTCTGACGCAGTCTTTTCCCTGGCCGACCGCGCTCAGCGCGGGTGCGGACGCCTCGTCGTTCAGAGCTCGTGCAGCGCAGCGTAGGTTCGAAGCGGAAGCTCTCCATGTCCGACGCGCTGTCGCCGATGCCTATTGGAGGCTGTGGCTCGTCGAAGAGGAGCATCGTCTCACCATGGAGCACGACCTCGTACTCGAGACACTCGCAGGGACCGTACGGGGTCGTGTTCGAACCGGGGAGGCGTCGCTTGCAGACCTGAATCAGGTGGAGCTGGGAATCGCGAGGCACCACGATCACCACGGCGCGCACCGAGAAGCAGAACGAGTAGCGGCCGCAGAGCTCCTCCGGGCGATCGGCTCGGATGCATCGGCAGAGGATCTCGTGGCGACCGACATGCCATTCGAAGGCCTTCCCGCCGAAGGGGACGAAACGCTCCGCGAAGACGCACTTCAGCACCCTCGAATCGAGGCTGCGTCGTTGATGGCCGAGTCGAGCGAGTCCGAGGTTCGTGCAGAAGCCGCCACGAGGGCGCCATCGCTCATGGCCGGGCTCGACTGGTGGGTGGTCGGCGACGCTCCAACACCGGCGCCCGTCGACAGCGGCAAAGACGCGGTGTCCGTGACCGCGGGGCTCAGCCTGCCCCTCTGGGGTCCTAGCTACCGCGATTCGATGAGCGCCGCCCGCGCCGAAAGCGCAGCTCACATGGCCGACCGAGATGCCGCCCAAAACGCCGCCGAGGCCGCGCTCGAGGAGGCCTTGTCGAGAGTGCGTGACGCTCAGCGACGGATCGAGCTCTACCGGGACACGTTGATTCCACAGGCAGAGACCACGTTCCAATCGGTTCTGGGCGGATACCAAACCGGAAGGTCGACGGTCGCGGCTGCCCTGCTCGCCCAGCGCGACCTGCTCGAGCTCCAGTTAGACCTGGCGAGAAACCGCGCGCGCCACGCGAGAGCCTGGGCGGTGCTCGAAGCCGTCGTCGGGCGCTCGGTCGCTCCCGGGGATTTGGGAGAGCGCCCATGAACACGTCTACGACAACGAAACCCTACGCAGTCTGGGTCGCGGTTGCGCTCGTGGCCGTCGTCTCCTTCGGACTCGGCGGATGGCTACTCGGTGATCGTTCTGAGGAGGGTCATGCCCACGAAGAGCCGAGCCCGTCCGACGCCAACAGTGAGGTCTGGACGTGCTCGATGCATCCGCAGGTACGACGACCCGAGCCGGGCGAATGTCCGATCTGCGGCATGGACCTCGTTCTCGCAGAAAGCGAACTGCCGAACGACGCGGAGACGACGACCATATCGCTCTCTGAGCGCGCCAAGGTTCTCGCGCGAATCCGAACCGCAGAGGTCGAACGATTGGGTTCCGGCCGCGTGCAAAGGCGATTGCTTGGTCGAGTCGACTACGACGAGACCAGCCTCCGAACCGTCACCGCATGGATCGGGGGACGTATAGAGCGACTGCACGTGAGTACGACTGGCGAACGCGTGAAGCGCGGCCAAGTGATCGCAACGCTGTACAGCCCGGAGGTCTACAACTCGCACCAGGACCTCATTCAAGCACGCCAACAGCTCGAACGATTGCAGGATGGAGCCACGCCCAGCGCTCGGCGAGCAGCCGAAGCGGCGTTGAACGCAGCGCGCGATCGGCTTCGACTCCTCGGCGTGCCTGTGAGCGAAGTACGAACGATGGAGCGCGCAGACAAGCCCTCGGAGCGAGTGCGAATTCGGAGCCCTTTCGGCGGCACGGTCATCGAGCGTCTCGCGACCCAGGGAAGCTATGTGGAAACCGGAAGCGGGCTATACCGAGTCGCTGACCTTTCGGCCCTGTGGGTGCAGCTCGACGCCTACGAAAGCGACCTACCCCTCCTCGAGCCGGGCCAGGAAGTGGTTCTCCGAGTGGAAGCGCTACCCGGTGACGAGTTCACCGGACGAGTCACGTTCGTGGACCCCGTTCTCGACACCCAGACACGAACGGCGCGCGTTCGGATAGAGGTGGAGAATCGAGACCGGCGCCTCCTTCCGGGGATGTTCGTCGAGGCTTCCGTTCAGAGCGGTTCGAGCTCCAAGGCCGGCGGCGACGCCCCTCTGGTCGTGCCTGCCACCGTGCCGCTCTTCACGGGACGCCGCTCGATCGTCTATGTCGAAGTTCCCGACGCGGACGTGCCGACGTACGAAGCGCGAGTGGTCACCCTCGGCGCGCGCATGGGAGACCTCTACCCGGTCTCGTCGGGTTTGCACGAAGGTGAACGTGTGGTCGTCCACGGCGCCTTCGCCATCGACGCAGACCTCCAGATTCGAGGCGGCCCCTCGATGATGAACCACGACACGGAAGGCACACGAACGCCGGTCGGGGAGCATCCACATTGACGAAGAGCGAACCACCAAGCTCCGCTGATGCCGCGTCTCGCCGCTGGCAGAAGCTCGCCACGTTCTTTCTCGAGAACAAGCTTCTCGTCTTCGTGCTAGTTGCCGGCATCCTCGTCGGGGGAGTGTACGTCGCGCCTTTCGACTGGAGCCTGGGCTCGTTTCCGAGAAACCGAGTCCCAGTCGATGCGATCCCCGATATCGGCGAAAACCAGCAGATCGTATTCACGGAGTGGCCAGGTCGTTCCCCGCGCGATGTCGAGGACCAGCTCACCTATCCGCTCACGACGGCGCTGCTCGGCATCCCGGGGGTGCGCACCGTCCGCAGCTCATCGATGTTCGGATTCTCGACGATTTACGTGATCTTCGAAGACGGCGTCGAGTTCTACTGGTCGCGCTCCCGCGTGCTCGAAAAGCTGGCGTCACTTCCCGCGGGCACGTTGCCCGACGGGGTCTCACCCGCCCTCGGACCCGATGCGACTGCCCTCGGCCAGGTCTTTTGGTACACGCTCGAAGGGCGAGATCCGGACGGCGAGCTCGTTGGCGGCTGGGACCTCCACGAGCTTCGCTCCGTGCAGGACTGGGTCGTGCGATTCGCGCTTCAATCCGTTCAAGGCGTCTCCGAGGTTGCGTCGGTAGGCGGATATGTTCGGGAGTACCAAGTCGACGTCGACCCAGAAGCCATGTTGGCGAACGGGGTGACGATCGAGCAAATCGCACGCGCCGTCGGCGAGTCGAACTTAGATGTCGGTGCGCGAACGCTCGAGATCAATCGAGCGGAGTACCTCGTACGCGGGCTTGGCTTCATCCGAAGCGTGGGAGACCTCGAGCAGACCGTCATCACGACCCGAAAGCACACGCCCATCCGAATCGAAGACGTCGCCCGTGTGAGCCTCGGGCCCGCTCAGCGACGCGGTGCCCTCGACGATGCGGGAGCGCAGGTCGTCGGCGGCGTCGTCGTCGTTCGGTACGGGGAGAACCCGCTCGAAGTCATCGAACGAATCAAGCAGAAGATCGCCGAGATCGCGCCAGGGCTTCCGAAGCGCACCCTCGCCGATGGGACGACGAGTCAGGTCACCATTCACCCATTCTACGATCGAACGACGCTCATCCACGAGACCCTCGGCACGCTGTCGACCGCGCTCGTCCAGCAGATCCTCGTGACCGTGCTGGTCGTGCTCGTGATGCTGCGCAATTTGCGCACTTCGATCTTGATTTCGTTGGTCCTACCGCTCTCGGTCCTTGCCGCCTTCATCGCGATGAAGGCCACGGGCGTCGACGCAAACATCATGGCACTCGCGGGCATCGCGATCGCCATCGGCACCATGGTCGACATGGGAATCGTATTCACGGAGAACATCGTGGCGCATTTGGAACGAGCGCCGGCGGATGAGCCCCGTTCGCGCGTCATCGCGAAAGCCACCGCCGAAGTGGCACCCGCCGTCGTCACATCCACCCTGACGACCGTCGTGAGCTTTCTCCCCGTGTTCGCGCTCACGGCGGCCGAGGGAAAGCTCTTTCGTCCCGTAGCCTACACCAAGACGTACGCGATTCTCGCCGCACTCATGGTCGCGATGATCGTTCTTCCGGCGTTGGGGCACCTCGTGCTTCGAGGCACCCAAGAGGAGAAACCATCCTCGAGGTTCTGGCGACTCGCAGCGATCGCGGTGGTCGGCATCCTGCTTGCGCGTGACTGGCTGCCGCTCGGGCCAGACCATCTCTTCGTGACCAACCTACTCTTCGTCGTGGCGATGGTGGGTGGATTGCTTCTCGTGCTGTTCGGTTTCCAGAGAGTGTACGAGCCGATCCTGCGTTGGTCGTTGCAGCACAAAGCCCTCTCGATGTCGGTGCCAGTGTTGGTGCTCGCCGCCGGAATCGCTTCCTGGGCAAGTCTCGGCAGAGAGTTCATGCCGCCGTTCGATGAGGGCTCGTTCCTCTACATGCCAACCACGATGCCCCATGCGTCGCTCGGGCAATCACTCGAGATGCTCCAGACGATGGACGCGGCGATCCAAAGCATTCCCGAAGTCGATCGAGCCGTCGGAAAGCTCGGCAGAGTCGAAAGCTCCCTCGATCCCGCACCGATCTCGATGTTCGAGACCCTGGTCACATACAAGCCCGAGTTCAGCGTCGACGAAGAAGGAAACCGCGTTCGCAACTGGCGCGACCACATCGACTCGCCCCGAGACATTTGGGACGAGATTGTCCGTGTCGCCGCCGCTCCGGGTTTGACGAGCGCGCCGATGCTGATGCCGATCAACACTCGCATCATCATGCTGCAGAGTGGAATGCGCGCGCCGATGGGCATCAAGGTGTACGGCCCCGACCTCGAAACGATCGAAGCGTTCGGGCTACGCCTCGAGGAACTCCTCCGCGACGTCGAGGGAATCCGACCCGAGACGGTTTTCGCCGACCGAGTCGTAGGCAAACCCTACGTCGAGATCGACATCGATCGCGAGGCGATCGGCCGATACGGTCTCACGATTGGCCGAGTCCAGGACGTCATTCAAGTCGCACTCGGTGGAGAAACGCTCACGCGGACGGTCGAGGGGCGAGAGCGCTACCCGGTGCGGGTGCGCTACATGCGAGAGGAGCGAGACAGCGTGGAGGCCATCGGGCGCGTCCTGGTGTCAGCCCCTGGCGGAGAACAGATCCCGCTCGAGCAGCTTGCGGAGATCCGCTACGTCAAAGGCCCGCAGGTCGTGAAGGCCGAGGATACGTTCCTTACCGCGTACGTTCTTTTCGACAAGGACCCGAGCGTTTCGGAGGTCGACGCGGTCGAGAACGCGCGAGCCTTCCTCGCGAACGAGATTGAGCAAGGTCGGCTCGAGGTGCCTCCTGGGGTTAGCTACCGATTCGCAGGCACTTACGAAAACCAAGTCCGAAGTGAGCAGCAGCTGGTTCTTTTGATACCGGTCGCACTCACGCTGGTGTTTCTTCTCCTCTACCTTCAGTTCAGGCGTGTCTCGACGACGCTGATCATCTACTCCGGCGTGCTGCTGTGCGTGGCCGGCGGCTTCATCTTGATATGGGTGTACGGTCGACCGGGGTTTATGAATTTCGACCTACTTGGAACCGACATGCAGCATCTCTTCCACGTGGGGACGGTCAATCTCTCGGTCGCGGTCTGGGTTGGTGTCATCGCCCTTCTCGGCATCGCGACGGATACTGGAATCGTGATGGCGACGTATCTGGCGCAGCGTTTCCGAGCGGCCCCGGCTCGCACCTTCGCGGAAGTGCACGAACGAACCGTCGAAGCGGCGCGCCGTCGTGTTCGCCCGTGCCTGATGACGACGGCCACGACCGCGCTCGCCCTTCTCCCGATCATCACCTCACAGGGCCGCGGGGCGGACGTGATGGTGCCGATGGCGCTGCCGTCCATCGGAGGCATGGGCGCGATCCTGCTGGCGCTCTTCGTGGTTCCGGTCCTCTTCGCGTGGGTGGAGGAACGTAGACTCGGAGCTCGGATGGCAGCACGAATCGGCTTCTCGGAATAGTAGTGTCTCCCTACCCGGAGGCGCGCATGCCCGCCGGAGGACCCTCGTAGACGACCGCTCCGTCGACGAGCTCGATGACGCGCTCGCATCGGCGTGCGATGGACGGATTGTGGGTGACGATCAGGAACGTGGTCTCGCGTTCGACGTTTCGCTCACGTAGTAAAGCGAAGACCTGCTCGGAGGTCTCGGTATCGAGGTTGCCGGTCGGCTCGTCGGCCAACACCAACGGCGGGTCGTTCATCAGTGCGCGCGCAACGGCAACGCGCTGCTGCATGCCGCCCGACAGTTGTCGCGGCCATGCGTCAACCCAGTCGCCGAGGTTCATCGCAGTCAGTAGTTCGCTCGCAGGGCCCTCCAGGTCGGCACTGAATCCGCCTCGAAAGGCTGCGCTTGGAAGCATCACGTTCTCGAGCACGGTCAGGCCGGGCAACAAATGGTGCGATTGGAATATGAACCCGAGTTTTCGTCCGCGGAGCTCCGTCAGCTCTCGGTCGTCGAGGCCCTCGGCGGGAAGACCGTCGATGGCGATGCGGCCGCTGGTCGGTCGGTCGAGGAGACCGATCAGATTCAACAGTGTGCTCTTCCCGGAGCCTGACGGGCCGATCAAGGCCACTAGCTCGCCTTCCCCAATCGAGAGGTCGATGCCATGAAGCACTTCGGTCGTCACGCCATCTCCGTACGACTTACGGACGCCTTCGAGCTCGAGCAGCGGGGATGGGTCCGTCACTCGTCACCTCGAATCGCCGCTGCGGGATCGAGGCTCGCCGCGCGGCGAGCCGGAAGAAAGGACGCGGCGGCACCCGTGGCGATGGAGATACCAAGGGCTGTGAGCAAGAGGCGCGGCGACACACTGACGTCGAAAAGCGCACTCGATTCGATGAGCTCCCCCGCAACGGCACCAACCAGGGCTCCCAAGACCGCGCCAACTAGGCCGAAGATGACCCCTTGCCAGAGGAACACCCCGAGAACGATCCGTCGAGAGGTCCCTACGGCGCGCAGGATTCCGATTTGGCCGCGTCGTTGAACGACGCTCACGCTAAGCACGCTGGCTATCCCCATCGCGACGGCGAGCAGGACGAAGATGCGTATCATCGTCGTCGAGGCGTCCTGAGAGCGGAGTCCGGTAAGCAGGTCGCGGTTGCGCTCCATCCAGCTTTCGGTCGGCACACCGGTCCGCGCTTCGACCTCTCGCGCGATACGCTCCGCTTCGAAGACGTCGGCGACGCGCGCGTCGATCTCGGTGATGTCACCGATGCGGGAAAGCAGCGTCTGAGCGTTGCGAAGCGATGTGACCACCCACCGGCCGTTGATGGTCTCGCTTCCAATGTCGAAGATGCCAACGATACGGAGCAAGCTCTCGCGATCACCACTCCGCAGACGAATCGAATCGCCGACGCCCGCACCAAGCTTCCCCGCAAGACTGCTGCCGACGACGGCTTCATCTCCGCCAAGTCGGTAGTGCCCGTCGACTAGGTTCGAAGGGATATCGACGATCCGGCGAAGGCGCCCCGCATCCGCGCCTACAATCTGAACGGCCTCTTCCGCCGCGCCCCTATACGCAAGCGCGGAACCGCTAGCCTTCGGACACACGGCGACGACGCCATCGGTGGTCTCGACCCGGCGCACGGCACGCTGCCACTGATCAAAAGGCCTTCGTCGCGGCTCGGAGGGCTCGATGCGACGGGCGAACTCGACCCCGGCTTCGCTCATGAGCGGGCGCGGAGGCGTTTCCTCAGGCTCGACGGTGATGTGCGCTTGGCTGCCAAGCGTCTGCTCGAGCAAGCTGAGCTGAAGCCCCTCGATGAGCGCGGACACGAATACGAAGGCGGCGATTCCGATGGAAACGCCGGCGAGTATCAACAAAGACTGCGTTCGGCCCTCGCGCAGGAATCTCCAAGCGAGCTGAAGCGCGAGCACTAGCCGTCCTCCGGAACGTCGACCGCGTCGCCCCCGCCCCTTCGCCGCAGACGAACGGGGTCCCCTTCCTCAACCAAGAGTGTCGCCGGCAGTACGCGATCGTCCGGTGTCAGGCCGGAGGTCACCTCGACCAGGTTGTCTCCCTCGAGCCCGAGCTTCACGGCGCGTCGCTCCGCCTCTCCGTCATCGGCGACGAGCACCCAAGGAGCGTCGCTTCCAAGATCGCGGATCGCAGAGGCGGGTACGACGAGCGCGCTTGATTTGCGTCCGACCTCAATTTCGACCGTCACCGTCATGTCGGGTCGCAGGTCGGACTCATCGTCAATATCGAGGTCGACTTCGACCGTGCCGCGCATCGGGTCGACCGACGGGGCGATGCGGCTGATCGATGCCTTCAGACGCTGCTCGGGAAACGCCTCGGCAGAGACGAGCGCGCCCTGCCCCTCACGCAAGAGCGCGAGATTCGACTCGTCGGGTTGAATGCGAACCTGAAGCGGGCCGTCGCCTGCAAAAGTCACCAGCGGCTCTCCGGGCTGAACGACCTCACCGCGCTCGACGTGTCGCTTGAGCACCACCCCGGGAAGGGGAGCGCGAATTCGGGTGTGCTCCACCGCCACCTGCGCGGCCGTCAGCCTTGCTTGTGCACGGGAAAGTGCGGCGGCAGCCAGAGCAACGTCGCTCCCCTTGGGCGCGGCTGCGGCGACCTCGAGCGAAGCGGAAATGCGCCGACTTATCGCCTGGTCACGATCCCGTCGCGCGCGCTCGAAACTCAGCTCGCTGACAGCACCAGTCCCAGCAAGCGCTTTTTGACGCCTGAAGTCCGTCTCGGCCTGTCTTGCTTCGGCCGTCGCCTGCCGGAGTGCCTGCTCTGCCATCCGTCGGCCGTAGCCCTGGACGCGCGCGAGGCGAGCGTCGGCCTCGGTGACCGCGGCCTCGGCTTCGGCGAGGTTCGCAAGCGCGTCTTCATCGGCGAGACGGACGAGTAGCGCGTCGGCTTCGACCCGATCGCCATCCTCGACGAGCACCTCGGCCACCGTACCGGCGATGAGTGCGCCGAGGTCGGACTGCCGCCGTTGGATGACGCGGCCGGAGGTCACGATCGTTTGAACCATGGGGCGAACGACCGGGACAATGCCCTCCACTTTCGGCCCCTCGGCCCGACGGAAGGTCCACCAAGCCCCAAGAGCGACCGCCGCAATGAGCGGAACGATCCAAAGCAAGTGGCGCTTAGGGGCAGTCACCGAGGGCGATGTATCGCAATCGGCGGAGATTGTCAGGCATTTCAGCTCGGGTGAGGGGTGACGCCGGCCCGCACCGCACCCGGACAGGTCGACGGAGGGGCGTAAACCGGATGCTCTTCGAAGACTTCGACCGGTCTCCTTCGCCCCAGCTATCACCTCATTGCCTTCCGATGTACGCTTCGTCCTTTCGTGAGGAGAGACGAATGAAGGTCGCTGTCTTCAGCACCAAGCGGTACGACCGAGAGGCCTTGGAGCGTTTCAACGCGCAACACGAGCATGAGCTCGAGTTCTTCGAGGTGCCCTTGAGGCCTCGGACCGCTCAACTCGCCCAGGGTTATGAAGGCGTGATCGTTTTCGTCAACGACATCGCCAACAGCCGTGTCATCGAGCAGCTCGCCCGAGGAGGTACTCGCATCATCACGAGCCGGAGCGCCGGTATCAATCACATCGACCTGCACGCCGCCGCCGATCACGGCATCTCGGTTGCGCGGGTGCCGATGTATTCGCCGAGTGCGATTTCCGAGTTCACCGTCGGATTGATTCTCACGTTGGGTCGGCAGATTCATCGCGCCTACAATCGGGTGCGCGAGAACAACTTCGAGCTGCAGGGGCTCCAAGGTTTCGAGATCCGCGACCAAACCATCGGCGTCTTTGGTACCGGTCGAATCGGGGCCGCGACGATCAAGAACCTCTCCGGGTTCGGTCCCCGCATTCTCGCGTACGACGTGCACCGCAACCCGGAAGTCGAAGACCTCGTCACGTACGTCGACGACCCTCTCGACGTCTTTCGACGCAGCACCGTCCTGACTTTTCACATGCCGCTGACGCCGTCGACCCATCACATCCTGAACGCGAACTCGATTCGACTCATGCAAGACGGCGTGTTCATCGTGAACACGAGTCGAGGCGCTCTCATGGATACCGCAGCCGTCGTCCAGGGGCTGAAGTCGAAGAAGATCGGCTACCTCGCGATCGACGTGTACGAGGAAGAAGGCGACCTTTTCTTTCAGGACCTCTCGGATCAAGTCGTTCAAGACGACGTATTTGCGCGCCTCCTCACCTTTCCAAACGTGTTGGTCACAGGGCACCAGGCGTTTCTGACCGACCGAGCGCTCGGTAACATCGCAGAGACCACGCTCGCAAACCTCTCTCAGTTCGAACGTACGGGCACATGCGACAACGTCGTGAAGCTCGAAGAGTTCATTGGCTGATCGTGAGCGCCGCGACCGCCAAGGGAGACGGCCGACCTAGGAGTCCGTGCCAGGCACTCCGGTCTTCCCAGCGAAAGGAATAGTCGTTAGTACACGTCGCTGAGGGTCACCGGATTGGGCTCGGCTCGCCAGATCTCACGTGCGTACTCGGCGATGGTTCGGTCCGAGGAGAAGTGCCCCATACGAACGGCATTGAGAATGGACATCCGCGTCCATCGGTCTCGATCGGCCCACGCCTGACTGACCTCCCCCTGACAGTCGACGTACGACTGGAAGTCTGCCAGCACGCAGTAGTCGTCGCGGTAGAGCAGGCTATCGATCAGCGGACGAAAGAGCGATGCGTCGCCGCGCGAAAAATGCCCCGAGGCGATGAGGTCAAGATTGGCTCGAAGGGTCGGGTTCTGTTCGTAGTAATCGAGGGGTCGATACCCGCTTTCCTTCAGCTGGCGAATCTCGGACGCCGTCATCCCAAATAGGAAGAAGTTTTCGGCGCCCACCGCTTCGCGGATCTCCACGTTTGCGCCGTCCAATGTGCCGATGGTCAGAGCGCCGTTCATCGAGAATTTCATGTTGCCCGTCCCAGACGCCTCTTTGCCCGCCATCGAGATTTGCTCTGACAGGTCGGCGCACGGATAGACGAGTTGCGCGGTCTTCACGTTGTAGTTCGGGATGAAGACAACCTTGAGGAAGTCACGTGTGTCCGGGTCCGTGTTGACGACCTCGCCTACCGAGTTGATGAGCTTGATGATCAGCTTGGCCATTGCGTAGCCAGGCGCGGCTTTCCCACCGAAGACGAAGGTGCGCGGTGGAACCTCGAGGCCGTCCTGATCCTTGAGTCGTCGATAGAGGTCGACGATGTGCAGTACCGCGAGATGCTGTCGCTTGTACTCGTGAATGCGTTTGACCTGCACGTCGAACATCGAGTCGAGGTTGACGTCGATTTCCATGTTCCTCGCGGCCTGCTCGACCGCAACGCGCTTGCGCGCGGTTTTGACTTCACGCCACTGAGCTTGGAACGCCGGGTCATCGGCGAGGTCTTCGAGCTCGCGAAGCTGATTCAGATCGGTGACCCAAGACTCCCCTACACGCTCCGTGTAGAGCGCCGCCAGCTCCGGGTTGGCCAACGCAACGAAGCGCCGAGGCGTGACGCCGTTGGTCTTGTTGTTGAACTTCCCAGGATAGAACTGGTCGAAGTCTCGCATGACCTGCGTCTTGAGGAGCTCGGTGTGAAGCGCGGAGACGCCGTTGACCGAGAAACTGCCCACGGTGGCAAGGTTTGCCATGCGGACGGCTCCCGCACGGTCGTCGATGAGCGACATGCGAGCTTGGCGTTCGTGGTCGTCCGGAACCGCCGCGCGCACGTCATTCATGAAGCGCGAGTTGATCTCATAGATGATTTCGAGATGACGTGGCAACACGCGCCCAAACATCGATAGAGGCCACGTTTCGAGTGCCTCCGGCAACAGGGTGTGATTGGTATACGCGAATGTATGGGAAGTAATTCGCCAGGCTTCCTCCCAGCCCATCCCGTACTCGTCCAGCAACAAGCGCATGAGCTCCGGCACGGCGAGGGCCGGGTGTGTGTCGTTGAGCTGAATCGCAAACAGCTCATCGAGGTTCTCGGGCGTCCCTCCCCGGAGTTGGTGCAGTCGGAGCAGGTCTTGGAGGGAGCACGACACCAAGAAGTACTGCTGCATGAGCCTCAACTCTTTGCCCTGCTCCGGCTCGTCGTTCGGGTAAAGCACCTTCGTGAGGGTCTCCGACGCGACCTTGCGTTCGACGGCGCCGTAGTAATCACCGACGTTGAAGCTCCCGAAGTCGAACCCCTCTGCCGCCTGCGCTGCCCACAGACGAAGCAGGTTCATGTTGTTGACCTTGTACCCCGGAATCGGAGTCATGTACGCAACCCCGCGGACCATCTCGTTCGGATGCCAGCGCATCCGATAGCGGCCGTGGTCGTCGCGATACGCCTCGGTGTGTCCACCAAAGCCGACGGGGTAGCTGTACTCGGGGCGAACGACCTCCCACGGGTTTCCCTGCCGGAGCCACTTGTCGGTGCGCTCCACTTGCCACCCGTCTTTGATGCGTTGCTCGAAGATGCCGAACTCGTAGCGAAGGCCGTAGCCGACGGCGGGGATCTGAAGCGTTGAGAGCGAGTCCATAAAGCATGCGGCGAGCCGGCCCAGGCCACCGTTGCCGAGTCCGGGCTCCGCTTCTTCGTCGAGGAGGTCGTCGAGATCGTAGCCGAGCGACGACACCGCTTCCGCCATCTGACTCCGAATTCCGAGGTTGAGCAGCGCGTTGCCGAGCGAAGGGCCCAGGAGGTACTCGGCCGACAGGTAGCAGACGACCCGCGTAGGCTTCGCCAAAAGGGAACGTGCGGTGCTGAGCCACCGCTGCATGAGGCGGTCACGGACCGTGTAGGCGACCGCAAGGTAGTAGTCGGCGCGCGTTGCGACCTGGGGCACGTTGCCGCAGCGATAGAAGAGGTTCTCTCGAATCGCATGCCGTAGGGTTTCCACGCTCTCCCCCGCCCGGCCGTGTTCGGCCTCCGCGTGTGTCCCTTGTGTGGTTCCGCTTTCGTCTTCCATGCTCATACCTCGCCCGGGGAGCTCGCTCCGAAGGTCGGACTAGTCTCGACGCATCTGTCCCGCCGGGCAACCCTTGTCGGAACCTCAGCGCCGACGGGTCGATTCCGTCGGGAAAACGCGTTGAACGCTACACGTCTACGACGACGTTTCCGTCTTCGATCGAGACCGGATACGTCTTCAGAGCTTTCTCTCCGCGAACCGCGTTGAGAAGCTGGATCCCGGGCGGGAAATTGGCCCACTTGCAAACCTCGCCCGTTCGAATGTCGAACTCCGCGCGGTGAAGGGGGCATCGAATTCTCGCGTCGTCTACGATCTTTCCGCGGTTCAATGGCGCAAAAACGTGCGTGCAGCTGCTTTGCGTCGCGTAGACGCCATCGGCCAAACGGTAGACCAGGATGCCGGTGTCACCCGCCTTGAACGGCTTCACCTTGCCTTCGGAAAGCTCTGATTCTGCGCAAACCACGTGTTTCGTCATGGGGATCCTCTCGCTCGAAGCGTAGAGCGCGCGTGCGGTGAATGCACCTCCCCTTGTCACCTCACCCACACGGCTGGAAACTCCGGGCATGCGCTTCGTCTGTGGAGTCGGTCTTCTCGTGTTGGCCTGTAGCTCGTCCGCCGGCGTTGCGGCCGATGAGACCGTGACTCTGGACGCGCTCCAGTGGAAGCACCGTGTCCTTCTCCTCCCCGCTCAGGCGGAACATCCCGCCGACTGGATGGCGGATCCTCGCGAACTTCTCGAGCGCGACCTCGTCTTGTTCAAGGAGCGGGACGGCGCGTATCGGCAGTGGTTTCCAAAGGCTCGGTCTCCGGTGACACTTCGACTATCGGCGGATATGAATCGTCGTACCTCGGGACGAGTGACGCTGATCGGGAAGGACGGCGGGATCAAACGTCAGTGGGCGGATGAAGGCCGCGACCTTCGCCCCGAGGTATTCGCGCTCATCGACAGTATGCCGATGCGTCGGCGTGAAATGCGCGCACGGGCAGTGTCCGACGGCGCGGAGCTCATCGGTACGAAAGCCAAAGAGTGGACGGTTGGACCGGAGTGGGCGAACTCCAAGCCACTTCGGCTCGAAGACCTGCGGGGTCGTGTTGTCATGGTGCGGTTTTGGACCGACACCTGCCCCTACTGCACCGCGAGCCTTCCGGCGATGCAGCGGCTGGCGGACGAGTTCGAAGGGGACGAGGTCACATTCGTGGGGTTCTATCAGTCGAAACCGCTCGGAAGCGAGCGGCCTTGGGAACAAGCGGTGGCTCGCGCAAAAGAACTCGGAGTGAAATTTCCGATCGCCTACGACCACGACTGGGAGACGCTGAAGTCGTGGTGGATCAACGGCAAACGTCGACGCGCAACCTCAGCGAGCTTCGTCATCGCGCCAAGCGGAACCATCGCGCACGTCGACCCGGGACCGGTGTTCTTCCAAAGCGACAATCCCGAAGACGCACGCGCGAACGCCGACTACGAAGCGATTCGGTCGGCGATACGAGCACATCTGCCCGCCGCGGGTGATAGAAGCACGAGTTCGAGCACGCTCCGAAGCCGTTGAGGTCTCAGTCACATCCTCGCGACTTGACCAAGCGGTCGAACTCGACGCTGGAGATGTAGGGCAAGCGCGGCTAGCCTTCTCTGGCGCACGGCTGACGACGAGGCGCTCGAAGGAGTACGAACATGAGCCAGACGGACGAACTGAAGAAGCGAATAGAGGCGAAGAAGCTCTCGCTTCAAGCGAAGATCAAGGAGCTTCAAGCCGACACCGAGGCGACGTCGCGTGAGGAAGCACAGAAGCTGCAGGCCAAGCTCGACTCTCTGAACGAGAGCATCAAGGGGGGCTGGGACAGCATGTCCGAAGCCATCGCAGGCAAGCTGAACGAGTGGCTCAAGGATGATTGAC
>CBFCWN010000084.1:0-15738 GCA_965601515.1 uncultured Myxococcales bacterium | reverse complement strand
CGCCGATGCTCCGGCGCCTGCGTGAGTTCCACCAAATGGTCGCATGCGAGCATCGCCCGAGCGTAGTCGCCGCGTCGCCGATGGGCGTTCTTCAGGTTGGCAAGCATACGAATCGTGATGGTGTGGCAGTCGACGGGGACGAGGTAGCTCGGGTGCAGGGCCATCTCTGCGCCTAGGAACTGAGCTGCGAGTCGGCGAAGTCCGAAGGCGTCGAGCAGTTCGCCGCCATGAAACGGATCTTGATAGACGCCGTCAGCGCCGCCCACGCGCACAAGGAAATGCCCGGGGAAACCGACGCCCTGTACTTCCATGCCAGCGCGCTCGCCGATCGCGATGGTGAGCACCGAGAGCGAGATCGGAATGCCTCGACGACGACGCATCACTTCGTCGAGGTAACTGTTACGCGGGTCGTAGTAGTCGTCGACGTCGCCGCAGAAGTGAAGCTCTTCGAACAACAGCTCCGCAAGGATGCGACCGTCGCGCTCCGGCGTGGATCGCAGCCCTCGTCGAATCAATGCTTCAGCGCCGAGCCCATCGAGCGCCCGACGCAACGCATGTTCGTCGAGTTGGGGATGAGCCTCTTTCGCGAGCAAGATGGCGACGTCCTCGACCCGAACTTCGGGACGCTCCAACATCGACACCAAAGGATCTGCGCTCGCCATCTCTATCCTTGCGTTGACCTAGGGTGACTCATGCGGCGCTGATGTCGAGCCGACCTCGGCTCGACCGGTGACGACGCCAAGCGTATGTGTTGTTCCCGTGGTTGACGAATTTCTGCACACGCTCGAGCACGGCCCCGAGCATTGGGCCTACGGGCTCGTCGTGTTGGCCAGCGGCGTCGAGTACGTGTTTCCCCCGCTTCCCGGCGATACGATAGCGCTGTTTGCCGTTGCACTTGCGGCGCGCGCGCAGCTGAGTTGGTTCCTCGTTTATTGCTCGATGACGCTGGGCGCTGTTGCGGGAGGATTGCTTGCGTGGGGTTTCGGAATCTGGCTCGCCAAGCACGAAGACCACTGGCCCGGGTTCATGAAGACACCAACGGCGACACGCGCGCTCGACGCGGTGCGTCGTGGTTACGCTCGCCACGGCTCGATGTACCTAGCGGTCAACCGTTTCTTGCCTGCACTACGCGCGTTCTTCTTCGTAGGCGCGGGGCTTTCTCGCATGCGCGCGGGCGCCGTGCTCCTCTACGGCGGGATTTCGGCGCTGGTTTGGAACGCGTTGCTGCTCGGCGTCGGCTACGCGGTCGGGAGCAACTGGGAGACGCTTCGAGACCTTGCATCGCGCTACACGATTGCGGCCTTGACCCTAGTGCTGGTCACGGTGGGCGGAATCGTGCTCCGCTTCGTGTACGACGCTCGACGCCCTTAGACGCGCTCGGCGACCGGCTTGTCCGTGCTGACGAGCGACCGCACGAGCTCACGATTCATGCGTGCGATCCATCGGAGGCTCACACCCTTCGGACACGCGGCCTCGCATTCACCGTGGTTCGTGCATCCGCCGAAGCCTTCGGCGTCCATCTGAGCGACCATCTTCTGGGCGCGATCTCTACGTTCCGCTTGGCCCTGTGGGAGAAGCGAAAGGTGCGAGATCTTCGCCGCGGTGAAGAGACTTGCAGACGCGTTGGGACAGGCCGCGACGCACGCCCCGCAGCCGATGCACTCCGCCGCATCCATCGCCTTGTCGGCGTCCATCTTCGCGACGGGAAGCTCGTTGGCCTCTGGAGCGCTTCCTGTCCGAATCGAGATGTAGCCGCCAGCCTGAATGATGCGGTCGAAGGCGGAGCGGTCGACGATCAGGTCTTTGGTGATGGGGAAGCCGCTCGCGCGCCAGGGCTCGAGCCAGATTTCGTCGCCGTCGTCGAACTGACGCATGTGGAGTTGGCACGTGGTGGTTCGCTTCTGCGGGCCGTGCGCGACTCCGTTGATCACCATCCCGCAGGAGCCGCAGATGCCTTCTCGGCAGTCGTGATCGAACGCGATGGGTTCTTCGCCTTTCTCGATGAGCTCCTCGTTCACGACGTCGAGCATTTCGAGGAAGGACATGTGGGTGGTGATGTCTTTGGCCTGGTAAGTCTGGAAACGCCCGCTGTCGTTCGGTCCGTTCTGGCGCCAAACGTGAAGGGTTAGGTTGAGTAGTTCGTTGCTCATGGTGTTCCCTTACTTGTAGCTTCGCTTCGTCGGCTTGACGTACTCGAACGTGAGCGGCTCCTTGTTGAGCCGAGGCTCGCTTGGGCTGCCGCTCCACTCCCACGCTGCGACGTAGGTGTAGTGTTCGTCGTCGCGGAGTGCTTCACCGTTCTCTTCGTATTCTTCCCGGAAGTGACCGCCGCAGCTCTCGTTTCGATCGAGAGCGTCGATGCACATCAGCTCGCCAAGCTCGAAGAAGTCGGCGACGCGGCCGGCTCGCTCGAGCGTCTGGTTGAGCTCTTCGCCGCTGCCGGTGATTTTGACCTCGCGCCAGAACTGGTCTCGAAGTTTCGGGATCTCACGGAGCGCCTCTTCGAGGCCTTCCTTGGAGCGCGACATGCCGCACTTGCTCCAAATGATCTTGCCAAGCAGCCGATGGAAGTACTCCGGAGCGTGCTTCGGGTCAGGCGCGTTCATGAGCTTGTGCACGCGCGACTCTACGTCGGCGACGGCCTGCTTCACGTCAGGATGGTCGGCGCCGAGCTCCGGCAGCGTGCGCACCTCGCCCAAGTAGTTGCCTACTGTGAAAGGCAGCACGAAGTAGCCGTCGGCGAGCCCCTGCATGAGCGCGGACGCACCGAGGCGGTTGGCGCCATGGTCGGAGAAGTTCGCCTCTCCGCCGGCAAAAAGACCCGGAATGCTGGTCTGTAGATTGTAGTCGACCCAAAGCCCGCCCATCGTGTAGTGCGTCGCCGGGTAAATGCGCATCGGGGTCTTGTAAGGACTGTCTCCAGTGATGCGTTCGTACATCTCGAAGAGGTTGCCGTAGCGCTCGCGAATCGTCTGCTCGCCGAGACGGTTGATCGCGTCGGCGAAGTCGAGATAGACGGCGCGACGTTCGCCTTCGACCTCCGGTCCCACTCCCAGGCCTTCGTTCGTGACGTACAGCGCGTTCCGCGAAGCGACATCGCGCGGCACCAAGTTGCCGAACGCAGGGTAGCGTTCTTCTAGGTAGTAGTATCGGTCGGCCTCGGGAATGTCTTCAGGTCGCTTGGTGACGTCTTCCTTTTTGCGCGGTACCCAGACTCGGCCATCGTTCCGAAGGGACTCGCTCATCAGCGTGAGCTTCGATTGATAGCTGCCCGCTTGCGGGATGCAGGTTGGGTGAATCTGTGTGTAACAGGGGTTCGCGAATGCGGCGCCCTTGCGATGGGCGCGCCACGTCGCGGTGACGTTGCAGCCCTTCGCGTTCGTCGAGAGATAGAAGACGTTGCCGTACCCTCCCGTGCACAGCACGACCATGTCGGCGATGTGAGCCTCGACCTTGCCGGTCTTCAGGTCGCGGGTGACGATGCCTCGTGCCCGGCCGTCGTGAAGGATGAGGTCGAGCATCTCCGTGCGTGTATGCATCGTGACCGTGCCGGCCTCGATCTGACGGCTAAGGGCCTGGTACGCTCCAAGCAGCAGCTGCTGCCCAGTCTGCCCGCGCGCGTAGAATGTCCGCGACACCTGCGCGCCGCCGAAGGATCGGTTGGCGAGCAGGCCACCATACTCGCGCGCGAAGGGAACGCCCTGCGCCACGCATTGGTCGATGATGTTCACGCTCAGCTGCGCGAGCCGATAGACGTTGGACTCACGCGACCGGAAGTCGCCGCCCTTCACCGTGTCGTAGAACAGGCGGTACACACTGTCGCCGTCGTTTTGGTAGTCCTTGGCGGCGTTGATGCCCCCTTGAGCGGCGATGCTGTGCGCTCGTCGTGGGCTGTCCTGGTAGCAGAAGCATTGGACGTTGTAGCCCATCTCTCCAAGCGACGCGGATGCCGCACCGCCTGCGAGCCCGCTGCCCACGACGATGATGTTGTATTTGCGGCGGTTGGCCGGGGCGACGAGCTTGCTCGTCTCTTTGTGCTTTTCCCACCGATGTTCGATGGGACCAGTAGGTTCGTTCGAGCGGAGTTCCATGTAGACCTCAGAGTGTGACGATGCCGAGCTGCACCGCGAGAGGGAACGACAGATTGCCTATGGTGATCGCCGCCGCAATCGCAATCGCCAGATCTCGCCGGAGATTGTTGTAGCGGGGATGGTTGGCGCCCAGCGTTTGGAAAGCGCTGTTGAAGCCGTGCCAGATGTGAAAACCCAGAGCGAGGTTTGCCACGATGTAGACGCCGGCAATGAGCGGATTGGAGAAGGCTTCGACCACGTTCCTGTACACGTCCCCTGGATGCGCCGGCACGATAGTGAACTGAAGCAGATGATAGACGATGTAGAGCAGCAGAATTGGGCCTGTCCAGTACATCGTTCGCGCTGCGTAGTCGGTCGTTAGATCTTTGTGCTGCTTGTAGCGAGATGACCGGGCCTGCCGGTTGCGTCCCCAGAGCGACGCGGCGGACACGATGTGTGCGCCGAACGCGAACAGCAGGAGCAGTCGTGTGCCCCAGACGAGCGGCGGAAGATCATGCAGGGTCTTCGCGTATCCATTGAGCGCCTCCGGGCCCAGGTAGAGGTTCATGTTGCCGAGCATGTGGCCGACCGTGAATCCGACGATGATGATGCCGGAGATCGCCATGATGACCTTTTTGCCGATGGTGGTTTGGTGCAGTGTGAGGGCTCTTTGCATCGCTGTTCCTCCGCGCCCGAGGGCTTGAGCGCGCGGTTCATCCTTCTACCGAGTTTTGAAGCTAAGGTTGTGGCGGGTCGAAGTACTCGACATGGTCGCCGCGGAACGTTTCAAGCGTCGTGACTCCGTCTCCCTCGCTCACCACGTAGTTCCGACCGAGCGGAACCTTGCCGAGTCCACCCGGCGTGTCGACGATGAGCTTTGGGAGCGCGATGCCACTCAGCCGACCTTGGAGGTCGGCCATCAAGTCCACACCGCGCTGGAGCGGCGTGCGTAAGTGACCCGTCCCGCGAACGGGGTCCATCTGCAGCAGATAGTAGGGGCGAACGCGGCTCCGGACCAGCCCTCGAAACAGTGTTTCGAGGGTTTCTGGGTCATCGTTTACGCCTCGAAGCAAGACGGTTTGGTTCATGACGGGTAGGCCGGCGTCGGAAAGCCGGGCGCAGGCCGCTCTCGACTCGTCGGTCAGCTCCTTCGGGTGGTTGAAGTGGGTCATCACCCAGGTGGACTCGAAGCTGGCTCGGATGGCGTCGCAGAGCTCGGTGGTCATCCGCTGGGGCAGCGTGACGGGGGCTCGGGTGGCCAGGCGGACCGTGTCCACGTGCTGGATCTCGCGAATACGCCGGAGCAGGCGGGTGAGCCTCTGCGTGGACATCACGCAGGGGTCGCCGCCCGACACGATCACGTCCCGGATCTCGGGGTGCGCCTCGATCCAGCGGAGAGCCTCCTCGAGGACCGACAGCGACCGCGCGCCGCCGCCATCTCCGACCAGCCTGGAGCGCGTGCAGAAGCGGCAATAGACCCCGCAGCGGTCCGTCGCGATCAGCAGCACCCGATCCGGGTATCGGCGAACGAGATGCGGGGCGACCTCGTGGTCTTCCTCCCCCAGTGGGTCTCGCAGGTCCCCTCGAACAGCGATCGCTTCATCGGCGCGAGGAATGCACTGACGTCGAATCGGACAGTTCGGATCGACTGGGTCGCAGAGCGAAAGGTAGTAGGGCGTGATCGCGATCGGCATGCCCGCAGCTTCTGCGCGTGCGGTGCCCACGCGCTCCGATTCAGTGAGCTTCAAGACTTTGTCGAGAGCTTGTAAATTCGTGATCGCGTGCTGCGATTGCCATCGCCAGTCTCGCCATTCCGCGTCGCGAAACCCAGAGGCCTCGCGAAAAATTTTCGGGACGGCGTACACAGCCGCGAGCTTACTTGTTGTCGACGCCACGGCAACTGTCCTTCGGCCTGGACACGCCTATTAAACATTGTCATATGCCCAACCATGGCGACCGCAGACCCACGCCCTTTCGACGTCGAGTACATCGAGAATCCAAACCAAGCGGAGCTTCGCGCACTTGCACTCGAGCACACGCCCTGTGTTCAGAAGACAGCAGTCGGAAGCATCAACAAGGTCACGCGCAACAAGGCGCGCATGGCGAAGTACACGTACATCATCGACACGCAGGATCGATGGAGCCATCAGATCATCGCGCCGGAGAAGGCGCGTGAGCTCATCGAACGACAGCGGAAGTACATCGAAGAGAAGGGCAAGGTCATCGCCATCGACGGCTACTCGGGCCTCGGCACGGGCGCGTTCGGCACGACGTGGCTGTACACTCCCGAGGGCGCGAACATCGCCGGAATGCAGCAGATTCTAGCGTTCCCGCGCTCGGCGGTGGAAAGTGAAGAGCAGCAGGCTCAGCCGTTCAAGCCGACCTTCCGCCTGTTCTACACGCCGGACCTCTTCCTCGACGACATGCCGGGACGTCAGGCGATCATCGTCGACATGGAGAACTGGACCACCCACGTGATGGGCGCCGACTACTTCGGGGAGTCGAAGAAGGGCGTCCTCAGGATGCTCAATCACTACGTGTTCGGTAAGGGCGGTCTCGTCCTCCACGCAGGTGCGAAAGCCGTCACGTCCACGAGTGGCGAGAAGCTCACGATGACCATCATGGGTCTCTCTGGCACCGGCAAGACGACCACGACGTTTTCGAAGCAGGGCGACCTCACCGAACCGATTCAGGACGACATGGTGTCGCTCTGGCCGAACGGAGCGCTGTCGATCACCGAGAACGGTTGCTTTGCGAAGACCGATGGGCTTTCGCCGAAGACCGAACCGGTGCTGCACGACGCGACCATTGGTCCCGACGCATGGGTCGAAAACGTCTTCCTCGAAGAGGACGGCAGCTTCGACTTTTCGAAAGGGCCGCTCACCATCGCCGACGTCAAGCGACTTCGCGACATCCTGATTCAGACGGGCGCCGACGAGGCGAACGTCGATCGCTACATCTCGGGCGAGGTGAAGCTCGAAGACGTCGTCGACGAGAACGGCATCCCCGCCGACGGCTGGGACTTCGTCGTGTGGACGCAGAACGGCCGCTCCATCGTTCCGCTCAGCTCCATTCCGGACGCCGCCAACCTCAACGACATCCCTCAGGTGAAGTCGATGGGCATCCTCAACCGCGACGAAGGCACCGACGCCGCGATGCCAGGCATCGTTCGGTTCACGTCGCCTGAGCAGGCGGCCGGGTACTTCATGCTCGGAGAGACCTCCAAGACAAGCGCGGCTGGCAAGGAGCGCGGCAAGACACGGTCTCCGTTCACGCAGCCGTTTTTCCCCGCAAAGCACGGTCTTCAGGCAAAGCGGTTTGCGGAGCTCGCGGCGACCATGCCGAACGTTTCGATGTGGCTGATGAACACCGGCTACGTCGGCGGCGCGGCGAACGACATCGAGAAGGGCGAGGCCCTCAAGGTCAAGATCCGTCACTCGAGCGCGATGCTCGAGGCGCTCCTCGGCGACAAGATCAAGTGGAAGGTCGACCCCGATTTCGGCTACGAGATCGTCGATGTCGACGCACCGGAGAACGCGGACCTTCTGGAGAAGGTGCCCGCGGAGATTCTCGAGCCCAAGCGCTTCTTCGATGCGCACGGGCGCAGCGCCGACTACGAGGCTTGGGTGAGCCAGATGAAGGCCGCTCGCTCCGACTTCCTCCACAAGTTCGACGTCGCGGGTTCCATCGTCGAAGCCACAGCGGGCTGACATAGCTCGCTCGGAGCGTTTGCAGCGTCTTCGTAGAGTGGGGCGATGGTAGCAGGCGTCGACGCGCTGGTCGTCGGTGCCGGCCACAATGGGCTCGTCGCATCGATTCTACTTGCGCGGGCCGGGCTTCGGGTGCGGGTCTTGGAGGCGTGCGATGTCGTAGGCGGCGCGTGTCGGACCGAGTACCCGTTCCCAAAGGCGCCGGACGTCGGACAGTCGACCGGTGCTTACGTTCTTGGGCTCATGCCGCCAGAGCTCATGCGCACGCTCGGCTTCACGCTTCCTTTGCTACGCCGAGACCCGCACTATTTCCTGCCGACGACGAGCGCGCGGTACCTACTCTTTGGCGCCGACCGAAAGGCTGCAGAGTCCCAGATTGCACGCTTCTTTTCTGTGCGTGATGCGGACGCGGACCGGGACCTGCAACGGGAGCTTGCGATGCTGCGTGACGATCTCGCCCCGGCATGGCTCGAGGGACCCTGGTCTGTGGAGGCGACCGCGGAGCGCTACGTCCGGCCGGCGCTGAGAGAGTCTTTCATTGGGCTTTGCCGTGGCAGCGTCGGCGACTACCTCGCGAAGTTCGGGTTCGAGAGCGAACTGCTGAGCGCGATGTACGCGGTAACCGATGGCTTCACTGGGCTTTATGGAAGCTGGGACACGCCGGGCAGCGGAATGAACTTTCTCGTCCACAACATGTGCCGCCTGCCCGGGAGCGATGGAACGTGGATGGTCGTCCGGGGCGGCATGGGAACGGTGACCGCGACGCTGGCCGACGTAGCCAGGCGCGAGGGCGTCGAAATCCAGCTTGGCGCGCAGGTCGAGGAGCTCGATATCGATGCCGGTGTGCTCCGCGGTGCGACGACTTCGGACGGTGAGGCGCATCGAGCGCGAGTCGTACTCGTGAACGCCGACCCCTTTCGGATGCTTGACATGCTCGGCGAGGCGTGCCCGGAACCGTTGCGTGCGCGGGTCGACGCGTACCGTCGTCCGGGCAGCAGCATCAAAGTGAATCTCTGCTTGTCCGACCTGCCGCGGTTCACGTGCCTTCCCGAGCGCCGCGGTCAGCATCGGGCCACGATTCACCTGCTGCCGGAGGAACAACCGCGGGCCGTCTTGAGCAAGGCCTTTCAGGCGTGCGTCGAAGGGCGGCTTCCCGAGGTGCCGGCCATCGAGTGGTTCATCCACACCACCCTCGACCCGTCGCTTCAAGACTCTCGCGGGCGTCACAGCTCTGCGCTGTTCTGCCAATGGGTGCCGTACGAGCTCTCCGACGGCACGTGGAGTCAGCACGAGGACGCGTTCGTCCGACGGCTTCTGTCGATCTGCGACCAGTACGCGCCCGGAACGTCAGACTTGGTCGAGGACGTCTTCACCCTCACGCCGCCCAAGATCGAAGCGCGTTTCGGGATCACCCAGGGCCACATTCATCATGTCGACAACAGCTTTGGGTTTGCAGATAGGATGCCCTACCGAGTCGGCGTCCCCGGTCTTTATGCCTGCGGCGCAGGGTGTCATCCAGCGGGATCCGTCATCGGTGCCGCGGGACACAACGCGGCGCTCGAAGCCCTGGAAGACCTCGGTCTTACTTCTTCTCGAGGTTCGTGACGGCGCGCTGCGCGCGTTCGGCGGCAGTGGGGTCGGACTTCTCGACCGCCTCGATGTACTTCTTGAACGTTGCGATCGCGGCTTCCGTATCGCCGACCTGGTCGTAACACGTAGCTAGGTCGAAGAGGAGGTCGGGCGGGCCACCGCCGCCCAGCTCGAGCGCCTTGGTGTACACGGGAATCGCGTCCTGGTAGCGCTTTGCGCCCCGATAGGCGATCGCGAGGTTTCGCGCATACGCAGCGTCATTCGGAGCGGCAGCGACCGCCTCTTCGTGCGCGCGAATCGCCTCGTCGTATTTGCGGGCTTTGCGGAGCGCCACGCCTAGATTGTTGAGGAGCATCGCGTCGCCCGGAAACCGCGCGAGCGCCTTTCGATACGTTGCGATGGCGGCGTCGTTCTTCTTCGTCTTTCGGTAAGCGACGCCAAGGTTGGCCCAGTTGTTCTTTTCGTCGGGCTGGAGCTCGACGGCTCTGCGGAGGTACCGAACGGCCTCTTCAGGCTGGTCCTTTCGGAGGCAGACGGCGCCCGCGAGCCCGTACGCGCGCCCGTCTTTCGGCGCGAGCTTGATCGCTCGGTCGTACGCCGCGAGCGCGGCGTCGTACTTCCCGAGGTGCCGAAGAATCGACCCGCGTGTCACGTGCCACGGCGCGTAGCTCGGACGCTCATCGACCGCCGCGTTGATTTCCTCGAGCGCGTCTTCGTACCGACCCTGGCTCCGAAGCGAGAGAGCGAGCCGGTAGTGCGCCTCGGCTTCGTCTGCGGATGCCGGCTGCGCAACCAACGAACACGCCAGAAGAAAGACCGCCCCAATTCGTCCCACGGCAACATCGTACCACGGATGAACTCGATGCCGAACTGTGTGAGGTCGCTCAGATGCCTGTGTACAGGAGTCCGATTGCCGTGCTGAACACGGGTGGCATCAAACGCCCGAAGAGGACGAAGGCGATGATCAGACCAAAGAGCGCCCCGCCTCCTGCGAACAGCCCAAACCACTTGTCGCGAAGCTTGTCGTTCAAGAAGAGCGGGACGATCGCGTAGCCATCGAGCGGGGGTAGGGGAATGAGATTGAAGCAGCCGAGGATGAGGTTGATCGAGAACAGCACGCTCAGGAACAAGGCGAGGCCGTTTGTGACCCCCGTTTCGCCGACCACGAGAGTGTCGAGCGAGATGCCTCCCGTTGGAAGGTCGAAGCTTCCCATGGCGATGCCGACTCGAATGCCGACCGCCGCGAGGATGCAAAGCACGAAGTTCGCCAAAGGTCCTGCGGCCGCCATGATCGCGGCGCGCTTTGGAAAGCGGTTCGCCCAGTTCGGGTCGTAGGGCGCGCTCGCCCAGCCGATCATCCAACCGCCGCCCTGGAGGAAGAACGACGCGATGGGAACGACAAGCGTGCCGAAGGGTTCACGTTTCATGTGAGGAATGGGGTCGAGCGTCACCTGCGCGGCAGCGGTGGTGTCGCCGCCGAGCTTCCCGACGAGTGCGTGCGCCGCCTCGTGCGCTGTCAACGACAATAGGAAAGCCGCTAGCCAGAGCGGAAGGGTGGCGAGGACTTGCGTATCCATTGTCGTGGCGGAGCCTACTACGAATCTCTTCCGCTGCTACAGTGCGTCCCGTGCGCGTCACGATTGCGCTCTTCGACATCGACGGGACGTTGCTTCGGGCGGGCGGAGCAGGGCGCCGCTCCGTCGAGGCTGCAGTGGGGCACGTGGTGGGTCGCCCCGATGAGGTTTCTCTCGAGTCGATGGAGTTCGCAGGACGAACCGACCTTTGGATCATTCGCGAAGCACTCTCGATCGCCGGCGCGGATCCGGATGACCGCTTGGTGGTCGAGGTGCTCGAGCGATACGTCGCAATCCTGCCAAAGGAGCTCGAGCGAACCAGCGCGTTCGAAGTCCTGCCTGGCGTGCTGTCGTTGCTGAGCGGGCTCGCGGCTCGGAGCGACTTCGTCATCGGGCTTGGAACTGGAAACGCCGAGCCGGCTGCGTACGCGAAGCTCAGTCGGGGAGGGCTCCACTCGTACTTTTCTTTCGGCGGCTTCGGTTCGGACCACATCGAGCGTTCCGAGCTCCTCCGGATCGGACTCGAGCGGGGTCGGCGCTTGGCGGGAGAGGACGATGCGCGCGCGGTGGTGATCGGCGACACGCCGCGCGACGTCCATGCAGCGAAAGCGGTCGGCGCCGATTGCGTCGCCGTGGCGACCGGAGGGTACGACGAATCCGCGTTGCGCGAAGCCGGGGCGACCACCGTGGTGCCCGATCTTCTCGCAGAGGAAGTCACCGAGGCCCTTTTTGGTAAGCCGTAACGCTACCGCGGCGCGTGGCATACTCGGACAATGAATCGCTCCGAGCGCCGTTGGTATTCGAAATGGTGGGCCGTCGTATTGCTGCTCGCGGCGGTGCTGGGGGTCCTGGGCATCGTCACGGTTCGCGCGCTCGGCCTGACCACGGTTGCGGTGGACGCATCGCCGTTTGAGCTTTCGGAGGAAGGCTTCGACTACTCGTGGTGGAACGAAGCGCTTGCCGAGTTCGTCCACGATGGTGGCGTCGACTATGACGCGGTCCTCGCACAGGACGATGAGCTTCGGCGCTTCGTTGCGACGTTATCGGTGGCGGGGCCGAACACCACGCCGGAGCGGTTTCGAACGGAGCCCGAGAAACTTGCCTACTACGTCAACGCATACAACGCGCTGACGCTGCTCGGCGTCGTTTCGCACTGGCCGATCGCGACGGTTCACGACGTGCGCGGATGGATCGACCCAAGGGCGGGCTTTGGGTTTTTCTATGGGCTGCGCTTCCCGCTCGATGGAGGTGAGATCAATCTCTATGACCTCGAGAACGCCATCATCCGTCCGTTCCTCGACGCGCGGATTCATGCGGCGATCAACTGCGCGTCGAAGTCATGCCCTGCGCTGGCCCCCTATGCGTTCGAGCCTGCGACGCTCGACGAGCAGTTCGATGCGGTGACGCGGGAATTCTGCTCGAACCCGCCGCACGTCGTCATCGATGAAGAGGCGCAGAAGATCCGGCTCTCGGCGATTTTCGACTGGTATCGCGCGGATTTCGAGGAGCACGCCCGCCGTCTGGGCCGTCCAGCGACGCTCGAGGGATTCATCTCCGCATTCGCGACGCGGGACGTGGCGGATGCCCTTTCCGAGGCGAAGGAGGCGGAGTTCGAGGTGGTGTTCGAACCGTATGACTGGTCACTCAATCAGCTGTAACGGAGCGGGCTTTACAGAAAAATACGGCCGCTCGCGGCGGGATATGCGATGAATTACTTTGCTTTAGCGGCGATTTCTAGAGATCGCCTGAGGGGGAACGATGACTCGCTTTGTAACGATGTGGATTGGGGTTTGGGCGGTGCTCGTGCTGGGTGGCTGCGCCGGCGACTTGAATGACCCGGACGCTTTCAGCGGGGAACCCCCCGTGGCGACCAAGGACGCGGAAACGATCTTGGCCGAGAGCTGCGGAACGACCGGCTGCCACGACGATAGCTCGCAGGCCCAGGCCGGGCTCGACCTCGTCTCACCGGGCGTCGCGCAGCGCGTCGTTGGGATTAGTGCGATTGCCATTGGCTGCACCGATCAGACACTCGTGGTCGCGGGTGACCCCGAAAACAGCTACCTCCTCGACAAAATCCTGAACGAGGTGACGATTTGCGGGCTCCAGATGCCCATCGTCGGAGCGCTCGG
This sequence comes from uncultured Myxococcales bacterium, assembly GCA_965601515.1. Lineage (GTDB taxonomy): Bacteria > Myxococcota_A > Polyangia > Polyangiales > Houyiibacteriaceae > SG8-38. The sequence continues at coordinate 2,665 of CBFCWN010000084.1, read as the reverse complement.
TCAGGAAGAAGTCGACGTGATTCGCGACTGGATCGTAGACTTGGGCGGTTCATAGGCGATGTGAACAGGGGGGGTCGACGATGGGGAGATTGCGCGTCTGCGCATTAGTGGTCTTGATGGGTCTCGGGTGGTCCTCACCCAAGGCGTCCGCGGACGATGGAAAAGCGGCGCTTCTTCCTTTTCAAGGACCCCAGGCTGCCAAAGTCCGCCAGAACGTACAGCGCGGACTGCGTGAGAAGGGCGTATCGCTCGCTCCGTTGAAGCAGGTCAACGCGGTCGTCAAAAAGACGAAGGGGTACGCCAAGCAGGCGGCGCGCCTCGAGGCGACCGTACTCGTGCGAACGCGGATGCGCCGTACCGAGGGGCGGTGGATCGCCGTGACGGAGGTTCGGAACGCGAAGGGCGCGCGTGTGAAGAAGCTTCAGACGGGGTCCTCGAGCCTCGGACGGGTTTCGAGCCGCGTCGTCGGGCAGCTCATGCAAAGCGGCCTGATGCCGACCGCTGCGGCGGCGGAGCCGGTGGAAGAGCCGGTGACCGCGCCGACGGAGCCGCGCGTGGTCATCCGTCCGTTCAAGGGCGCACAGGCGGCCAAAATTCGAGGTGCGACCATACGGAGTCTCAAAAAGGAGCCTGTGGAGTTCTACCCGAACGCGAAGTTCGTCGAGGAAGCCAGGGCGCTCGGGTCGGACCTCGACGCGGAAGGGGGCCACGTCCCTGCCGCCACGAAGCTTGCGGTGAGTGGGCTCTTCGAGGGGGACGTGCTTCGTGAGGACGGAGTTTGGTCTGCCTACATTCGTCTCGTCGATGGCCGGAGTGCCAAGGTCGTCAGTCAGCACTACTACGAGTCCAGCACGTTGAACGGGCTGACCAAGGTCGTTCAGAACAACGCCGGCGACGACTTCTCGAGAGACATTCGAAAGCTCGGTGTGCTGGCGCCTGGAGAGGTGACCGTGGCGCCGATCGCCGCGGTGACCGCTGCGCCGATCGCGGAAAGTCCGAAGAAGGAAGAAGCTGCGGTCACGACCAAAGCGAAGAGGACGAAGAAGCAGAAAGGCGACGACTGGCCAGCCGCGGTCGACATCGAGCTCGACTTCCGCATCGTGCGTCGGACGCTTCGGTACAACGACGTCGTCAGCACGGACCTTCGTGACTACACGCTCGGCGCCGGGCCTGGGATGGGCTTGAAGTTTCAATGGTTCCCGGGCGCGCATGCGACCGACGGGGTGGGGGCGATGTTCGGGCTCGACTTCGAGTGGGAGCGCCTGTTCGGCATCGATTCCCAGAACCCGGACGGGGTGACATTCCCGACCGAAGCGCAGCAGTTCCTCGTCGACTTCCGGTGGCGGTACCCGGTCAAGCGCTGGGAGCCTTTCGTGGTCATCGGGTATGGCGTCCAGACGTTTGATCTCGATGTGGCGACGGATTCGAACGGGGACATCGTGCTCCCCGGCGTGCCGAGCGTGAAGTACGACTTCGTGAGGCTTGGCGCGGGCTTTCGCGTCGAGCTTGGAAAGAAGAACCAGTTCATCATCGGGGTCAATATCGCGTTCCGGGGTGTGTTTGGCCTTGGGGGCATCGGCAGCGAGCAGTGGTTCCCGGAGGCGAAGGCGAACGGGATGGACACCGGGATCGTGTTCGGGTTCGCGCTGCCGAAGGGCTTTGAGGTGCGACTCGGGGTCGACTACCGACGCTATGGATTGGACCTGAACCCCGTTCCTCCAAACGCTCCCTACGTGGCCGGCGGCGCGCTCGACCAATACTTGGGCTTTACCGTGGGCTTCGCCTGGCGGCACTGAGGGCACGCGATGAAGTACCGCGAGCGCTCGAACACATATAGAGTAGGGGCATGAGTCGCGCGGTCGCATGGAGTCTGGCTGCCCTCGTGCTCCTTGGCTGCGAGACCGGAGAGGTGCCGCAGCGCGGCGCGCAGGCGGAGCCGCCGAGACAATTTCAGCCACCGGAGAAGTCGGAACGGCCGCGTGTCGACGCGCCGCGGCCCGAGGCAGCAACGGTGGACGCGCCCGTGCCCGACGAAGAGTCCGAACCGGAGGCGCGCGATCTCAACAACGAGCTCAACGCGGCGCTCGGGGTTCCGACCGATTGCGTTCGCGACTACGACGCGAGCCGTCCAACCACGATCCGTGTGAGCGTCAGCGCTTCGGTGCGCCCGAGCGGGAGGGTGATCACGCCGCGCGTGTACGGCTACGGCCTCTCCGCCGCCGCTCGCTCCTGCATCGAGGACAAGGTGTCTCGTATCGTGCTTCCCAAACTCGACCAGTCTGTGTCGGAAGCCGTCTCGACCGTCGTGGAGATCGACTATGAGCCCCCGGTCGTCGTCGTGTCTGCACCCGGCACGCCTGAGCCGGAGCTCAGAAACGTGAGGGAGCCGCTCCCGAAGCGCCCCGAAGTCGCCCCGTCGGGTCGACCCATCCAAGAACCGACCTCGAAATGGATCAGCGGCGGCTTCGAAGGCGGCCGCCCCATCCAAGAGCCGAAGAACTCCCGAAAGATCCAGGGCCCCAAACCCCGTGCCATCGACGGCTACGAAGTCGACGAAAACGCCCAAGACTGGCGCCAATAGAGGGGACACGCAGGCCCCCCAAAACCAACGCAATTCCAGCTAGTTGCAGATCAACCCGCGCGATTTGCGAAACTTCGGAAGTGC
>CBFCWN010000083.1:0-15755 GCA_965601515.1 uncultured Myxococcales bacterium | reverse complement strand
CCTACTCGGCGTCGGCGAAGTCTTTGCGGAGAGCTTCGGCGTCCCAGGCGCCGTCGCCCCCAGGGTCTCGGTCCTCGAGGTCTTGAAGCATGGTGCTCTCGAGGAGCTGCATGTGTTCGCGCGCGACGGAGAAGTACTGGTTGCGATCGTGCTGCTTGCCGGCGAGCTCCAGCAGCGACGCTTCGTCGTGGCGGCGGAAACGCTGGGCGGCACGGTGCGCCCGGTGCGCGCGAACGTCGAGGGCCGTCAGCGTGTCGATGCCCATGCGGAGCGCGGTCTCGAAGGTCTCCCGGTAGACATCGTCGACACCCTCCTCGATGAGCTCGTAAGCCTCGAGGCGGCCGCGGGCGCGAACGAGCAGTCGAAGGTTCGGGAACTCGCCGCGAATGGTCTCGACCATCTCCATGGTCTTCGCGTGGTCGTCGATCGCGAGCAGCATCACTTTCGCGTGGTCGGCGCCGGCTGCGCGAAGGAGGTCGAGACGCGAGGCATCGCCGTAGAACACCTTCCTGCCGAGCTTGCGCAGAACCTCCACGTGGTCGGAATCGAACTCGAGCACGGTCGTGCCGATTCCGTTGGCTTGAAGAAAGCGCCCGACGATTCCCCCGACGCGACCGAACCCGGCGATGATGACGGGATTGCTCTCCTCGATGACGTCGGGTTCTCGCGTCGCGCGCTCGAGCGTTCCGATACGCGGCTGCAGCACCTTCTCGTTTAGCAGCATCAGCAGCGGGGTGATCGCCATGCTGATGGCGACGGCGGCGATGAGACGCTGGGTGGTCCCGGCGTCGAGCACCCCCTGCTGCGACGCGAAGGAGAACAGAACGAACGCAAACTCACCGCCCTGCGCGAGCGAGAACGCGAAGAGCAGGTTCTGGTCGCTGCCCATCTTGAAGAGCCGCCCGATGCCGAGCAGCACGATGAGCTTGACGAGCACGAGGCCGCCAACAATCGCAGCGATCGTGCCGGGCTCGGCCATGATCAGCGCGAAGTCGACCGAGGCTCCCACCGCGATGAAGAACACCCCGAGCAGCAGTCCTTTGAAGGGCTCGATATCCGCCTCGAGCTCGTGGCGATACTCGCTTTCGGCCAGCACGACGCCTGCGAGGAACGTGCCGAGCGCGGGGCTCAAACCGACCTGCGCCATGAGCAAGGCGATGCCGATCACGAGCAGAAGCGCGGCTGCTGTGAACACCTCGGTTTGGCGCGTCCGAGCAATGAAGCGAAAGAGCGGCCGCATGAGATAGCGCCCCGCCACGATGATCGCGACCACCGCGAGGAGAACGGCAAGCGTTTGCCCCCAGGCCGGAAGCCCTTCTACCCAGGAGGTCCCGTGCTCGCCGTGTCCGGCGTCCGCGGTCGGAGCGCCCGACGCAAGCAGAGGAAGGATCGCGAGCATCGGGATGACCGAGATGTCCTGAAACAGAAGAACCGCGAACGCGCTCTGCCCTCCGTCGGTGTTGATGAGGTTCTTCTCCGCCAGGGTCTGCAAGACGATGGCGGTCGATGAAAGCGCCAATACGAGGCCGACCGCAATCGCCGCCTTCCAGGGAAGGCCGACGACGATGGCGATACCGGCGATCAGCGACGCGCTGACCATCACCTGCAGCCCTCCCATGCCGAGAATCGGGCCCCTCATACGCCAAAGAAGCGAAGGCTGGAGCTCGAGGCCGATGAGAAAGAGCATCATGACGACGCCGAACTCGGCGAAGTGCATGACGTCTTGGCCCTCTTCGCCGATCAGCCCGAACCCGAACGGGCCGATGACCATGCCCGCGATCAGATAGCCGAGGACGGACCCCAGCCCGAGGCGCTTTGCGAGCGGCACCGCCACGACGGCTGCCCCGAGGTACACGAACGCTTGGAAAAAAAAGCCCTGGCCGTACATCCGTTAGCCCTCCGCCGTCCGATCGAACTCGCCGTGCGTCAGCGCCCGCAGGACGTTCTGGTAGCGCTCCGCGTGTTGCGCGAATTCGGCGGGCTCCATCCCGTGGGTGCCGTAGACGACGAACGGAGGAAGGTAGTCCATCCCGCAGAGCCGGCTGGTCTGTTCGACCGGTCGAAGCAGCTCCTCGACCGTGTAGTGGTTGTAGCCGCCCGCCTGGTACGCTGCGCGGCGGCCGCCCGCCGTGATCGCACCCATGAGTTTCTTCCCGTGAAGCGCCGTCCCCTCGTGCCCGTACGCCCAGCCGTGCTCGAGCACGAGGTCGATCCACTGCTTCAAGAGCGGCGGCATGCTGTACCAGTAGAACGGATGGTGCATCACGACGACGTCGTGCTCGGTCATGAGGGTCTGCTCTTTCGGAACGTCGACGTCGAACTCGGGATACTCCTCGTAGAGATCGCGGAAGGTCACCCCGTCGATCGCGTCGACCCCGTCGATCAGCACCCGGTTGACGCGAGACTTCTCGAGCGCGGGGTGCGCGAACAGGACCAAGACACGGTGTGTGGGAGGCGCGGAAGCCTCGGCGGCAGATGCGATCATCGAGTCGAGCAGTTTGTAGCGCGCACTCCTTCGAATGGAAACCTGTGGTATCTACCTTTGACCGAGTCGCTTCTCGAGCTCACGCACGCGGGCCTCTGCGTCGCTCTCCATGAACGGAAAATAGTTGACCGACTGTTCGACCGCCAAGAGGTCCGAGAGAAAGCCGTAGAGCGCTTGGCGGGCCGCACGCTCGGCGTTGACGAGCTGCTGCTGAGAGTCCAGCAGCTCGAGGAACGTCGCTGCGCCTTCGAGATACGCCTCGTTGACGAGCTCGTAGTTCTGATTTGCCGTCTCGCTCTGGAGCCCCGAGAGACCGATGTTCTCGAAGGAGGCGATGGCCACCGCCGCGGCGGCGCGAACTTGCTCCTCGATGGCCGTCGCGGTGTCGGTCCGCTCGGCCTGAAGCGCGTGGAGCTGGGCCTTCTCGAGATTCATGGTTGAGATGTACGCTCCTCCGTCGAGAATGCTCCAGGAGAGAACCCCCTGCGCCTGCCAGAACGTGTCGCCGCTCGACTGCACGTCAGATCCGCCTCCTCCGGTCTTCAAGAAAATCGCACCGCCGGCCGTCGCCTCGAGGCTCGGAATCAGCCATCGTCGGGCAGACTTCGCGATGCGCTCCTGATAGCGAAGCTGAGCATCGAGGCTCGTGATGGTGGGCGAGCGCTCGATGCCGAGGTCCACGAGGTAGTCGCGCAGAAGGGCAGCCCGATGTGGATCGGTCAGCGCCTCGGCGACCACCGGGCTCGAGAAGACGAAGCCGGCACTTTCGACATCGAGGTCCCGGAGCGAGCAGACTTCCTCGGAGGGCCGATTCCGAGTCTGATTGAGTGTGAACCGACTCGTCAGAACGCTGCTCTTTTGAGTCACGACCTTCTGTTGGTCCGCGTAGACCTGCGCCTGCCACCGAAGCACGTCTCGATAGAGCACCGCGCCGGCCTCCTCCTGGCTCTTGGTGATTTCGAGACTCTCGTGAGTGAGACTGAGGTTCTGCTCCTGAACCTCCAACAGGGCTTCAGAGAGCAAGAGGCCTACGTAGTCTTGTCCGGCGCCGGCGATGGTATCCGCCCGCGCGCTCTCGTAGTCGCTCTGCTGACTGCGGAAGAGGTGTTTCTGAGAACCGAGCGCGTCGATCTTCGACTGGTCGTAGAGCGTCTGTTGAATGACGCCGGCGGCCTGCGTCGTCTTCTCCGGAATGACACCCGCCGTCGCGCTGAAGGTAGCGCCGCTACTGATGACACCGCTTCCTGCCCCATTGAGGCGTGGGAGCATCCCAGCGCGCTTGATCGCGACTTCTTTCTCCTGGGCGTCGAGCGTATGGCCGGCGGCCGCGAGCGCCTGGTTGGCGTCGAGCGCCTGATGCACGACCTCGACCAACGTCACCTCGCCGCACTCGGCCCTTACAGGGCTCCCAATCGAAAGCGTCGCAGCGAAGACCAGCAGCGAGGCGGTGAACTTCTCTTGCTTCGTCATCTGTACACTCCGGAGGTGAAACGTCATTGAAGCGCCCGCGGGGCGGCTCTCACGGGGCCGTCGCTCTCCTGGTCCGCGGTGCCCGTCTCGACCAACACCGAGCAGGTGGTCCCCACGCGAAGCGCGATGTCGTCAGGCACTTCGTCCAGATCCACGAGCACCGGGATCCGCTGAGCCAGCCGAATCCACTCGAAGGTCGGGGCAACGTTCGGAAGCAGCTGAAAGCCTGTGCTCCCATCCTGCTGCGCAATGCCCCAACCGAGGCTCTTCACGCGACCGGCGAGCGGCTGACCCGGATAGCTCATCAGCGTCACCACCGCCCGATCGCCCGGCTGAATGTCGCGGATCGTGTTCTCGCGAAAGTAGCCCGTGATCCAGTAGCTGTTCACGTCGACGAGTGCGAGGGCAGGCTGGTTGGCGACCATCTGGCTGCCAACGCGAATGTTGAGGTTCGTCAGGTAGCCATCCACGGGCGCGCGGATCGTCGCGAACTCGAGGTCGAGCTCCGCCTGTTCGAGGTCGGCGAGAGCCGCACGAACCTGTGGGTTCTTCTCGTCGGCCGCGCCGCGATTCGCACGAGCCTCGGCGAGATTCGCTTCCGCCTTGTGGAGATTTGCCTTTGACTGCGCGAGTCCGGCAATTGCCGTGGCGCGCTGCTGTACCGACACCAGGTAGTTCGCCTGCGCCTGCTGATACGCCTTCTGCGAGGTCGCTTTTCGCGGCAGCATCTCCTTCTGTCGATCGAACTCCGCCTTGTTGTTCGCGAGCGTCGACTCCGCCTCTTTGATGGCGGCAGCGGCCTGCTGGATGGAGAATTTCGCAGCTTCGACCGACGCTTGGGCCGCCACCACCTGCTCGGAAAGCGCCGTGTAGTTGTTGCTCGTGTTGGCGAGCTGAGCGCGAGCCTGCTCGAGCGCGACCTCGAACGTTCGCGGGTCGATTCGCAGTAAGACTTCGCCCGCGCGAACGAACTGATTGTCGACGATCGGAAGCTCGACGACGGGACCTGACACCCTCGGGGCGATTTGGATGACGTTCGCGCGAACCTGACCGTCACGAGTCCACGGATGGACGACGTAGTCCCAGTACGCGATTAGCACGGCGACCACCGCAACGAGAACGATGGCACCGGTAGCGAGGATTCTCTTGGTGTTGCTCATGACTAGATGGGAACGAACAGCTTTCCGATGAGGACGGTGTAGATCACCACAATCGCGACGAAGACCAGTGGAGGATAGAAGAAGTGCTGCGACAGTCGCACGCGGTTGAGGACGCGGGCCGTCAAGACTGCAAAGACGAGGGCGAAGACCCCAGCCACCAGCAGCGGGGGCACGTAGACTCCACCGATCGCAATCTCCGTTGGAACGCTCACGTGAACCTCTCCTCACGCCACGCCGCCCAGTCGATGCGCAGCGCGCGCTCATCATACGCCATCAATGCTTCCGAAAGCCCTCGATAGCCCGCAAGCACGCGATATAGTCCTGTCAACGCGTCCGGGTCGACCCCGTCGCCCAAGTCTTCGTCACCGACCTCGCGGAGCCTCGCCTCTAGCTTGGGCCGCCAGTCGTCGAGCTGCTCTCGAAGGAGCTCGCCCGCCGGCTGGTCCGGACGACGCTCCCAGCGTTCGACGACGTTCTCCAAACGACTGCGCCACGCGTGCAAGTCGTCGGCGAGCTCTGGGGCGAGTGGACGGTCGGGAGCAGAGAGGCGCGACTCGACGAGCTCGTCGACCCGGTGAGCGATCGACCGCAGGCCGAGCACCCAAGCGTCCACCGGCTCCGTCTGCTCCTTGGACACAGCGAACCGTGCGGCCTTAGACCAGCGCTCGATCTCCTCGGGGAGCTTCCTCACCTCTTGGCGGTGCCAGGCGACGCGCAAGGCGAGGAAGCCCGGTCCATGCAATCGAGCGGAGTCGGACGTGCTCTCGATGAGAACGTAAGCGCTGCGAAAGAAGCGTCGCAGACGGTAGAGCACGGCCTTTTCCGGGCGCGGGGACTGAATCAGGTAGGACATCAGATAGACGAGCAGGAAGGCAGAAAGCACGTAGACATAGTTGTTCGCGGCCGCCGCGAAGCTGTAGGTCTGCTGTTGCTGAACGGAGATCCCGAGCAGCACCCCGACCATGCCCGCGAACTTCCCAATGCTGTCGAAGAAGTAGTTGACGGCGAACATCGAGGCGAAGAGCACCACGCCGAGCTCGTAGAACGTGGACAGCCGAGGAAGTACGAACACGTATATTGAGATTCCGAGGGCCAGTGCGATGGCGGTTGGTCGGATGAAGATGGTGGCGTTGAGCTGAGGCGCGCGGGCCACCACCATCGCGACCACGCCGGGAAGCATGATCCAGCCGACGTGACCCGGCGGGTTGACGTAGACCCAGATGAGAAACCCGACGAACACGGTGGCAGCCACGAAGGCCGCACCGCGAAGGTTGTCGAGATCCGGTCCCACCGCGAGCTGCATCGCAGGGCCTCGGGAGAAGCGGCGGACATTCGTGGCACCGCCCTCCGACGCCAGGGCCTCGACGAGGTCGGCCGCATCGGCGGTCAGCGATTCGAGAGAGTCGATCTGGTCGCGCGCCATGATGACCGCCGCACGGTCGAGCGGCACGAGCTTCCGCACCGCTTCTCGATCGAGCGACGTCGAGAGACGCAGTGCGCTCCGTGGGGTCGCTTCGCCGGAAACTGCCGCTGCCATGTTCGAAAAGCGCGCATCGACTTCGTCGAGAAGCTCGTCCACGGTCGGGAGACTCGCCCTCAGCTCTCCTCCACGGGGCGCCGCTGTCTCGAATCGATCGAGCGACTCCATGATCGCCTCCGTCAACGTTCTCAACCGAGTCAACGCGGGTCGCAGCTCGCGAACTCGATGGCTCTCTGACCCCTCTGCGTGCAGAGCCACGTCGAGCGCCGCAAGCTGCTGAACCTCGCGCGGATGCAGCTTCCGCAACTCGGCCTCTGCGGCTTCGTCCGACGACCTTGCCCGAAGCGCGGTGAATCGTGCGTGTTGGGTCGAGAGCACTTCGGCGAGGGCCTTGCGGATGGCGCCCGCATTGGAGCGCGGCCAAAGGAAGGTCGTGACGAGCGTATAGATGATGATGCCGACGACGGTGGCGACCGTTCTCGATTCGCTGCGCTCGAAGAGCTCGGCGGGAGACTCGAAGCCGCCCATCATGATGATCAGGCTCGTGAAACCGGCCACGTTCCAGAGGTAGTACGTCGCCGGGCGCGAGAGCATCATGTAGGTGGTGAAGAACACCCACGCACAGGCGAGCGCCAGCGAAAGCCATCGATCCTGCGCGGCGAAACCGAAGATGACGAGCGGGACGACGCACCCCGGTATGGTGCCTGCGAGGCGCAGCATGCCCTTTTGAAGGGACTGCCCGGCGGATGGCATCGCGACGACCGCGACGGTGAGAGCGACCCACATCGGGTTGAGCCAGCCGGTCCTGAGGGCGAAACCGTACGCCAAGGTGAACGCGAGGGCCGTCTTGATGGCCTCCTTTGCCTTCAACGAAAGCGTCATCGGGGACTTCGGTCGCGTAGGAGAAATCGCACCGCGGCGCGCGCGACGGCTTGCTCGGCTTGCCGAACTCTGTGTTCGAGGGGTCGCTCGCGCGGTTCCAAGAGACGCACCGGATCGCCAACGCGTACCCGGCCCGGGCGTTCGACGACCGCGTACGCGCCGAGGTGCCGATCGGCATGCTCCGCCACCGCACGAACGACGGCCTTGTCAGCTTCGATGCCGTCGATCGCCTGGGCTCGCCCCGGGATCGAGCATCGGATGGTTCTTGCCTCGATTCGGATCTTGCATTCGCCAATCTCGACGGATGCGCCCTCCCAGTCAGGCTCGAGAAGGCCCTCCGTATCGCCGCTGTCGATCACGAAATTCGGGCGGTAACGTCGAGCATCGATGTTGGGGTTCCCGGATCGCTCCGCCACGTAGCGGAGCGAGCTCGTCGTCAGAACGTGAAGCGGGTACACATCGAAGTACGTGCCGCGGGGAGTCGCATAGGTGAAGAGCTCGACGAGCTTGCGAAGCCCTAGGCTTGAAATGTCGGGCGCGTCTTCTCCGGACAGCACACCGAGCTCTTCACGAAGCCTCGGAAAGTCGAGCGCGAGACGGGCGTTTCGGAAGTGAGAGGCATCGGCAGGCATCCGTAGAGAAACGAGCTCTACGCGCGCGCCGACGTGTGCGCCCACTTTGGCCGACGCGTCTTCGGAATCCGCGCGAAGCGTCGACCCATCGGGAAACCCAACGATCGGGGTGGACCCATCCTCCGGCGAGAACCATGCGCGAAGGCCGAGCAGACGAGGGAGCTTTCGAGCGCCTTGCTGTTCGCCGACGTCCAAGTTGCGGACCGCCCAGGTGCGGTCTCCGGCGATACCGGACACTGCGACGTCGAGTTCGTCCAAAGCTTCGCCCACCATCGACTTCACGGGATATCGATGCAGCGAACGTACGGTGCCAACGACGGCCACGGCGCCGAGCATAGCGTGGCTCGTGGTCGCATCGTCGGAAAATCGCTTGCAGCATCTGCGTATCGATCCACCGTCCGATCGACATGTTCCCGGAGCTCAATGCCGAAGAGGTGCCTTTCCTGACCACGGCGCAGATGATCGAAGTCGACCGCGCGATGATCGAGGACTACGGCATCCTCCTCATTCAAATGATGGAAAACGCCGGCCGAAACCTTGCCGACCTCGCGCGCGAGCGTTTTCTGTCGGGGAATCCAGACGGGCGGCGCATTGCGGTCCTCGCCGGCGCTGGCGGAAACGGGGGCGGCGCGCTCGTCAGCGCGCGAAGGCTTCGAAACTGGGGCGCCAGCGTCGAAGTGTTCGTGACCAAGGAAGAGCCGGAGTTCAGCGAGGTTCCGCGCCACCAGCTGAGCGTGCTTCGCGCGATGGGCGTTCCGTGTCCCGTCGGTGCCCCCACGGCGCCGGAGTCGTTCGACCTGATCGTCGACGGCGTCATCGGATACAGCTTGAGCGGGTCTCCGTCGGGCACCGCAGGAGAGCTGATTCGGTGGGCGACCTCGCAGTCGACGCCGGTGCTCGCGCTCGACGCGCCGTCGGGGCTCGATACGACGTCGGGGTCGGTGTTCGAACCCGCGATTCGTGCGACCGCCACGATGACGCTCGCGCTACCGAAAGAAGGTCTTCGCAGCGAAGCCGCGCGTGAATACGTCGGCGAGCTCTACCTGGCGGACATCAGCGTTCCGCCCGAGCTCTACGGAGAGCCGGCGCTCGGTCTCGACGTCGGCGCCGTGTTCGCCGAATCGGACATCGTTCGCGTGGTGTGAGCTACTCGGCGGCGACCATCTCGGGCCCGGATGAGTCCGAGGTGTCTTTGGGAGCCGAGGCGCCCGCCCCTCGCGCGTGGTGCCAATCGTCGAGCAGCAGCTTCACCCCGAGCACTCCGAAGATCATCGGGAAGACGAAGTACTGATACTGGGTCCACACGAGCGCGAGAAGCGTGTCGGCGGTGCCGCCGGGCATGTTCACGAAGCCGCCGAACACCTCCGAAAACGAAAAGATGAACGTGGACGCGATGGGCTCGCCGCTGCCGAGCACGGCAACCAAGTAGCGGTACGGAGAACGCTTCTTGTTGAGATGGAAGAAGTAGACGATGGTGATGACGTTGACGAACGCGTAGAGCTCGAGCGTGAAGAAGGTCGAGTTGTGGTTGACCGTTCGAAGGTCTACCGAACCGAACGACGCCAACACCCAGTAGTACATGTTGAGCGGGCTCTCGCGCATGTAGTCCGTCTTGGCGACGATGTCGTCGAGCGTGTTCATGTTCTCGAAGACGAACGGCGAGAACGACACCCAGGGAATCTCCCAAAGCAGATTGGTCAACGCGTACGAGATGAACCACACGACGAGCGCGTCGTGGTAGAGGTCGAGTTTCGGGCGCCCTTTGTTCGACGGGATGAAGAAGACGAGGACCCAGGCGTTGAGCCAGATGCTGATGCCGTAGAGCGCGGTCTTCGTGCTCGTCGTGAAGTCGAGGACGCCGACGTAGAACACCAGCGCGCACACGCCAACGCCGCCCCAGAACACGGCGGTCCACGTGAGGAACACCCGCATCGTCTCCCGCGAGACCACTCGCTCGCTTGCTTTTCCAGTCATTTGTGGCGCTTCAGACGCCACCGAACCCACGCTCATGCCGTACCTCGCTTCCGCGATTGGTACCCGAGTTCGCCTCTCGCGTCATGGGGCTGCGGTCTCGAACGGCCGCAACACCCCGAAACGTTTAGAGGATCGGAAGGGCGGACACCCGTCGATTCATTCACTCGGAGATCGCGGCGACGACTTCGTCCGGATCCCTGGCCCAGCGCATGTGCGCCGCCGGGTGGGGTTTCGACAGCTGCGTGAGTCCAGTCGCGCATCCGTGTTTCGGTAGTGGGGACAGGCGGCCCCTCCAAAACCCCAACCATTCCGAACACTTCCAGACCTACCCGCGCAATTTGCCGGGCACCGGGGTTCTGGGCGGCAACCGAAGGCCTACGATCCGGTCCATGAAGGCTCCGTTCGACCCAACGCTGACCGAGCGCGTGCGCGCCCTGATCGCCGACCGTGGACGCGCGACGCTGGCACCCGCCGACCCGAGGTTCCACGGCGTGTGCGCGAGTCCAGAAATGGCCGCTGTGCTCAATCGAGTCGCGCCGATTGCCGAAGCTCTCTTCCTCGTCATGTCGGCGGACGGGGTCTGCACGGTGGAAGAGAAAACTGCTCTCCTTGGGGCGCTGCGCACCATCACCGACGACGAGCTCAGCGAACCTGCGGTCGCCGCGCTGATCGAACGGCTCGACGCTTCGCTGACGGAGGAAGGTTTGAGCGACCGCGTGAGCCACGTCGCCAGTCAGCTCGCGGGAGACCGCGCGGACAGCAAGGTCACCATCGAGCTCGCTGCCGCTCTCATCGTTTCTGACGGGGTGGTAACCGACGACGAACGTCGACTACTCGAGCAGCTAGCCGAGGAGACGGGCTACGATCCTGACGCCGCGCTCGCGCTCGTCGGCTAGTCCGACGGCCATTCCACTTCGCGCACGTCGAGCCGGTCGCCATCGATGTCGACCGCCACGTGATAACGCATCTCGCAGTCGCTTCCTGCGTAGATTCGCGGCACGCGTGCCGGATTGACGAACTCCACGCCGTCGTGATGAACACGCCAGTTGCGTGTCTCGCCCGTGCGGGTCTGATGGTGCATGTGACCGGCGACAACGAGGGTATCGAGGCCGCGATCCTTTGCGCGAATGACCGCGGCGGCGAGGTCGGGATCGCCCCAATCGCCGTGGTCCGGCCGGAAGTCAGCGCCCCAAAGGTCCGTCGCACGCCCCCCGAGGCCGCGAGGCCCGTTGTGTCCGAGCAGCAAGAGCCGATCGGTATCGACCGCGTCGACGAGGGACAGCAATCGCTCGGTGGAGTCGTGCATCGTTCCGATGCCGTACACGCGAGACACCTCCGCGGGGAAGCTGAACTCCCCTCCCCCCATGGCGCACGGCCGTCCGGTCACGACGCTGAGCACGAGTCCCGGAAGCGGAAGTCGATGCAGTCGATAGCCGCAGAGGATCACCTTTGCTCGCCTGGACGCGATGCTGAGGTCGAGATCGACAATCGCCGACAGCCCGCGCTGATGCCCAAACTCGGCGGCGATGTCTGCGAGAAACGGCGCGTCGTTGTTGCCCGGCATGACGATGGTCGGCGTGTGCAGTCCCGACACCAGCCGCGCGATTTCGACGCCGTTCTTCGCGGTGCCGCTCCCCAGGTCACCGGTAAAGATGAGAAGGTCGTAGTTGGAGTCGTTGAACGCGGTGACGTCGAGTGCATCGAAGCTACCGTGTAGGTCGCCGATGAGGGCAATGCGAGCCATTCGAGGCCTAGTATGAGCTCCGACGAACCACCCGGTCGAGGTCTACGTGTCGCTTCCCGAGTCCCATGCGGTGATCTGTTCGACGTACGGACCAAGTGTGTCGGACACGTAGCGCCGCCGGACCCGAGCCTTCTCGTTCGACATGGCTTCGGCCTTGGGGAACAACCGAAGGTGCAAGCGGGTCCCGTCGACCCTGTCTCTCACTCGAACCAGGCGTCCCGAATCGAGTAACAGCGACCATTCCTCCCGCACATCGGTCCAGAAGTCGTCAGTCGCGTTCATGTACTCGGTCGCGACCGATGCGTCGGAGAGCTCTGCCCGGCGGTAGGTGTTCAGCCCTGTCTCCTCGACCAGCGCGACGGACCCCTCGAGCACCCATTTCACATTCTGTTGCTCGTGACGCCATCCGTCCGCCCCGATGACGTGCCGGTTGATGGCAATGAGGACGTCGTAGTCGTCTCGCTTCGTGTACTCGCGTCGTGGTAGCGGTCGCCACGTCTCGGCGGATGTCCAAACTCCCGTGCCATCCTCGCGGTATTCGAACGTTCCAAAGCTCTCGTAGCGGGGGCCGTCGTCCACCTGGTAGACGGCCTGCGACCAGGTGCAGCGTGCCTGCTCCGGAGGGACACTCCGATGCTCCCAGACCCGGTCTCCCTTGAACTCGAGCAGCTCGGTGTCTTCGAACACCCAGTCCTGCCGCCAATGCTTCAGCGCAACTGGGGGCCCCTCCTCGCGCGCAATGAGGAGCACATGCTGCAACGACACCTCGGTGGGCGTCGCCATGAGCACCAACACGACTTCGTTCGCCTCCGAGTGGTAAGCCTCATGAAGCTCGTACCCAGCGGCCACGGCGCGCGTCTCTTCAAACGCGAAGTCAACGTCGAACGTGCCCGCCATCTGCAAGATCGTGGCTCGATCGCGCGCCGGTTCACATGACCCAGTGGACGTCGGGGACGGACTCTGAGTCTCCGCAACAGTCCGGTTCGACGCGCATGCCTGCAGCGCGACTGTCAGTGCAAGCGCCACGACGCATCCCCAAAATCGACTCATTCGCCCCTCATTGATTCTGACTTTCATGCTCGATAGCGTCCG
Source organism: uncultured Myxococcales bacterium (assembly GCA_965601515.1). Taxonomy (GTDB): domain Bacteria; phylum Myxococcota_A; class Polyangia; order Polyangiales; family Houyiibacteriaceae; genus SG8-38. The sequence continues at coordinate 2,836 of CBFCWN010000083.1, read as the reverse complement.
CCGCGCGAACGTCCAGCTGCAGGGCACCCGCCTCGCTGCAACCGATCTCGCTCGGCCCGCGCGGCCGCGCTCGCAGTGCGCCCGCTAAGCGGCGCGACCGGCCCGTCGACGACCCCGCTTCCACTCCTTCTTCAGGTCGTGCGTGTAGATGACGTGGTCGGTCTGCATCGTGTGGCGGGAGGACTTGATGTAGTGGCCCATCTGCTTCGCATCGTCTCGCGCCATCACCGCTCGCATCTCGTCCGCCGACGGAAGCGCGTACTCGCCCGCGAGGTACGAGGCCACCCACTTCGCTTGGTCTTGAACGAAGCCAATGATGCTTGGGATGGCCTGTGCGAAGCCGATGAACATCAGGCTTGGATGATCCGGCATGAACACCCGCTTGAAGAGTGGGAACTCGTTGTTGGGCGCGGAGATAAAGCTCTTGTCGAAGAACGGAAACGAAATGTTGTAGCCGGTCGCATAGATGATGGCGTCGATCGGCTCGACGGATCCGTCCACGAACGCCACCTGGGTACCCTGCAGCTCTTGCACGTTGGGACGAACGACGATGTCTCCATTGCCCACCCGCTGTAGAAGGTCGCTCGATACCGTCGGATGCGCGGTCAGCACTTCGTGGTCCGGCTTGGGCAACCCGTAGCGCTCCGGGCTTCCAACGAGCATGCGAACGAGTAACGAAGCCGCTTTCCGCTGAAGACTCAGCGGCACGTACGGATTGGTTTCCACCACCTGGTCGAGCGGCCTTCCGAGAAGGTACTTCGGCACGACGTGCGCCCCATGTCGCGTCGACAACACCAGCCGCTCCGCAAGCCCGCGATTGCTGAGCTCTGAGGCGATATCGACGGCGCTGTTACCGATGCCAACAACGAGAACCCGCTTGCCTTTCAAGTCGAGCGGGTCGAACGGATCGATGTAGTAGTGCGAGTGAATCGTCGGACCGTCGAACGTCCCTGGGAAGTCCGGCCACTTCGGATCCCAGTGGTGGCCCGTCGCGACGATGAGTTTGTCATACTCGACAACGCCGTCATCGAAGGTCAGCGACCACGTACCGTCGGGTCTGAGCTCCGCGTTGCGCACCGGGCGCTCGAATTGAATCGCGTCGCGCAGCCCGAAGTGATCGACAACGTCTTCGAAATACTGGCGAATATGGGTGTGGTGGCAGAACGTCGGATAGTCGTCCGGCATGGGGAAGCCCTCGAATTCGAGCTTCTTTTTCGACGTATCGATATGAAGCGAGCGGTACGCGGACGACATCCCGTTCGGGTTCTTGAAAACCCAGTTCCCGCCCAGCACGTTGGACGCCTCGAAGCAATCGTACCGAATGCCGCGATCCTTGAGCGCTCGACCCATCGCAATGCCGGAGACCCCGGCACCGATGATGGCAATGCGATTCTGCGGTCCTGTCATCAGGAGGTCCTAGTGCGATTGGATGCCATGGCGACCCAGAAGGACTCCGAGAGACACACCAAGAGGGGTGAGGCGCATGGCTCTTTTTTGGCAGAGAGGCTCCTGAGTAGACCCTCGACTGAGAAGGCTGTCAATCGTGACTTTGGAGACCCGACTTTTCGCGGAGCACCCGCTGCGGACCACCCGTCATGCGACGTGCTCCATCAGCCAGCGGTGCAGCGGGGCCAGCTTTCTCCACTCTTTGGTGCAGTAGCCGACGAACTTCGCGCTCCGCATCTCGGCCGGGGCCTTGCGCGCCACGTGTGCCGACACGCCACCATAGAGAACGAGTTCTTCCGCGACGGGACTGCCTTCGAAGCCACGCGGCGGCTTCTTGTAGGTCTTCTTGTGAATCTCGTAGCCAGCGCGCCCGAACCGTCGCAGCACCGCGGCCAACTCCTTTGCCGCAGTCGCGTCCTTCAGACTTTCCCGATAGCGAGCGAGAGACTCTTTCGCGAACCCGTGCGAGCCCACGCCGAGCTCCATGGTCTTGTCGCGCACCCGGAGATAGAAGCCCGAGATCGCGGTCTTCCGCTGACCTTCCCAAAACCAGAGATCGATGTGGTCCTTATAGGGCGTCTTGTCCTTCGAGAACCGAATGTCCCGGTTTACCCGAAAGATGGAACCGTTGACGCGCGGCTCCCAAGAGATGTTCGGCGCGAACTTCTCCACCTGCGGCCCTGCGGCTTCCACAAACGCCTTCGCGGGTTCCAAGTAGAACGCCTCGTAGTCGGCGCGATGCGCGTCGAACCACGCCTTGTCGTTGTTGCGACCGAGGTCGCGAAGAAACTTGGCCGTCTTGGGCCCGAAACCGCTGAAGTCATTCATGTGAGGCGACCTCCGTCGGGTGAGCAACGACGCCCACCGTGCACACGGTATCGCGGCATCGAGTGGAGAGTTTCCTAGAAACGGAAGCAATGCCGTCGAAACGCGGCAAAAAGCACAGGCCGCGCGGCACCCCAAAAAGCCCGTGTTTTTCGCGAATCGCGCGGGTTGGTGCGGAACTGGTTGGAATGGTTGGGGTTTTGGGGGGGCTGCGTGTCCCTAGGGTTTATGAATGGAGCTGGCGGAGCTGTTGCATTGCATTGAGCAGCCGATCGTGTGCAGTCGGTGTGCAGATGACGTGACGGAGGGACGGGCCGGGCCCGTGTCCATGGCGGAGTACATGCGGCTCGACGTTGGGTTCTCTGCGAAAGGGCTTCAGGTTTGGTGCCGCCGGCACGAGGCGAACGTCGTCCACATCGACTTCGAAGGCCGAAACCTACCGACCGACTTCCGCTGCATCCTCCGCCGCCCGGAGACGTGAGCCGACCCAAGATCTTGACCGAGCGCGCGCGTGAGTTCAGACCTAGGGCTGTGGGAGGGTGCGCATGATTCGTAACGCGTTTTG
>CBFCWN010000082.1:0-15807 GCA_965601515.1 uncultured Myxococcales bacterium | reverse complement strand
TGGGGCTACACCGCCCCCCAACCGGAAGATCCGCCGCCGACCAGCGAGCTTCCCGAAAAGACCCTCGTCAAGAGGAAGTTTCAGTGGTCGATGAACCTCGGCGTTCCGCTGTGGCTCAACGTGCCCAAGGACGTGGTTCGTCCGGGCGCTGACCTCAGCTGGGTCGGGGGCGTGGACATCGGATACTTGGTGTTCGGAGCCGGAGTCGGCGTGATGTGGACACCGATCGATCTTCGCAACTTCACGGACGACAACGGGAACAGCGGTGGCGACCAAAGCCCGACGACGCGACTCTACTTCTTCCCTGAGATGCGCGTGCAGGTGCCGAACAAGAGCCTCGTGCTTCCGTACCTGACCGGAGCCTTCGACGTGAACTGGTGGCACTTCAAGGAGGTCGGCCTCACCTGCGGTTTTTGGTTCTGCGGAACCAGCAGAGTGTTTCGTTTCAGCCCCGGCTTCACCGGCAAGGTGGGCTTGGCGTTCGAGATCAAACGCGGGGTCATGGTGGACCTCGGTATGAAGTACTCCCTCACCGGCCCCGGCAGCTTCTTCGAGGAAAGGCGATGGTGGCTCACGCCGTACGTCGGAGTCCTCGTCCGCCGTCGGCAGCGCTAAACGCCGAACCGCTCGTTGTACGTCTTCAGCGTCTCGCGGACCTCTTCGTTGGTGAGACCGAAGTCCTCGATGGCGTACTCGTGTTCGCCTTCCTGCGAAGTGGGCTTTTCTTCGATCCGCTCTTGCAGGAGTCTCGCGGTCTCGTCGGTGAACTCTAGGTCGAAGTGCGAGTAGATGTCGCGCAGCTTGCTCATGGGGTCGACCATCATGTCACGAAGCCGCACGTCGTAGAGCTGCGCGTCGGGGATCGCCTTTCGGGACTCCATCGCCCGGTCCAGGCCGATTTTGGTGTAGTCGAGCCAGAATCGCCCGAGCTCGTCGACGTCTAGGCTGCGGTTGAGCTTGGAAGCCATTTTGGCTGCGAGACTGCAGTGCGACGCGAGCGCCTTTGCGATGTCGCGATGGGTGAAGATGATCTGCGCGTCCGGGTAGACCGCCATCAGCGCATCCATGTTCCAGATGTGCCAGGGGCACTTGAGCACCCAACGCTTGGCAGACCGCTGCGCCGTGAGGATCTTGAGCTGAGTCTTGTGGGACTCGTACGCCTCGGCCATGTCCCAGTCGAGCATCGCCCAGGCGTACTGATACGTTGCAAATCCCACCCAAAACGTCAGGACGGCCATCTCGTTCTCGAGAAGGAAAAAACACTCCTCGTAGGAATCTGCCGTGACGTGGTGAGCGACGCCCTGGTCCGGAATCGCGCGCTGGTTGAAACCGAACGTGAACTTCGCTTGGGCGCGTCTCCAGGCCACATCACCCAGGGGATCGCCGAGACGGCCGAGGGGATAGGAGAGCTCCCATGCCTTCGCGACTCGGTTGTTCGGGTCGGCGGCAAGCACGTTGTGAAGGAAGGTGGTCCCCGTCCGAAAGAACCCCGTGATCACCACTGGGCGCTCGATGTGAATGTCGTCGAGCTCCGGATGACGCTTCACGAAGTCGACGACGCGAAGCTTGTTGGCGAGGTGCCAATTGAGCGCGTATCGGGCTCCAAACAGTCCGGTGGTATTGAGAGGTGCCTCATTGAGACCGTCCACGGTCGCCTCGAGCCTCTGCCGGAAGTTGCCCCCACCCCAGTCGCTGAGACCCGTCGTTCGCTCCGCCATCTTCATCACTCGCTCGATGTCGATGGGAATCATCTTCTGACTCAAACCATCGAGCTTGTTGAGCAACGAAAACGGGAGGCCCGGCTTGAGCTCTGCTGGCGTGGCACTCATGGGACGGTTACTAGAGCCCCAGAGCACAACCTGTCAAAGGATGGGAACCACGCCCCGGCCAACGGTTGAGCAAAGGGGTTGAGCGGTGCCGCAGCTGGCCCGAGCCGTTGGCGGTCTAGAAGAGGACCTTGACACCGACCGAATGCCGATCGCGAGAGCGATGCGCACTTTTCCGTCGTCCTTCGGCGGCTTGGAGTCCAGGTGACGCCGGTAATCTCGAACGACTTGTCCGCGAGGCGTGCAAGGCCGGCCGGGTTGTACCAGAGCGAGGCCCCGGTCGTGACGTTGGCAACGACGGCGCCGCCGGTCAACGTTACGTCGACGCCGGCAACATTGACGAATCCGGGCGGCGCCTAGTTCCGGAGTCCTGTATCCTCCCGCGAATGTCCCCCAAGATGAGCAGCATGCCCGTCGTCGGGATGCGCACGCTCTCTGCGATACCGGTCGCGGTGATGCTGCTCCTGCCGTCCACCGGGTCGGCCGAGCACCCCCTCGAACCCGCGTTCACCTCGAGCCCGCGCGAGACACTCGCGACCTTTCTCGAGGAAAGCGACGGGCTCTGGAGCGTCGTGAGGGCCGAGGGCACCGAGGAGCGAAGTGAAGACGGGCTCCGCCTCACGCGAGAACACGACATTCGCAGCATACGAACCTTCGACATGAGCGAGATTGCGCCGAAAGCGCGGGAGGAGACCGCGCACGCCGTTCAAGTCCACCTCTACGAAGTTCTATCGCGAATCGAGCTTCCGGCCTTGGAGGACGTTCCCGACGACGAGTTCATCGCCGAGAACCCAGGCCTCTCGCTCTACACGATCCCGCATACGGAGATACACATTCGCAAGGTGGAAGAGGGCCCGCGTCGAGGCGAGTTCCTGTTCGCGCCGGAGACCATCGAGAGAGCCGAAGAGTTCTACGAACGGACGCGCGACCTTCCCTACCTGCGGCCGCCTCCCATCGAAAACGTCGGAACGTTTCTCGAGGTGTACGGTGGATGGGGCATCGCCATATCGACCGTCGACGCACTCCCCGCCTGGATGCGGACGGTTGTAGGCGAACAGGCAGTCTGGAAGTGGTTCGTGTTCGCGCTGTTCATCCTGGCAAACATCGCCGTCCTGGTGTTTGCGTATCGGCTGACGCGACGGGGAGATCGCCCACGCTCGGTGTGGATCTACGTTCGGCGCCTCCTCGTGCCGGCGTTGCTATTCGTGTCGGCGACGGTGCTCGTGCCTTCGCTCATTCTCACAGTGAACATCACCGGGGATCTGGCCAACTACATGCAGCTGACGGCATCTGCGATCGCGCACATCGCACTCGCCTGGGCGTCGATCACGATCGCTCTCGCGCTCGGGGAAGCGATTTCGCGCGGCTCGAAGCGACGCGCCGAAAGCCTCGACGCAAGCATCATCCGACTGACTTCGCAGCTCGTCGGAATCGGCACGGCGACGGCGATCATCTTCCGCGGCGCCAGCCAGATTGGGATTCCGTTGGTGGGCCTGGTCGCCAGCATCAGCATCGGTGGTCTCGCGATCGCACTCGCGGCGCAGGACACGCTGAAGAGTCTCCTCGGGAGCCTGATGATCCTCATCGATCAGCCGTACAAGGTCGGGGAGCGGATCGTGGCGGCCGGTCACGACGGCGTCGTCGAACGCATCGGTCTTCGGTCGACTCGCATCCGACAGCTCGACGGAAACCTCACCTCGATTCCCAACGAGCAGATGGCGACCATGGAGGTCGAGAACGTTGGCCGGCGCGAGAGCATTCGCCGAAAGTCGGAGATTCGAATCGCGATCGGTACTCCGCGTGAGAAAGTGGAAGCGGCGCTGTCGATCGTTCGAGACGTGCTGAGCGGGCATGAAGGCATGTCCACCGACAAGCCGCCCCGGGTGTACTTCGCGGAGCTCAACCCGGACTCGCTTGGCATCGTCTTCTACTACTGGTTCCACCCCGCCGATTTTTGGGGCTTCTGTGAGCTCTCCGAGCGCGTCAATCTCGAGATCATTCGGCGCTTGGGGGAAGCGGGCATTCCGCTGGTTCCACCAACGAGGCGGACAGAGCTCGCAGACGAGCGAACGCCGCCCGGCGAACCGTCCCCGATCTAGCGGGCTACGATGCGCCGCAACTCCTCGGCAGGTCGTACTGCTCGCGAATGGTGCAGCCTGGCCTCCGTCCGCATAGCTCAGCACCTGCGTCCAGAGACCGCCGACACGGTACTGCTGCGTGTCATGACTACTCCTTCGTCGGCAATCGTCGGGCCGTTAGAACGCCACCTTGGCGCCGAGGTTGATCCCGATCTCGTTCACCTTCGTTGCAACCGGCAGGCAGCCGGTGGCATTCGCCGATCCAGCCTCTGTGCAGTTGGCGATCTCGCTTGGATCGTAGGTAGGTGGAACCGCCAAGCCGAGCGTATTTCCCCGGCCATGGGCGTATCGAATGCCGACCGCGATCGAGATCCCGAGACCTTCCTTTTCCTCTGGGGTCTGCCGGTCGGGATGGACCTCCGTCGTCGAGTAGAGAAACCCGAGGTGCACGCCATAAAAATCGATGTCGCGCGTCGCGAGGGGCAAACGGGCGAGCTGGTCGACCTGGCTGAAATCCGTGAACGCCCCCAGGCCAAGCTTCACGTGCTTGCTCACGCGGAAGGCGCTTCCGAGGCGACCGTTGAGAAAGCCTCGAAGGTTGAGTCCGAGCGCTTCCTCGCGAAGCCTGAAGTAGTAGATGAGGTCCGCCTCCACCCATCCCCAGTCGCCGCCGTACGCAACGCCGAACCTGAGATTGCCGGGCTCGACGCCCCACCAAACGCCCTGTCCGCCACGGCCCTCGCCGCCGGTCGCGCTTTGCTGATTGGCGGGATCGTCGGGAATCGTGCCGACCGGCGGAGCCTGACTAAACGCGTTCGAGAATCGTGTGAGAGCGGCAAACACGTACGTCGGCGCGGTCACCGAGAGGCCGATGCGGAGCGGCTTGATCGGCACCCACTGGAGCCCGGCCTTCAGCTGAAACCCGAAGCCAGTCAACGTCTCGACCTGACTCGAGTTGATCTGTCCGGCCTGGCCTCCGTCGTAAAAGATCGTGTAGCTGTCGTCCACGCGCGAGGTAGCGATGACCAGATCGAACGCCCCACCCACGAGCACGTGCTGCTTTCGTTTCGCGCCCAGGCGGCCAGCCAACCCAGAGCTGATATGAAAGAAGTCGAGCCGAGAGTTCCGGCCCGCGAAGGCTTGGACCTCGGGCGATGCGTCGGGCGGCGACGTCGCCTGCTCGGTGATGAACTCACGCCGAATCGATGAATTAAAAAGCCCGATGCCGAGCTTCATATTCTCCTTTTTCAGTTTCAGCGAAAAGGTGATCGCCTGCGGGATCACCGACACGTTGAAGCCCGCACCCTCGCTCTCTGCCTTGGGCATGGTGTCGAGCGTGATGAGCCCGGGGTTCTTGATGACCTGCATGTTGATCGTGATACCGGTCAGCTCGAGCGAGGGCTTCTCGATTCGCGCAAGGCCCGCGGGGTTGTACCAAAGCGCTGCACCCGTGTAGGTCGTCGCAACGACCGCACCGCCGGTGAGGGTCACATCGAGGCCCGCGTTCACCTCTTCGGTGTTGCCGGCCGCGGCCACCGATGGCAGCACCCATGCCCCGATCAGCGCTGCCGAGAAAAACGCTCGCATGGCACGCATCGTAGACGAAAAATTAGCGCAGTTGCTCGGGTTTTTTTGGTTTCCAATTCGGTGGTCAACGTTGTAGGGAACGACTTGAGGCTTATGAGTCACCGAACACTCCGTGCGTTCCTCCTGGTGAGCCTAGGGCTCGTCCTCGTCAGCTGTTCCATCACCCGCGTCAAGTGGCGCCTCAAGTGGGACAAAGATCTCGAGAAGAGCAAAGAGGCGTTCATGAGCGCGCCTCTCGAAATCAAGAAGCCGGCGCGCCAACCCAACGTCATCATCCTGCTCGCCGACGATCTCGGCCCCTACGAGGTGAGCGCCTACGGGGTCGAGCACATTTCGACGCCGAACATCGATCAGATCGGCGCTGAGGGCGTCGTGTTCGAGCAGGGATACGCCACGGCGCCCACCTGCGCGCCGGCGCGCTCGGGCCTGATGACAGGCCGCGTCCAGAATCGCTACGGATTCGAGACCCAGGTCATGGAGTTCTACCCGAGCAACTACGTCGAATACATCTCGGGTCGATGGCTGGTCGACACGGGGGAGTTCAAGGTCAAGGCCAGGCCGTCCTTCCCCGCGGAGTGGCAGGTCCACAAGCAGGGAACGCCGCCCACCGAGATCATGCTCTCGGAGATCTTGAAGAAGTACAACTACCAGACCGCACTCATCGGCAAGTGGCACCTCGGCGTCCATCGTGAGCAGGTGCCTATGGCACGCGGCTTCGACTACCAGTACGGCTTCTACGGTGCGTTTTCGCTCTACGTGCCCAAGAAGAACTGGTCGGGCATCGTCAACCACGAGCACGAGTCGTTCAGCGCGCAGCACCAGTGGAAGACGGGCCGCAAAGAACAGGCTGCGATGCTTCGGAATGGGGATGAGATCTACGAGGAGCGGTACCTCACCTTCGCCTTCCGCGACGAGATGATGCAGTACATGGAGGACCACAAGGACGAGCCGTTCTTCATCTATGGTGCGTTCTCGGCGCCGCACGTCCCGTTCCAGGCTCCGGTCGAATACTATTGCATGTACCCGAACGTCGAGGACGAGAACAAGCGCGTCTACTACTCGATGATCTCGGCGCTCGACGACGCCATCGGCGACATCCACCAGAAGATCAAAGACCTCGGCATCGAGGAGGACACGATCATCTGGTTCCTGAGCGACAACGGCGGCGCGTCGTACACGCACGCGACCGACAACGGGCCGCTCAAGCTCGGCAAGCTCACGCAGTTCGAGGGCGGTGTTCGGGTGCCCTTCATGATGAAGTGGAAGGGCAAAGTACCGGCCGGCACGCGATACAAGTACCCGGTCTCTTCGACCGACATCTACGCCACTTCGGTGCACGCAGCGGGCGGCGTGCTGCCGAGCGACCGCACGTTCGACGGCGTGAATCTCGTTCCCTACGTCAGCGGGCAGAACAAGGATCGGCCACACCAGACGCTCTTCTGGCGGGCGGACCACATCTGGGCGATGCGCGACGGCGACTACAAGTTGATTCTCAGCACGCGCGACGGCTGGGCGGAACTCCACAACCTGATCACCGACCAGTCCGAGGAAATCAACTTGAAGGAGCAGATGCCGGACCTCTTCGAGAAGCTCAAACAAGAGCACGAGGCCTGGCAAAAAGACGAGCTCAAGGTGAAGCCGATGTGGCCGCGCATCATGGACAAGCACTTCATCGCCGAGGACGGCACGGAGTACTACTTCCCTGCCTGAGGGCGTAAACGATGACGAAGTACTTCTCTGCCCTCATGATTCTTTGCGCGGCCGCAGGCGCCTGGCTCGCACCGAACGCCGCTTCCGCGGTCCCCAAGATGGACGTCAAAGTCGCGGTGGGTGTCGGTAGCACGACGCTGGTTCCCCGCGTTCCGACCATCGACCTGTTCAGCCCGGACGGCGAGCCCCTCGGCCCGGTCGGCGGCCGCAACGCCTCGACCTTTCCGAACTGGGGGCTTCAGCTCAGCGCCCGAGTCACCGCGGGCAAGATTTTCGGCGAGATTGGGATCGGCTTCAGCCGCTTCTACTTCGAGATTGGCGAGCAGCTTGCACTCATTGCCGAGGCGGAGGGCAATCCGCTTCCCGAAAGCATCATCGGCCAGCGGGCTCGGATGAACTCGCTCGAGATTCCACTGACGGCCGGATACGTTCCGTACAAGAACCCCTACTTCAAGCTGTTCGTCTACGCCGGCTGGGTGAGCACGTTCAACATCCGCGGCTTCATCGACGCCGACGGCGATCGGAAAAGGTTCAAGTTCAAGCCCAAAGAGATTCCGGGGTATCCGCTGTCGATTTACTGGGCAGGGCTTCGCTTGGGTACACAATTCGATCTGGGCCCGCTGAACTTCGACTTCAGCTACACGATCGGCATGAACAGCGCGACGAAGACCGACTTCCGCACGAACTCGCACGTGTTCAAGATGTTTCTAGGCTGGCTCTTCTAGAAAGGGACTAGCTGCCCGCGGCGCCTAGGAACGACTTAAGCTGGTCGTGGAGCTCGTGGAGGTGCTTGCTCGCGTAGTCGCGCTGCTCGGGGGTCAGGAGGTCGTGGACGTAAAGGATGGTCTTTCGACCTTCCGCACGTCTTTCGGCGGGGCTTCGGGCGTCGCGACCGAAGTTCTCCCGCTCCTTCCATTCCGTCCAAAGGCCGTCGCGAATCGCTTCCGGACCTCGATGGCTTCGTACAAGGGCGGAAATGCGTCCAAGCCGCATCTCATCGGCTCGTAGACGCACGGCGGATTCGTCGGGGAGGCCGGCAATGTAACTGCGGAGCGAGGCCTCCTGCGCGGGCGTCAGCTCGTCCGCCCATTCCTCCACCTGTTCCACGAAGCGGTCCTGCCGCTCCTCGAGTCGCTCGTCCGCCGGCTTCGCCAGCTGGTCTCTGGCCTCTTGGAGGCGCTCGTTGATTCGCTCCTCCGCAAAGTCGATCTGCTCGTCGGTCAGCGTCGCAAGAATCGGAGAGGCCTCGTCGATGATGGCCCCGGCCACGACGTCGGCGAGCTTGTCGACCTGCTTCTCGATGCGCAGCAGGCTCTCGTTGGTGAAGCCCTTCGCGATACCCGCATCGACGGTCGCGACCAGCATGTCCACTTTGCTGTTCAGCGCCGCGGGCGCCGCAGCCATGAGCCGCTCGACCGACGCCCGAGTGGCGGCCGTCTGAGCCTCGTCGAGGTTGAACTCCGCGGCGATTTGCCGAGTGACCCACTTGGCGCCGAGATTCTGGAAAAGGCCCGAACAGCCGGCGGCGAACGCCAACAGCAGAACGAGCCCGACTAGCAGAGTCCGGCTTGCGCGGTTTCGGTGGTTCACTTCGGCATCCATAAGCTCGGCGATGCCCTTGAGCATGTGGCCCGCGCGTGCGCCTGGCAATCCATCGACCGGCGAGTTCGCCGGAGTCAGTAAATCTCGGGCACGAACGTCTGGTCTTCGAGCGGAGGTCGGACGTACTTGATGTTGTTCTGGCGATCCGGGAGCACGAGCTTGGGCTCGGGAACCTCCTGGTACGGAATCATGCTCAGCAGGTGCGAAATCATGTTGAGGCGGGCGCGGCGCTTGTCGTCGCCGTGGACCACGTACCAGGGGGCCTGCTTGATGTCGGTGTGAGCGAACATCTCGTCTTTGGCCTTCGAGTAGTCGACCCAGTGGCTCCGCGACATGAGATCGATGTCGCTCAGTTTCCAACGGCGAATCGGGTCCTTGATCCGCTTCTGAAAGCGCTTCTCTTGCTCTTGGTCACTCACGGAGAACCAGTACTTGAGCAAAATGATTCCTGAGCGGACGAGCATCCGTTCGAACTCGGGACAGGTTCGCAAAAACTCCCGGTACTGCTCCTCGGTGCAGAAGCCCATCACACGTTCGACGCCGGCGCGGTTGTACCAACTGCGATCGAACAGCACCATTTCGCCGGCCGCTGGAAGGTGTTCGACGTAGCGTTGGAAATACCACTGCGTGGACTCCCGCTCGGTCGGCTTCGTCAGCGCCACCACGGTGCAGACACGCGGGTTGAGGTTTTGGGTGATGCGCTTGATCGCCCCGCCTTTCCCCGCCGCGTCGCGTCCCTCGAACAAGACGACGACCTTCAGACCCTGGGTCTGGATCCACTTCTGAAGGCGAACGAGCTCGATCTGGAGCTCTCCCATCACCTCGTCGTAAACCGACTTCTTCAAGTTCGCAGACTTTTGCTTGGGCTCACCCATACGCGCTCAGTGACTGCTCTTAGCACATCGAGACGGCTTCTCACGCTCGCAGCTGCTCCACGAAATCTTTTCGCACCGCGACACCGGAAGCGATGACATCCGACGCGAGCCTGACTAGCATCGCACGGGTGGCGATTCTCAATCCAACTCCACCTCCCTACGACGTCCGAGAGTGGCAGCAGAGGCCGTTCCCCGAGCGCGTGAAGATGGTCTGCCAATCCTGGGCGGTGCAGGGCTACGGTACACCTTGGCCCATTTACATCGTCTACATCCTGAAGATTGGCTTCTACATCTGGGCGTGGAGCTTCTTCTGTTCGTTCACTCCGGGACTGGGAAACCTCTCGGAAATAGGCGCGTGGTATTTCGAGCCTATCGCCTTCATGAAGGCGGTCCTCTGGAGCATGGCCTTCGAGAGCTTGGGGCTCGGCTGCGGAAGCGGACCGCTCACCGGTCGGTACAAGCCTCCCATGGGCGGCGCTCTCTATTTCCTGCGGCCGGGAACGACGAAGGTTCCTCTCTTTCCTCGCCTGCCGATCTTCGGCGGTTATCGGCGAACGTGGCTCGATGTCGCGCTCTATGCGGCGAACCTTGGCTTTCTGTTTCGGGCGCTCGTGGCACCAGAGCTGTCGCCTGCGCTGATTGCGCCGACGATCGTTCTTCTTCCGCTACTTGGGCTCACCGACAAAACGCTCTTTCTGTCCGCACGCGCGGAGCACTACTACACCGCGCTCGTCTGCTTCCTCTTCGTCGACTGGCTTCCTGCGTCGAAGCTCGTTTGGGTCGGGATTTGGATGTGGGCTGCGACCTCGAAACTCAACCGCCACTTCCCTTCGGTCGTCGCGGTGATGCAAAGCAACAGCCCGCTGACGGGGTTCGGGTCCATCCGGAAGAAGCTTTTTCGGAACTATCCTGACGACCTCCGCCCCTCGAGGCTTGCTGAGGTCATGGCGCACGCCGGAACCGTTGTGGAGTACTGCTTTCCGATCGCGCTCGTCCTCAGCGACGGCGGTACGACGACCACCGTGGCGCTCGTCGTGATGGTTCTGTTCCATACGTTCATCACGAGCAGCATTCCGATGGGTGTGCCGCTCGAGTGGAACGTCATCATGGTCTACGGAGCGTTCGTCCTGTTCGGGCACTACGCGGACGTGAGCGCGTTCAGCGTGACCTCGCCCGCTCTGATCGCCTACCTGATGTTCGCCCTGTTTCTGGTCCCGTTGCTCGGAAACTTGGTGCCGTCGAAGTTCTCGTTCCTCTGCTCGATGCGATACTACGCCGGCAACTGGCCCTACAGCATTTGGCTGTTCAGGGGGGACTCGTCGAAGAAGCTCGATGAAGGGCTGACGAAGGTCGCTCCGCGCTTACACGACCAGCTCGAAGGGATGCTCGACGAAGAGACCATCATCGCGAGCATCTCCAAGGTGCTTGGCTTTCGCGCGATGCATCTCCACGGGCGCTGCCTTCAGTACCTGCTCCCGCGGGCCGTCGACGACATCGACGACTACGAGTTTCTCGACGGCGAGCTCGTGGCCGGAATTTGCATCGGATGGAACTTCGGGGATGGGCACCTGCACAACCTACAGTTTCTCGAGTCGATTCAGGCGCAGTGTGGCTTCGAAGCGGGTGAGCTTCGATGCGTGTTCGTGGAGTCGCAGCCGATGGCCCAGGGGACTCACTCGTACATCATCGCCGACGCGGCCACCGGCGTGATGGAGCGCGGCAAGGTCCGTGTGAAAGACCTCGTCGCGCTACAGCCCTGGCCGCCGCTCGACGGAACTATCCCTGACGTGGGAGAGCCAGCGAAAGCTTGACCACGACGAGGTCGCGGATCAGGTCGTCCGGCATTCCGGGGTAGACGATGCCGAAGTCTTTCCGGTTGATCGAGAACTCCGAGGTCGCCGTCACCTCGCCATCGGTGACGGAAACGGTCGCGGGGAAACTGACGCGTTTCGTTACACCATGGAGCGTCAGGTCGCCGGTGATCGTGTGTCCGTCCGCGGCCTTCTCGATCCCGGTCGCCTTGAAGACTGCGGTTGGGAATTGTTCGACGTCGAAGAAGTCAGGCGACTTGAGATGCTTGGTGAGCTTTTGGTCATCGGCGTAGAGCGACTCGGTTTGGATCGTGATCTCGATGCCGCTCTGCTCCACGGGGTCGGCGAGCTCGAGCTTCCCACCGAAGTCCGTGAAGCCTCCGTCGTGGCTTCGCGTGACCTTCGCGCCCACGAACTCGATCTTGCTGTTCGAAGGGTTGATCGGAAGTGTCGCAACTGGCTTCGCGGGAGCGGTGTTCTTCTCGGTTGCCGGCTCGGCCTCGACCTTCGCCGGAGCGACGTCCGCACCGGGGTTCTTGCAGCCGGCGAGCGCGATGACGACGGCGAAGACTGAAAGGGTGTTTCGCATGAATCCTCCTGCGCGGTTTATGGGGACGGTGGCGCGATGGTCAATCCGGGGCGACGCATTCGCATCGATTCACGCAAAAGCGCCCAACTTCATGAAATTACTACGGAATAAACGTACGACGATTGTGTGCCGACACCGCAGATAATTGCTGGCAAGGTAGGCGCTTGTGGCCTAAGGTTCGGCCACCTTACGGAGAAGGAGCAGCTGGAACAATGACGGCAAGATCAATTGGTGTATTCGCGTTGGTGGTCGCCATGGCAAGCCCCGCCCTCGCCCAACCCGGTAACTCGGTGATTGGCGGCAAGAAGCTTGAATCCGAGATGGTCCACAGCGCGGCGGTGGGTTACCCGAGCACGTACTACGAGTGGTGGAACAAAGGAAAGAAGAACCTCGACTGGGCCCTCATCGGTGAGCTCGTCTACGGGGACTTCACCGCGGCGGGCAACAAGGGGCGCTTGATCCGAATCGGATTGGGCGTCGATGGCGTTCTCCGCTGGCATCTGGTCAAAAAGGAGAAGACCAAGGTCACCAACGACGTCGCGCTACTCGTAAAGCCCGGCATTTTGATCGGCAGCACGACGGCAAAGAACTTCTCCTTCGGCATTCGCGGCGAGGTGGGCGCCCCGGTCTCGATCGACTTCCATGAGAAATTCAGCCTCGTCACGGGTGGTTTCGTCCCGGTCACCTGGTTCATCAACGCAAACCAGTCCGACATCGGCTGGGTTCCCTTGCTGGTGCGGCTCGGCATCGAGGTCGACACCCCGAAGAACCTCGCACCCTACTTCTTCTTCGACCTGGGTCCCGGAATCCTATTCGGCGGAGGCAACTCGGACGTCAGGTTCGCATGGCGGATTGGCGCCGGTACGACCTTCTGGGGCATCCGCGGTAGGGACCAGAAGGGTAAAAACGTCACCGTGGAGCGAGAAGAAATCGGCCCCGTGATGCGTGAGAACCCACCAGCCTCCGAATAAGCATTGGAACAGGCAGGCCGTTTGGCCTGTGCTCCAAAGAGGGGTCGCATCGCGGAGGCGAGCGGCCCCTTTCTCGTTCGAGGTCCAGCGGGAAGGGTCACGGTGGAAAAACTCCTCGAATGGCCCTAGTTTCCTCCGAACTCAGGCGGTGGACGTGCACGGAGTACGCGTGCATGATGGGCGCCTCAAAGAGAAAAGGAGCGATCTGTGGCTGACATCGAAACCACGAGCTTCATGCGGTCCCTGTGCATGGGGCGCATCGAACACGACGTCATCTTTCCCTTCCCCAAGGTCACCGAGGCAGAGAAGGAAACGCTGGGCGACATCGCGGGCGCGCTCCAAGGCCTTTTGGGCGCACGGACCGAAGACTTCTATAAGTGGGACGAGGCCGGCGAGATGCCGGCGGAATTCATCGATGAACTGAAGGAGTTCGGGATGTTCGGCCTGGTCATCCCGGAAGCCCAGGGTGGCATGGGTCTCGGGAACATGGCGTACTCCCGCACGCTTCAAGAGGTGGCGAAGTACGACGCCTCGGTGGCCGTCACGATCGGCGCACACAGCTCAATCGGAATGCGCGGCCTGCTTCTCTTCGGCACCGATGACCAGAAGGAGCGCTACTACGAAAAGCTCGCCACAGGCGAGATGATCGCAGCGTACTGTTTGACCGAACCGGGCGCGGGGTCGGACGCGGCGGCGGTCAAGACGACTGCCATCCGTGACGGCGACCACTGGGTGCTCAACGGCAACAAGCTCTGGATCACGAACGGTGGCATCGCCGACTTCTTCACCGTCTTCGCGAAGACCGACGAGGAAGGCGGCCGCGGCAAGATGACGGGCTTCATCGTCACCAGCGACATGGAGGGCGTGAGCATCGGACCGCACGAAGACAAGATGGGGTTGCGCGCGAGCTCGACCACCACGGTGCATTTGGACAACGTGCGCGTCCCGAACAGCAACGTCCTCGGGGAAATCGGTCAGGGTTTCAAGGTCGCGATGTCGATCCTCAACAGCGGCCGGACCGGTCTCGGCGGGGGTTCGGTCGGCGCCATGAAGCACCTGATCGAGCTCGCGACCAAGCAGGCCAACGAGCGAAAGACGTTCGGTCAACCGATTTCGAGCTACGGGCTCATCAAAAGGAAGGTCTCGCGGATGGTGATCGACTGCTACACGTCGGAAGCCGTCGTGACCATGGTCGGCGGCCTCATCGACGCGGGCTATCAGGAGTACCAGGTCGAGGCCGCGATCTCCAAGGTCTACGCGACCGAATGCCTGTGGCGCACCGCCGACGAGGCACTTCAAATTGCGGCGGGCAACGGATTCATGAAGGAGTACCCCTACGAGCGCATCGTTCGTGACTGCCGGATCAACCGCATTTTCGAGGGCACCAACGAGATCCTTCGACTGCTGATCGCGCTGCAGGCGATGAACGAGGTCGCCAGCCAGCTGAAGGAGCTTTCGTCGACGATGAAGGGGATCTTCAACGAGCCGATCAAGGGGTTTGGCGTGCTTTCCGACTACGCGCGGAAGCATGCGGCTCTGCGCACCGGAATCGGTGGGGAAGCCAAGTTCGTTGGGACGCATGAAGCGATTCAGGAACAGGTCGACATCTTTGAAGATGCGACGCGGGACCTCGCCCAGGCGACGGACAAGATTCTCCGCAAGCACGGCAAGGGGATCATCGGCAAGCAGTTCGCGAGCCATCGCCTGGCGCAGATCATGATCAGCCTTTTCGTGCTGGCCTGCACGATCAGCCGGGTTCAGGCGTCGATCGATGCAAACGGAGTGGACGGCGCGACGACGGAAATCGACATCCTTCGTGCGTTTGCGCGCGACGCACGTGTGCGCATCAAACACAACTTCCGGCGCATCGACAGCAACGACGACGAGATCATGAAGAGCCTCGCCGAACAAGCCTTCGAGGCCGAAGGGTTTCGCTGGGATACGATCTGAGCGTGGCTCACTACACGCGAGACGAGGTTGAGGAGATTCTCCGACGAGCGCTGGAGACGCAGCCCCTTGAAACTCTCTCGCACGAGGACCTCGTTTCGGCTGCCGTCGAGGCGGGAATCGACGCCGACGACGTCGAGGCCGCCGCGACGCAGATCGAGGAAGAGCGCGAGCTCAAAGTCGAGGAGGATCGCATCGTCGCTCGCCGCAAGCGGAGCTTCATGCAGAGCATGTACACCTACGTGATCGTGAACTCCGGCCTCTTCCTCATCGACGCCATGTCGGGCCCCGGCTGGTGGGTGCAGTGGGTCCTCGCCGGCTGGGGCATCTTTCTCGCCCTGGGCGCCCGGCGCGCGCTGATGCCCGACCGTCAGCGCCTCCGCGCCCGAGCGCGCAAACGCCTCGCGAAACGCCGTCGCGGCAAATGGGAAAAACAGGTCCGCGCGGAAGTCGACCGAGCGATCCAAGTCGGCGTGGACGCCCTAGTCGAAGCCGCCTCCCGCAAACTCACCACCCAGGTCAGAGTGGAAGACACCGTAGAAATCGAAGGGGACACGCAGGGCACCTAAAACCCCAACCATCCCAACCACTTACAAGCCAACCCGCGCAATTCGCCAAACGCACAAGCTGCGCGAGCGGTGTCGGCCCAAGTCTTGGCAAGAGGCGAGGTGGTCATGCTGGGTGAAGCCTGGGTCGGCAAGACTCGTCGGGCGTTTGGCACCGGCCCCTTTTCAAGTCGAGCAACGGGGGTGTGGCGAAAAATCGCGATGGGGGCCGGAGCGGGCGTCGAGGAGTGCCCATGCTCATGCGG
>CBFCWN010000081.1:0-16091 GCA_965601515.1 uncultured Myxococcales bacterium | reverse complement strand
CCGATCGCATGCGCATCAGCAACAGCTTCTCCGAGGGCGAGATTCAGGTCCTCGAGTTCATCCTCCAAACTCTCCTGCGCGGCGGCACGCCGTCGATGGCCACGCGCAACAAAGACTTCGCGTCCGTCTACCGGAAGGTGATGACCATGAAGAAGCGCGTCGAGGAGAAGAAGGTTCAGGAGAAGCTGTCTTCCTCGGTCGGCACGGTTGCTGCTGCAGACGCGGGAGACGACGATCTCCAGCGGAAGGCCGGCTAACCGGGTTGACTGGTTTGGGTCCGTCCCGTAAGCGCGGACGGCAATGACGATGCAGCTGATCGTCCTGCGGGGCGGGCGCGTACTCGACCCCGCGCAGGGCATCGACGAAACCGCCGACGTGGTGATCGAAGCGGGCCGCATCAAAGCCGTCGGGCGCGACGCCGGCGCCGCATACACAAAGAGCGATCGGGTTTCGGTTCACGACATGTCCGGGCACTGGGTGTGCCCAGGGTTCATCGATCTGCATGTGCACCTCCGTGAGCCGGGCCAAGAGTACAAAGAAGACATCGCGTCCGGCCTCGACGCTGCCGCGGCGGGAGGGTTCACCGCGGTGTGCCCGATGCCCAACACGAAGCCGGCCAACGATTCGCGCGCCATCACCGAGATGATGCTTTCGCGCGCCGAAGAGCACGGCGGCGTGCGTCTCCTACCTTTCGGTGCGGTGACCAAAGGCCAAAAAGGCGTCGAGCTCACCGAGATGGCGGACATGCGCGATGCCGGAGCCATTGGCGTGAGCGACGACGGCCTCTGCGTGATGAACGCCGCCGTGATGCGACACGCCATGGAGTACGCGCGCACGTTCGACCTCCTGGTGAGCCAGCACTGCGAAGACCACAACCTCACCGAGGGCGCCCAGATGCACGAAGGCGCCCGTTCCACGCAGCTCGGGCTTCGAGGCTGGCCGCGTGCCGCCGAGGACGTCATCGTGGCACGCGACCTGGTCCTCGCAGAAACCACCGGCGCCCGCTACCACGTGGCCCACATCTCCAGCATCGGTGCGGTTCGGCTGCTCCGTGAAGCGAAGTCACGCGGCCTCCGCGTGTCAGCCGAGGTCACCCCGCATCACCTGCTGTTCACCGACGAGTCCCTGCTCAGCTACGACACCTACTGCAAGGTGAACCCACCTCTGCGCGAAGAAGAAGACCGCGCGGCGCTGCGTGAAGCGCTCGCCGACGGCACGATCGACTGCATCGCGACCGACCACGCGCCTCACAGCGACCTCGAAAAGGACTGCGAGTTCGAGGCCGCATCGGTCGGCATCAACGGGCTCGAATCGGCCATCGGCTCGATGATCCAGCTGACGCGCGAAGGCGTGCTCAGCCCCCTTCGCCTCGTCGAAGCGCTGTCGACCGCTCCCGCGCGGCTGATCCCCGACAACGAAGGGGGTTCGCTGCGAGAGGGCGGCGCCGCCGACGTCACGGTGCTCGACCCCGAAGCCCGATGGATTCTCGAAAAGAGCGCGCTACGCTCCAAGTCGCACAACACGCCGCTGCTCGGTCGCGAGCTCATGGGGAGGCCCGTCATGACCATCGTGGGCGGCAAAGTGGTGCACGAGCTCGAATCATGACCAAAGAAGCCCATCTCGTACTTGCAGACGGAACTCGGTTTTCCGGCACCAGCTTCGGCGCCACTGGCGCCACCACCGGCGAGGCCGTCTTCACGACCGGCATGACCGGGTACGAAGAGGTGCTGACCGATCCGTCCTACTGCGGTCAGATCGTCACCATGACGGCGCCGCAAATCGGCAACACTGGCATCAACATCGAAGATGGCGAGGCGCGGAGCCCTGCCCTTCACGGGTTCGTCGTGCGCGAGCTGTCCGCCGTCGAAAGCAACTGGCGCAGCAAGGAGTCGCTTCATTCGTATCTCGAGCGATGTGGCATTGTCGGCGTGACGGGCATCGACACGCGCACCCTCACACGTCACATCCGCGACGTCGGTGCTCAGATGGCGGCGATCGGTACGGAAGACCCGGCCACCCTTCACGACCGGGCGAAAGCCGCGGCTCCGATGACCGGACAGAACCTGACCGGTGAGGTGACCACGCCGGAGGTCTACGAGTGGACCGAGGGCAGCGGCGTGTGGGCAAAGCAGCGTTCCGACGGCAGGCCGTGGCACGTGGTCGCGATGGATTTTGGAGTGAAGCTCAACATCCTTCGCTGCCTCGTGGACGAAGGCTGCAAGGTGACGGTCGTTCCGGCCACCGCCACCGCGGACGAAGTGCTTGCACTCGACCCCGACGGGATCTTCCTGTCCAACGGTCCGGGCGATCCAGCTGCCGTGTCAGGCGGCATCGAGACGGTTCGGAGTCTGCTCGGTCAGCGTCCGATGTTCGGCATTTGCCTCGGGCATCAGCTGATGAGCCTCGCGCTCGGCGGCAGCAGCTACAAGCTCAAGTTCGGTCACCGCGGCCTGAACCAGCCGGTCAAAGACCTGAAGACCGGCCGCATCGAAGTCACCACACAGAACCACGGGTTTTGCGTCGACGTCGATTCGATGAAGGGGAAGTGCGAGCTCACGCATTTGCATCTCAACGACGGTACCTGCGAGGGCATCGAGCACCTCGAGACAGGGGCATTCAGCGTTCAGTACCATCCGGAGTCCGCGGCGGGTCCTCACGACTCTCGCTACCTGTTCCGACGTTTTACCGATGCCATCGCCCGAGCACGCAGCTGACCTCGAGCAAGTCCTCACCCGAGCGGCGAAGGAATGCGAGGGTATAGCCGCGTGGTTCGGCGAAGGCCTTCCCGCTGCACTCGAGCGCGCCCTCGACGCCGCTGGGCGGGTCCGTGCTGACGGCGCTCCAGAAGTCGCTTTCGTCGATGTCCGCGAGCTCTCTTCGGCCGCGCCCGAGAACCACGGGATCCGACGAGTCGTCGCCCTCAGCGACGATCCACTCTCCGAGCTTGGCGCCCTCGCGAAGGCCGCCGAGGCGTCGAACATCCCGTCGCTGCGTCTCGTCTGCCCCTTCGCGGTCTTCGACTTCACGCGCGAGGGCCTCCGCGTGCGCGAAATCCGACGTGGTCTGACCGCTGCCGACCTCCAGTCCCACCTCGACACCCCCCTGTGGGCAGGCCCCGACCTCAAGCAGCTCTAGGGGACACGCAGCCCCCCGAAAAACCAAGCCATTTCAGAAGCTTGCAGGCCGAACCGCGCATTTTGTCCACACCTGTGGGTTCTTCGGACGAAACTACGCGCTGAGCGCCGCTCGGAGCGCCGTCCCGGTATGGCTGCGCTTTCGTTTCGCGATGGTCTCCGGGGTTCCCTTCGCGACCACTCGGCCGCCCCTGTTGCCCCCCTCGGGGCCGAGGTCGATGACCCAGTCGGCGGCAAGCATGACGTCCGGATGGTGCTCGATGACCGCCACGGTGTCGCCCCGCTCGACGAGCCGGTCGAGCACGCCAAGAAGCCGATCGACATCGTCACGGTGGAGGCCGGTGGTGGGCTCATCCATCACGTAAAGGGTGGGTCCGGTGTTGAGCCCTGCGGCGAGCTCGGAGACGAGCTTGATGCGCTGCGCTTCGCCGCCGCTCAAGGTGTTGGACGGTTGCCCGAGGTGCAGGTAGCCAAGCCCGAGCTCGTTCAGAAGCTTGAGGGGCTCTCGCACCGATCGGACCGGCGAGAAGACCTCCACCGCTTCGGAAACCTCGAGCTGAAGCAGCTCGCCCGCATGGAGCCCCTGCCATCTCACGGACAGTGTCTCCGGTGTGAACCGCATCCCGTTGCAGGCGTCGCACGGAATGTCCACGTCGGGCAAGAAGGCCATCTCGACGTGAATCGAGCCCTGCCCGGCGCACTCGGGACAACGACCGTCCTTGACGTTGAAGGAGAAACGACTGGCCGTGTAGCCTCGCGCCCGCGCCTCCGGTGTTCCGGCGAGCAGCTGCCGGACCGTGTTCCAGATGCCGATGTACGTGGCCGGCACCGAGCGCGGCGTGCGTCCGATCGGGCTCTGGTCGATCTCGATGGCGCGCGTGACTGATTCAAAGCCCGCAATGCTCTCGTAGTCGCCAGGCGGGTCGTCGTTCACCATCCCGACGGCCTCGCGGGTGGCGCGCAACAACACCTCCCGAACCAGCGAGCTCTTTCCGGAGCCGCTCACCCCGGTGATGGCGATGAAGCGCTCGAGCGGAAACCTGACGTCAACGTTCTTGAGGTTGTGGTGACTGACGCCCTCGAGCTCGAGCCAGTCGACGTCACGCGTGGAGCGCCGATGCTCCGGCATCTTGGGGGGGCGTTCGAGCGCGGTCGCAGTGACCGATCCCTTCATCTTGGAGAGCGTTCCCTGTGAGACGACCTGCCCTCCGTGCTTGCCGCCGCCCGGTCCAACGTCGATGACGTGGTCGGCCGCGCGAATCGTGTCGGCGTCGTGTTCCACGACGAGCACGGAGTTCCCGCGGTTGACGAGCCCCCGAAGCGCCCCGATCAGTCGGCCCGTATCGCGCGGATGAAGTCCGATCGTCGGTTCGTCCAATACGTAGAGAACCCCGGTCAGTCCGCTCCCGAGCTGCGCGGCCAGCCGAACGCGCTGCATCTCGCCGCCGCTCAGCGTGTTCGCAGCGCGCCCAAGCCCGAGGTAACCGAGCCCGACCTCTTCGAGAAAGGACAGACGGCGGAGGGCCTCGTTGAGTGGCGTCTGCGCAATGACCCCTTTCCGCCCGTCGAGCTCGATCTCGCGCAGTGTCTCCGCGGCCTCCGAGACGCTTTGGTCAAACAGCCGCGTGATCGACATGTCGGCGACGGTGACCCCGCGTGCGAGTGGCGATAGGCGCGTCTGGTCGCACCGATCGCAGAGCTTCGACTCCACCGCGCGCTTTCTCTTTCGACCGCGCCACTTCTTGGTGACGATCTCACCTCGACCCTCGCATGCGGGGCACTGGCCCTGGCGCGTGTTGAACGAGAAAAAGCGAGGGTCGAGCTCCGGGTAGCCGCGACCGCAGTTCGGGCACGCGCGCGTGCTCGAAAGCTGCATCTCCTGTTTCCCCGAAACCGCCCAGGCGGCGCCGTCGCCGGTCTGAAGCGCCTTCTCGAGCAGGCCGAGCAGCTCCGGGCTCGTCCCGGCTACCCGACCCATGACGAGCTCGACGTCGTGCTCGGCGTACCGGTCGAGCTTCATTCCAGGTTCGAGCTTCGTGATCGTTCCATCGATGCGGGCTTCGTTGAACCCGTCCTTCTGGGCCTTGTTGAGGAGCTCCCGGTGAATGCCCTTCCTGCCTCGCACCACGGGTGCAAGCAGCGTCACCTTCTTCGAGCCAAAGCGCCTCTTCACGTCTCGTGCGAGTTGAGACGCGGGCCTTGCGGCGATGGGGACCTCGCAGTCGACGCAGTGAAGGATTCCGATGCGCGCCCAGATGAGCCGAAGGTAGTGCGAGACCTCAGTCACGGTCGCCACGGTCGAGTTTGCGCCTGCCCTCGTCAGACGTTGCTCCAAGGAAACGCTCGGCGGGACTCCGATGACCTGGTCGACGGCGGGTCGAGGGAGCTGTGGCATGTACTGCCGCGCGTACGGCGAGAGCGTCTCGAGGTAGCGACGCTGGCCTTCCGCGAACAGTACGTCGAATGCCAGCGTGCTCTTGCCGCTCCCGCTGGGCCCGGTGATCACCACGAGCTCGTCTCGTGGGATGTGGACCGTCACGTCCTTGAGATTGTGCTCGCGTGCGTGGGTGATTCGAATGTCTTTGAGCCGTGGCTCACTGGGTTTCGACGGCTTCGGGGGTTTCGAGGCTTGACCGCGACGGCGCTTTCCAAGAGCGCGGGCCAGATAGGGCGCGGTCTGCGAGCGCCTCTTGCGCGCCACCTCTTCGGGTGTTCCTTCGGCGACGATCACGCCGCCCTCCTCACCGGCACCCGGCCCGAGATCGATCACGTAGTCCGCATGCGAAGCGACCTGCATGTCGTGCTCCACGATCACGACGGTGTCACCTCGCTCGACCAGGTCGTCGAGCACTCGCATGAGAGGCGCAACGTCGTTGGCATGAAGGCCAGCGGTCGGTTCGTCGAGCACCAATAGCGAGCCCGGCTCCGCCCGCAGTAACGCCTCGGCGAGCTTGAGTCGCTGAGCCTCGCCCCCGCTGAGCGTGTTCAACGGCTGACCGAGGCGTAGATAGCCGAGTCCGACATCGAGCAGCGGACGGAGCGCGCGGACGACCATCGCGTCCTCGGCAAAGCGCTCGGAGGCCTGCTTCGTGGTCAGCTGAAGGACCTCAGCGATGTTCAGCCCCGAGTACTTCACGTCCAACACCGGGCCGATGAAGCGTTGCCCCTTGCACTCGGGACAGCTGAACACGACGTCCGCGAGGAACTGCATCTCCACGGTTTCGGCGCCGTCCCCTCGGCAGGCTTCGCATCGTCCGCCGGCAACGTTGAACGAAAAGATACCGGGCTTGTAGCCACGCTCCTTCGCGAGAGGAGTCGCGGCGAACCGCTTCCGAAAGATATCCCAGATCTTCAGATATGTCGCGGCGTTGCCCCGCGAAGTTCGACCCAGCGGAGCCTGATCGACCCCCACGACGCCGTGCAGGGACGCGAAGCCCTTGATGCTGTCGTGCGGAAGCGGCGCGGTCTCCGACTTCACCCCGAGCTTTCGCTGGATCGCGGGAAGCAGGGTTTCCAGCACCAGGCTGCTCTTGCCGGAGCCGCTCACTCCGGTGACACAGGTCATGACCCCTCGAGGGATCGAGAGGTCGACCGAGCGAAGGTTGTGACCAGACGCGCCGGCGATTTCGATCCAGCCCGCAGGCTCTCGCCGTTGTCGGGTGACCGCGCCGTTGGCTTTCAACGCCACACCGGTGGCCGTACGCGCCTTTCGAAGCGCGGCGGGCGTGCCGTCGAAGACGATTTCGCCCCCGCTCTCCCCCGCGCCCGGTCCGAGCTCGATCACCCGATCGGCGCCCAGAATCATCTCCTTGTCGTGCTCGACGACGACGGCGACGTTCTCGTCCTTCGCGAGTGCCCGGACGACCCCGAGCAGGCGCTCAACGTCGCGCGGATGCAGACCTACCGTGGGTTCGTCGAGCACGAACATTGCGCCGTTCAGTGTCGCTCCAAGTGCGCTCGTAAGCGCGACGCGCTGAGTCTCCCCGCCAGACAGGGTCCGGGACGTTCGGTCGAGCGACAGATAGCCGAGACCTACATCGTGAAGCGCACGAAGGCGTCCGATCGCCTCACGCCAAAGCAGCGCCGCGCCAGCGTCACCGGCAAACCGTTCCTCCTGGTTCTCGAGAAAGGAAAGCGCCTTGCCTGCGGGTAGGCCGTAGAACTCCGGCAAACTCAGGTCGTCGATACGCCATGCCAGCGCCTCCGGCTTGAGGCGCGTTCCGTTGCAGTCGCCGCAGGTCTCGTATTTGCGGTAGCGCGACAGAAACACACGGACGTGCATTTTGTACGCGCGCGACTCCATCCACTTGAACCAGCTCCGAATTCCCCACCAGCCTTTGGGATACCCGACTTCGTCCCCCTCGATCAGCCAATCGAGCTGCGCCGGAGTCCACTCGCGAAGCGGCTTGTCGAGGGGCATGCGCGCCTTCTTCGCCTTCTTCGCAAGCTCACGTCGCTCCCACGTTGCGGCCTTTCCTTGCCACGCGCGAATCGCACCGTCGTTCGGCGACAGGTCGTAGTCCGGGATGACGCGGTCGAGGTCGATTTCGATCGTTCTTCCGAACCCCCGGCAAGTCTCGCATGCGCCGATCGGGCTGTTGAAGCTGAAGAGACCGGGGGTCGCACGTCGAAAGGACCGATCGCAGCTCGGGCAGTGAAGCCCCTCCGAGAAAGCGAGCTCGGTGCCGTTCTTCGACCACACGGTTGCGCGTCCGCTGCCGCGTCGCATCGCCTGCTCGAGCGCTTCCACGAGTCTTGCTTCGTCTCGAGGCCGAGCGACGGTTCGGTCGGCCACGACGTTCAGATGGGTGCTCCGCCCATTCGTAACGTCGCTCGGCCGCACGTCATCGAGGTCGCGCACGTCTTCCCCGATCCTGACGCGGCGGTACCCGTCACGTAGGAGTCCCTCGCGGACCCCGAGGAAGTGCTCCGCGTCCGCGACCGCCACGGGATACGTGACGAGAACCTTCTCCCCGGCCAGCTCGGTCATCACGCTTTGGGCTGCTCGGGTGGGCGCGTCCCGATGAACGTGTGAGCCACAGCTCGGGCACCGGAGCTCCGCGGCGTGTGCCCACAGGTGCTTCGCGTAGTCCGCGATCTCCGTCATGGTACCAACGGTCGAACGACTCGTCCGAACGGGCGCCTGTCGGTCGACCGCGATCCCGACCGGAACCGGATCCAGCTCGTCCACCGGAGGGCGAGCAAGCCGTTCGAGGAACTGGCGCGCGTAGGCGCTGAAGCTCTCCACGTAGCGGCGCTGACCTTCCGCATACAGCGTCTTGAACGCGAGGGACGATTTCCCTGCCCCTGACGGGCCCACGATCGCGAGAAAGGTTCCCGGGTCGATATCGAGATCGATCGAGCGAAGGTTGTGCGTGCGTGCGCCGCGTAGTTTCGTGGGCTGCATGGCGGGGCGCTATTTCTAGTTTGGGAGGGGTCGATGTCCAGGCAGGTATCGAAACGAGACCGAACGCCCGAGTTATCGACGTCCCCAGCGACGCCGGAGCACCCAGGTGGCGCCAAGCACCGCGATCGTCAGGAAAACGAACCACGGGTTCGACAGCGGCTGCTTCGAGACGAGCCCCGCCGCTCGACGGGTGGTCGAGGCGAGTTCGGCAAGCGGCGGTACGTCATCCACTCCGAGAAATACGCGACCACCGGTCTTTTCGGAGATCTTCTTCAGCTCTTCGGGGATCGCCTCGAGGTCCGCGAGCTCGTCGCTTCCTTCCTCGACGATGAAGACCTCGCGGGCGAGCTCTTTGCCGTCTACCACGGCGAATACCTCGTATGCGCCCGGCTCGGTGGGCGCAGGCACACGAACTCGAAGCCGCCCGTCGGGATCCGTGCGAAGGGTCGCGACGGGGTCACTCGATTCGGAGGGTTCGAAGTAGAGCTCGGCATTTGCGCGACGAATCGGGTCGTAAAGCTCGTTCCGCAGGCGGCCGCTCACCTCCACTTCGGCGCCAATTCCATAACGCTCACGGTCGGTCGAAATC
Organism: uncultured Myxococcales bacterium; assembly: GCA_965601515.1. GTDB lineage: Bacteria > Myxococcota_A > Polyangia > Polyangiales > Houyiibacteriaceae > SG8-38. The sequence continues at coordinate 6,961 of CBFCWN010000081.1, read as the reverse complement.
CGCGCGGGCTCGAGCAACGGGTCCCGCGTGAGCCAGCGAATCATTCGGTCCCAGAAGAGCTCGTACTCGTCCGACCCCACGGTGACCTCGTCCGCCGCGAATCGCCAACGCCACGAGGAGTCGGTCATCAGCGCCGCCGAGCGACCGCGTCCGGATTCTCCGACCACGAGCAGGGGCAACGGGGCGCCGGCCACCCGAGCCCGGGGGTGCTGCAGGAGAACCTGTGCGCCTGGCTTGACTGCGGTGACGCGATTGGCGCCGCGGAGCTTCGGGAGTCGGTTCCAGGTCTTGCGGGTCAGCGCGACGTCGGGTCCGAGGGCGACGATAGGGTGGCGCGCGAGGTCTTTGCTGACCTCCGCCCGAATGTCGCCGCGTACGACACCTCCACCGCCGATCTTCACTGGCAGGATGTTCTCGATGGGCGTTCCGGCATAACGCCCTTCCCCAAACGATCGGTCACCGCCGATCATGGCGAACGATCCGCCTCGCTCCACGTACTCCTCGATACGAGGCAGATACGTCGCCATCTCGTACGGCGCGTAGTCGAAGTTCTGGAACAGCACCACGTCGAAGCTCCCGAGATGCTCACGAAAGAGCTCGTCGGTAGGGAACGGGATGAGCGCGAGCTCGTTCGTCGACGCTGCGGTCAGGTCCGATGAGGCTCGTAGAATGAAGAACGAGATCAGGTCCACCGACCCGTCGCGCTTCAGGAAATCTCGGAGGAAGCGAACATCCCAGCTTGGACGCCCGGCCACCAGGAGCACGCGCAGGCGCTCCCTCCCGACGCGTAACAGTGCTGCGCGGACGTTGTTCTCCGGCACCTCGTCGCTCTTCGCGACGGGAATGACGATACGATAGAGCGCACGGCCGACCCGCTTCGGCGTCACCTCGAATTCGACGGTACCCCGTCCGTCGGTGCCCAGCATGGCGAGCGTTTCCTGTTCAAGGCGACTCTCGTGCCAGAGCTGCACTCGAAGCTCGGTCAATCTCAACGAACCGACGGCGCGGACGTTCGCTCGGATCATCGCAGGCACTCCAACGTACGCCGTGGTGTCCGCGCGAAGCGACAGCACCGCTTGATCGTTCAGCGACGAGTCGGCACCGACGACCACTGAGTGCACGACCGGAGTCGCTTCGTCGATCGCGATGAAGTCTGCCTTGAAGGTGGCGTCCGCGCCGTCGCTCACGACGACGACCGAGCCGACGTTTCCTTCCACGTCGTTGGAGAGTGCGCCGTCGATCGCTTCTCGCAGACGGGTCGCATCGTCCGTCGCGTCGTAGTTCGACGGCAGGGCTTCCCAAGGTGTTGCTCGAACCGACGCCCCAAACAGGTACGCAAGCGGCGTGACTCGACCATCGTCCTGCCAAGATTCCACCAGCGATGTGACTCCATCCCGGCGCGTGCCTTGGCCGTCCGCGAGCGACATGCTCCGCGAGTTGTCGAGCAAGACGACCGTGCCGCCGGCCACCTCCTCGAACGTCTCCCGGACGAGCGTGATCTGCAGCGCAAGCAGGTAGACGCCCAAGATTCCGAGGCCGCCGAGAGTCGCAAGCACGGCTCGTCGCCGAAGGCTCTCGCCCTCCATCGCTCGAATCTCCACGAGCCACAGGGCGAACAGGACGAGCCCGACGACCCACGCCATCGTCGCCCCGCCGGGGATTGCAAGCTGCCATTGCCATTCGCTCACGCGACTACCTCAGGGCTGCGCGCCCCGCCTGCGCATGATGAAGGGAGCGTGAACCTGGTCGTCCTTGTAGTCGGTGCAGAGGGCGTACAGCACGAGGTTCACGCCCAGTCGTATCGCGCGCTCTCGCTGCTCTTCGCCCCCCGGCACGACGGCACGACTCCACGCGCCGAGCTTGTCGCGCTGCAACGCTCCGCCAAGATCGTGGCGGGTGTAGACGACCGCGATGCGATCTCCGTACGTCATCCCCTCGAGGTAGGAAGGACCTTGGACGCGACCCACCGGGCGGTTGAGCAGGTAGAACGAGCGGTAGATCGTGTGCTGCGGTGAGATGCGCTGCAGCGGCGCGGCAGGGAACGCCCGAAGGAGTTCTCGGCGTACAGACCGGTCGAAGCCATCGCCTCCGGCGCTTGCGTCGTCGATGAGCAGGAACCCGCCTCGATGGACGTACTTGCGTAGCCCTTCGATGTCGGCGTCGCTCAGCGGTGGGAAGCCTTCGGTGCCGCGCCAATAGATGAAGGGGCTGCGAAAGAGGGACGCGTTGTCGAACCTCGCTTGCCCGGGTTCGAGGTTTGGCTCGACGCTGGAACGCTTCCGAACCTCCCACGCGAGACGCCCCGTGACGCTGCGCGCTTCCTCGGTGTCTTCCGCGACGCGAACCGAAACCAGCTCCACGTCGGTCTCCTCACCGAATGCCGACGCGCGATGCGGCGAGAACACTGAAAGGCAGACCAGTACCCCGACAACGTGGCCCCAACGCACCCCTGACAGCGCCCACATGACTCAGACGTACCAACCGTACCTGAAAGCGCAAGCGGGTTGACGGATCCGACGTGTGCGACGAAGGTTTCGCGGTGCGCATTCGTCGGTACCGCCTCGCTATTCTGACGTTTCTCTGTGCATGTCAGAGCAACGGCGAACAGGCGACACCCTCGGCGCCGGCGACACCGCAGACCGCACCTGCACCACCACCTGAAGCGACGCCGCTGTTCTCGTTGTCGCGTCCATTGATGAGCACGGTGTTCCAGATTCAGGTCGCCGATCCACCAGAGAACGCCAAAGCAGTGGTGAGCGCAGCGCTCCGTGAAATCGAACGACTCGAAACCGTTCTCTCCGAGTGGCGAGAGGGCAGCGACATCTCGAAGGTCAATGCGCTCGCAGGAAAGAAGTCCGTCAAGGTCGGCGATGACACGCTGCGTGTCGTCGATGCCGGCGTCGACGTGTCGATGTGGTCGCGCGGTGCCTTCGACCTCTCATGGGCGGCGCTTTGGGGGCTTTACGATTTTCGACCCGATTCGCTTCGCATCCCGAGCCCAGAGGAGATCGGTCCCAAGCTCGCACTCGTCGACTACGAGAACATCCGCATCAGCAAGAAGTACAGCACCGTGTTTCTCAAGAAGCGCGGCATGGCGATCGGCACGGGCGGAATCGCGAAGGGGTACGCTCTCGATCAGGCCGGCGCGATTCTCCGCGGCGGCGGCATCGAGAACTACATCATCTACGGCGGCGGCCAAGTACAAGTTCACGGCATGCGCGACGGCCGACCCTGGCGAGTCGGCATCCAAAACCCTCGCGACCCGAGCAGCTACTTCGCGGCGCTGGCGTCCACCGGTGCATCGTTTTCGACGTCAGGCGACTACGAACACTTCTCGATCGACGACGAGGGACGGCGCTGGCATCACATCATCGACACCAAGACCGGGCGTCCGGCCACGAAGTCCTTGTCGGTGACGATCATGACCGCGGAGGGGATCTACGCCGACGCGCTCAGCACTGCCGCGTTCGTGCTGGGGCCGCGGAAGGCCCTCAAGATGCTCCGACGCATCGCGTACCCGGCCGAAGCGGTCATCGTGGGCGCCGACTGCAAGGTGTACATGACGCCCAAAGCAGAAAAGCTGATCCGTTGGAACGTCGACCTCGAGGACGGACGGCTCCCGAACTGCACGCCCTAGCGGCTGTTACCGTCCGGACGCTCGTTCGAGCCGTGCGACCAGGTGCCGTGCGAACGCAGGCCGCGCGCTCCCGAGAACGAAGTCGGGTGCCTCGTCGGTGTCGTGTCGAGCGCCGGCGGTGACGTCGATCCGGATTCGGAGCGCCTCGTCGGGCTTTGCGTCCCCTGCCCTTCGTGCGCCTGCATCGCGCATCCACGCTGCGAAGCGTCGCGAAGCGGCGCCGTCGCCCGAATCTTCGACGAGCACGACGGTCTCGCCCACGCGAAGCACCTCGGGTTCAGCCGGCGGAGCGTCGGCGTCCTGCCCGACGACTTGGAGGGCGCGCTTCAACCGCGTTCGACCTCGAGTCCGTCTGCTTCCCAGTGGAGAAAGCCGCCTTCCAGATAGCCGACCTGAACGCCGTCTCCCTGAAGCTTCTCGCTCCACTCCTTGGCCTCGTTGCTTCGTCCGTAGAGCACCCGGATACGTCCATCGAAAGGCTGCAGGTCGTTGGTGCGGCTCGCGAGCTGTTCGGCGGGCACGTGAATCGCTCCCGGGATTCGGTAGCGACCGAAGGACGACTCGTCTCGAATGTCGACCGGTAGTGCCTTGCCCTGCGCGATCCACGCGGCCAGCTCTTCAGCCCGAACCTCTGCCGCAGAACGCGGCATGACGGGTTCGAGCAGCCGGAGGATCCCTGGCTTGTCGAGCACGCCGACGTGGTGTTGCACGACCCTGCCTTCCGCGATGACGAGAAGCATCGGGATCGACTGGGCTCGGAAGGTCTGCGCAACCATGGGGCTCGAGTCGACGTCGACTTTGACCACCTTGATCTTGCCGGCGAGCTCTTCGGCCACCTGCGCCACGATCGGCGAAAGCTGTTTGCAGGGCTGACACCAGTCGGCGTAGAGGTCGACCAGCACGGGAAGCTCGGAGCGAAGGACTTCCGCTTCGAAAGTCGCGTCGTTTACGGCGTGAACAGTCATCTCAGCTTCCATTTAATCCTTCTTTGCCGCTTGTCACGATCGCCACGCCGGAGCTCGTGCCGAGTCGGTTCGCGCCCGCGGCGATCATCGCGTCCGCAGAGGCGGCGTTTCGAATGCCACCAGACGCTTTCACCCCGAAATCCGGGCCTACCGCCGCCCGCAGCAGCCTGACGTCGTCCAGCGTGGCCCCGCCGCTCCCGAAGCCTGTCGAGGTCTTGACGAACGCCGCTCCCGCCTCTCGGGTCCACTCGGCGCCCCGCTGCTTCTCGTGGTCCTCGAGCAGGCAGGTTTCGAGGATGACCTTGAGGGTACCCCCATCGGCGGCCTCGAGGACCCGGCGAATCTCATCGACGAAAATCCTGCGGTTCCCCTGTTTCAGGGCCGAAATCGAGCACACCATGTCGAGCTCCCGGGCGCCGTCCGAGAGGGCTTTCGCCGCCTCCGCAGCTTTTGCGTGGGTGCTGGCCGCCCCCAAAGGGAAGCCGACCGTCGCCGCGACGGGCACCTGGCAGTTGGCGAGCAGTGCGGTACAAAGCGGCACGTGGGCCGAGTTGACGCACACAGTCGCAAAGCTGTGATGGGCACCCTCTTCGCACAGCCGCTCGAGGTCTTGATGTACAGCATCTGGGCGGAGAAGCGTGTGGTCGATGTAGGGGGCCAGGTCCGGGCGCATACGCCGAATCGTGGTAGCAACGTTCGAAGCGCCATTCCAACGGCCGCCACGGTCGGCCACGGAGGGATTCGAGTTTCATGGATGTAACGTGCGAGCGATGCGGAACGGAGTACGAGTTCGACGAGACTCTGCTCTCCGGACGCGGGACGAGCGTCAAGTGCACCAACTGCGGCCACGTCTTCAAGGTGTATCCGAGGGCGGCGGCGGATGCCGACCGTACGACGAGCACGTGGAGCCTCCGGCTCAAGGACGGCGCCGTCGACGCGATCGACTCGCTTCGTGAGCTTCAGCGCCGAATTTCATCCGGCGAGCTCACTCCGGACGACGAGATCGCACGCGGAGACGAGGAGTGGAAGACGCTCGGCTCCATTCCGGAGCTCGACACGTTCTTCCGAGCCGCGGGCTTCGAGATCGGCGCGGACCGCATGCCCTCCCCGCTGCCGCCTGCGATGCCGTCGGGAACGGCCGAATCGAGCCTCCCTCCAGGAAAGCGTCCTCGTCAGCCGACGCTCCTCGGTGTCCGGCCGGCGGCAGGTGCTCCCGGCGCCGTCGAGGCTCCGCCTGAGGCCTCGGCCGCGCAGCCAACGGCGGTGGATGCCGAACCTGAACCGCCCGCCGAGGAGGTGGCCCCGCCGACCGTCGTACACCGCTCGTATCGGTCTCCATACACGCGAGACTCGATGCCGGACCGGGAAATCGAAGACGCCGTGTTCGAAGAAAGGGCTCCGGTCACATCGTCGGTTCGGACCAGCACGCCTCCGCCTGCGTACTACGAGGACGACGAAGACATTCCCGAGCTTCCAGATCGAGGCAAGTCACCGCTCAAGTGGCTTTTCCTCGTGGTGTTGCTAGGTGCCGCCGCTCTGGTTGCCACGCAGTGGGAACGCGTGGCGCAGATGGCGGGCTTCGGCCGCGACACGGAGGCGATCTCGGCCGGGGTTCGCGAGGGCAACGCGGCACTCGCCGAGGGGCATGCGCAGGCATACGCCGATGCCGTCGACGCCTACGGTCGAGCGATCGAGGCGGGCGCGTCGAGCGATCCCCGGCTCTTTGCGAAGCTCTCCAACGCGTATGCGCTCTCCGCCCAGGCGCGTCTCGATGACGATCCGAACGCGGATATCGGAGAGCTTGCGTCGGCAGCGATGCTATCGGCCGAGTCCGCGATCAGGCTGAACCGTCAGGGAGTCGCCGAGCAGCTTGCGTACATCGACGCCCTGCGCCTCGCGGGCGCAACCGTGGAGGCGCGGGATCGGCTCGAAGAGGTGCGTGCCGTCTCGTTCAGCCGAACCGCGGAGTTTTTCCGCATCGATGCGCTTCTCAGCGCCGCGGAGGCGGACGGTCGCCTTGAGAACGGCCTTCGAAGTGCGCGCCAGGCTGTCGAGCTTTCCCCGGAGGGGGTGCCTTACCTGATGCTTGCGGCGCGCACGGAAATCGCAGCCGAAAACCCCGACCGCGCAAAGGAGCGACTCGAAGAGGTGCTCGTGATCGAGCCGGAGCACCCGACCGCAACGGCTCTCCTGGCGTCGCTCGAGTCCGGGGAAGAGGAACCCGCCGACTCGGATGCCGATTCGGCCGATTCGGGGGCAGTCGCCGAGGAGGCGCCTGCGGAGGAGGACGCCGCGGAGGAAGCTGCGGAGGAAGCTGCGGAGGAAGCTGCGGACGAGGCGACTGAAGCCGAGGCCGCTC
>CBFCWN010000080.1:0-16107 GCA_965601515.1 uncultured Myxococcales bacterium | reverse complement strand
AGCTCGAGGCCATCGAGCGGCGCCTGACGATGCGGGCCCGCATGGCGCGAGCCGCCGTCTGAGGATTTGAGGGGGAGACAACATGAACGATGCCAGCGCAAAAGCGGTTGAACGAGACTCCAGCGCAGAGATCGAAGAGCGCGAATCACTCTCGGAGGCTGTGGCCGAGCCCGCACCTGAGGAGCGACGCGGTCGCCGCAAGCGCCGATCGAGGGCGCGCGCGCGGACCATCTCGATCCGACGGTTGAGCAAGGCAGAGCTCAATCGCGGCCGGGAGCTGTACCCGGAAACCGACTACTGGAAGCCGAAGACGCGTTCCGAGTGCAAGGACATGGAGCGACCGTGCCCCTACGTCTCGTGCAAGTACCACCTGTACATCGACGTTCATCCGGTGCGCGGCTCCATCAAGCTGAACTTCCCGGACGTCGAGATTTGGGAGATGACCGAGACCTGTGCGCTCGACGTGGCCGACCGCGGCGGCATCACGCTCGAGGAAGTCGGCGAAATCATGAACCTCACGCGAGAGCGCGTCCGGCAGGTGGAGACCGCCGGCCTCGCCCGGCTCCAAGAGTTCCGCGACGTGGAGCGCCTCAAAGACTACGTGACCTAAGGTCCACTCCAGGGCAGCAGGGGGGAGGGTGTCGCCGTTCGGCGGCACCCTTTTTTTATTTCAAGTGGGGTACTTGTCAGGCGCCACTCCTTTGCGTACGTTCCGCGCCGTCGTGTTCCGTTTTTCGATCCTTATCTTGCTTTGGCTGGGGCTCGCGACCTCTGCGGCTGCGCAGGACGCGCCCGACGCACCGGAAGACCAGGCAACCGCGGACGAGGTCGCATGCCCGCGCGGGAACCTCCTGGCGGGGAAGACGCCCGCAGAGCGTCCATCGGTGAGGAACGCCGCGCGGCTGACCGACGGCGTGCAGTCTGCCGAGGGCGACCTCTGGGATACCGAGCGCACCTCGATCTTTTCGAGCCCGGCGGCGTACGCGCAGTGGGACCTCGGAGCCGTGACGAAGATCACGGCAGTCGACCTCCAAGGAGACAACAACGACGATTACATCGTCGAGGTATCGGACGACGGCGTGACCTTCACGCAGGCCTGGGTTGCGGACCCGGTGTCCGGGCAGGGCATGCGGCGTCGGAGCACGAAGAGCCTCGATACGCAAGGCCGCTTTCTTCGGGTGCGAGGCCAGGGGGGCGACGGCTTTTTCAGCCTCTCCGAGGTCCAGGCGTTTTGCGCCGTCCCCGCGAAGTGGCCGCCTCCCGTCGAGATCAAGGGCGCGATGTCCTGGTGGATGAAGCAGCTCAAAAAGAAGCGCGACAACCGCTATCGCCTCGTGCTCGCGACACTCGGGCTGCTCTTGTTCATCGCACTGTTCGCCATTCCGAAGAACGAACGGGTCCTCTGGGTCGTGGTTGGGCTTTCCCTCGTCATGCTCGGGCTCGCGGTCTTTCGATTCAACGAAGCTCGACATGCGCCGTGGTTCCGTGAGTGGGGCCGCTACGTGGTCGGCCTTGCGGTCGTCGCTTGGGCGGCCCGAGGCATCCTCCTCGCAAAACAGCGCGAAGCGGCTCGGGCGTGGTGGGAACGCGGAGCGCTCGTCTGGGTCATCGTGGCTTGCGCCGCCGCGTGGGTGAACTTCGGCGTCTACCACACGTCGCGAATCGTTCACTATTGGGACACGTTCCACTACTACATCGGTTCCAAGTACTACGAAGAAAACGAGTACGAACGGCTCTACGAATGCGTTCTTGCCGCCGACTACGAACGCTACGGGGAAGGCGACCTCGGCAGGCGAAAGATACGCGACCTGGTCGACAACCGGCTCCACTACGTGAGTGAGGACGACGCGATTCGCTATCAGCAGCGATGCGCGGAGCACTTCTCCCCCGAACGTTGGGAAGCATTCAAGTACGACGCGCAGGCGTTCCGCCAGGTGATGGGGTCCACCTGGTGGAAAGACATGCTCATGGATCACGGGTACAACGCGAGCCCGATTTCCAACATGATCGCGTCCTTCCTCACCAACATCGGCTGGGAGGATCAGCTCCCCGAGGTATCCACTGCGCGCATCCCGAACGAGGAGATGAGCACCCACCGCAAGCGCATCATGCGGTACGTGATGATCGACCTCGCGCTCTACGCCGGGGCGTTCTTGATGATCTTCTGGGCGTTTGGGTTGAGGGCCACCGCTCTCGCGGTACTGATATGGGGCTGCGGCTACCCCTGGGCCTACTTCTGGACCGGGGGCAGCTTCGCGCGAGTCCCGTGGTTCTTCATGGCGGTCGCGTCGGTGACGCTCCTAAAGCGAGGCTACCCGTTGCTCTCCGGCTTTACGCTGTCCTGGAGTGCGCTCTTGCGCTTGTTCCCAGCCGCGATGGCGGGCGGACCGATCGCCGCGGTCATCGATCGCTTCATCCGCCGAAAGAAGATCGACCGACCGTGGCTGAACCGCACCGACGTACGGTTCATCATCGGTGGTGTCCTCGGGTTGGTCGTCCTCATCGGTTCGAGCATGGCCGTCAATGGCTACGACGCCCATCCGCGATTTCTCACCAACACGCTGAAGCACAGCGAAACGCCACTCACCAACCACATGGGCCTCCCAACCGTGTTGTCGTACAAGCCGAGCACGGTTGGTCGCTACACGAAAAACGATAGCCTCGAAGACCCGTGGGAGAGGTGGAAGCAAAAGCGAAAGGACACCAAGCACGACCGGCGTTGGCTGCTCGTGCTTTCCCTGCTCGGCATGTTCGTCCTGCTCGCGCTTCTCGGACGCCAGCTGTCGGAATGGGCCGTGCTCGCGTCCAGTGTGATTCTCATCGTCGGCTTCTTCGAGCTGACTTGCTACTACTACACCTTCGTCGTGCTGATGGCGCCGCTGGCGATCGAGCGCTTGAGATACACGGTTGCTCTGATCCTGATGGTGATCGTGGGCCTACTGCTTCAGTTCCTGATCGGCTGGTACGATGAACAGTACACCGCTGAGACCGTCGCCGTCCTCGTGCCCCTGCTCTACATCTTGATCGACATCGTGCTCAAACCGCTTCCAGAATCTTCTCCATCGCGCATCCCCGTCGCGACCTCCTAGCGTCGAGGTGTTGCGGCCTGTCCACCGGCGACTTACCTTCTGTCGGTTAGACAGGTTCACGTGATCGCTGGTGCGTTTCGTGCGCACGGGAGGAAAGTCCGAGCTTCACAGGGCAGGATGCCAGGTAACGCCTGGTGGGGGCGACCCCGAGGAAAGTGCCACAGAAAGCAAACCGCCGCGCCGCTTCGGCCGTGCGGTAAGGGTGAAAGGGTGAGGTAAGAGCTCACCGGGCTGGCGGTAACGTCGGTCGCACGGCAAACCCCATCCGAAGCAAGACGAAATAGGGAGGCGTTCGAGGGTGGTCCCGCCCGAGCCTCCGGGTAGCGTTGCTCGAGGCCGATGGCGACATCGGTCCCAGAAGAATGATCACGACCCGTGCGCCGGCGACGAGCACGGGCACAAAACTCGGCTTACGAACCCTCTAACCACGGCGCCTCGCTCAGCGGGGCGCCGTGCTGTTTAAGGGGTCTCGGTCGAGCGCTGCGCAGTCGGCTCGAGGACGACGCCACGGGCGCGCGCCTCCTCGAGCGACTCCATGCGCGGGGTCTGGTACGCGGGCGAGCCTAGGTACTGAAAGAAGCGCTCGCTCGCCGGAATGACGATGTCCTCGGGGAACCACTCGACAGGGGTTCCGTCTCCCCAGTGCACTTCACCGCGTTCCATCTTCCACGCTGCCTCCGAGAGGTCGAGAGAGCCGAGCACCTCGCGAATCGCCTCGAAGCGCCCCTGAAGAACCGGGTCGAGAAAGAAGCTCTGACCGCCACCGATGAAGGCGATGTGGTAGCGCGAGGGATGGTGCGCCAGCCCGTCGAGCTCGAGACGCTGCGTTCCTTGAAAGAGCATCAGCATCGTCTCTTCCCCAATGCCGAGTCCAGGGTGGTCCTGCCCAGGCCATTGGGGCTGGCGCAGCGAAAAGGTCTCAGTCGGATCCTGCAACAGCAGCCACTCGATGTAGAGGAAGCGCAGCTCGTCCGGCGGCTCCAGTCCCTCGGGGGCAGGGCGCGTCACGCGTCGAACGACCAGGTCGACCAGCAGATACTCCTCGCCTTCTTTTTTGGCGTGCACGGCGATGTGCTGGCGGTCTGGGTCGGCGGGGTCGACGTCGAGTCGAAGGTCCTCGAACCCTCGCTCCCGGACCTGGGCATTGAGCCCGTAGCGTTCGAGCGCGAAGTCTAGGCCGTGCTTCGAATAGAAGTCGAGCACGCGCATCGAACTGTGGCGTGGGCCGGCGAGGTCTCCGTAGATGTCCTCTTCGGTGATCTTGAACTCGTCGCTCGTTCGCTGGAGGTCGTGCGGGTCGAGTTCTGCCGCGATTTGCGTGTACTGCTCGAAGAGGCTCGTCTGCGGTTCGACCGTGACCATCGCCTCGTCGGTCAAGAGCCAGCGGATGAAGTCTTTCGACGCTCTCCATGCGTCGCTGCTGTACCCGCCGCCGAGCGTGACGACCACCGGGCATTCGATTTGCCGTGCCTGCTCGATCACGAACCGGTCCCGCTCGAGGACCCCTTCTCTCGTCAGCTCGAAATCGCCGAGTCGGTCGTCGGCTAGCACGTCGTTGCCGGAGACATAGAAAACGAGCTTCGGCTGTCGGGACTCGAGCGCAGGGGGCAACGTGCTTTTCAGTGTCTTCAGGTAGGTCTCATCGTCGGTGCCCGTCGACAGCAAGACCTGTTCGTCGTTGGCCGCCTCGATGTGGCTCCAGACCGACCCGTGGATCGAGTACGTGAAGACCGTATCGTCGTCCTCGAAGGTCACGATGTTGCCGTTCCCCTGGTGGTAGTCGAGGTCGACGATCGCAATCGTTCCCGCGAACCCGTCGCGTCGGACGCACGCGATGGCGACGGCAATGTCGTTGTACACACAGAATCCGCCCCCCGACTCAGGCTCTGCATGGTGAAATCCGCCTCCGACGTTGAAGGCGACACGGCCCGGGCCCGCAAGTGCCCACTTCGCGGCCTCCACGGTGCCACCGACCTGCCGCCTCTGGGCAGTGAGTACGGGATCCACGTCGATGTCTGTAGACTCGAGACCGAAGATGCGGCCGAGGTACTCCGGCTCCGCGGTGCGCCCGAGATAGGCGTCCGCGTGAACCAAGGCGAGATCCTTCAGCTTGATGATGGGGGAGGGTCGGATCTGCTTCGGGCGGACGAGACCTTCCACCGAAAGGGCGCCCAGGATCTTCTCCGCCCGATCGACCTCGACGCCCGGGACGCGGGAGGTCTCCCCGAGTTCCTCCACTCGGTACTTCGGGTGGTACCAGAGGCCGACGTGGGTTCGCAGGCGGCGATGGGCTCGTCGTCGCTGAAACCAAGTCGCCATCGCTGTTCACCCTTTCACGGCGCGTTTCGCGTGCCCTGCGCGGACGATGGCACGGCGCGTCCTTCGAGAAAAGCGCGATCCCGCCACGACCGGCGCCATTATCGCTTGCCGATTCACGCAACGGGTGTCTAATAGATGGTCAAAACGGAGGGTCATGTGAACGAGCTTGCGCGCTACCTCATGGAAAACGCATACATCGACTTCCAGGGCGGCATCACTATTGAAGAAGTCCGGAAGTTTCTGCGCGACGAAGACAGCCGCGAATCGCGCGCCCTCTTGTCCCGATTGATCGAAGACGACGGAATGGACGATCTCATGGTTACCATCGCGGACTGCCTGAAGGAATACATCCGAACGGGAATCAACGAGGATATCGTCAAGGCCCAGCTCGTGACCTACAGCGACTCCTAGGTCCGCGGCATCACAGAGAATCTCTGCTAGGGTTTTGCTCCTCATGCGCTGGATGGCACTTTGCGTCTCCCTCGCGCTCGCATCGTTCGGCTGCGAGCGCCCCACCGAAGCCGATAGCGGCTCGAAGGACGCCGCTGCGGCCGACGCCAAGAAGGCGCCAAAGGACTCGAAAGGCCGGGTGACGAGTCTCCCGCAGGTCGACACGAGCATGCTCGACGAGTTCGGTCGGGACATGTGGCTCGACATGGTCAACGAGTTGCTGTCCCCGTGCGGTGATCCGGTCAGCGTAGCCCGCTGCGTCGCCGACTCGGGCAAATGCGGAAAATGCGTACCTGCTGCCCGCTACGTCGCGCGCCTCGTCGACGACGGCTTCTCGAGGGATGAGATCCGAGACATCTACCGAGTGCGCTACGGCGACGACACCAAAGTCACCGGGATCACTGCCAAGGATTCGCCGCTTCGCGGCTCTCCGATGGCGCAAGTCACGATCTACGAGTTCAGTGACTTTCAGTGTCCTCACTGCAAGTGGGCGGCGCCCTATCTGAAAAAGATCGTCGAGGAATCGAACGGCAAGGTCAAGCTCGTGTTCAAGCAGTATCCCCTCCCGGGCCACCCGAAGGCGCGCGAGGCGGCGAAAGCGGCCGTGGCCGCACAGAAGCAGGGCAAGTTCTGGGAAATGCACGACCTCTTGTTCGAGAAGCAGGACGAGCTGCAGCGTGCGAACTTCGAGAACTACGCGAAGAAGCTCGGGCTCGACGTCGCGAAGTTCAAGGCCGACATGGCCTCCCCGGAGACCGAGAAGAAGGTCGAAGCGGACATCGCAGAGGGTCGAAAGGCAGACGTGGATTCCACTCCGTCGATTTTCGTGAACGACCGGCGCTACATCTTCCCGCCCGACAAGCTGACCGTGTATGTTCGCGAAGAGCTCGATCAGTGACGTTTTCGACGCGGCGACGACCGCGCTTCTAGTCGGACTGGTTTGCCTGTTGGCGGCAGGCACCGCCGAGGCCCTGCGCAAAGGGGAGGCGCCGCCTCCCATTGGCTTGTCCGACACCAACGGCACGCCGGTCGACCTCGAGGCACTCCAGGGGAAAGTCGTCGTGGTGGACTTCTGGGCGTCCTGGTGCGGACCCTGCCGAGAAGAGATGCCGGTGCTTGAAGCTCTTCACAGGAAGTACGAGAAGAAAGGGCTCGTCATCGTCGGGGTCAACATCGACCGAAACAAGAAGAAGATGAACAACTTCTTGAAGGGGTCGCCGGTGACGTTTCGCATCGTTCCGGACCCCAAGCTCGAAGTCGCCGCGCGCTACGAACCACCGGCGATGCCGACCAGCTATTTCATCGGCAAGGACGGGACGCTTCGCTACATGCACGAAGGCTTTCACGAGGAAGACGTGAGCGAGATCGAGTCTCGACTCCAAGCGCTGCTCGCCGAGTAACGGACTACAAGCCGCCGGCTTTCATCTTTGGAATCGAGGCGCCCTTGGCAACGAAGATGCTCAGCTGTTGGGTGACGTAGTCGACGACCTCGCAGTCCGCTTCGCTGAACACGGGGCCGCCGACCTCGTTGGCAAGCTGCAGCATCCCGAAGAGGCGCCCTTTGTGAATCAACGGCCGGTAGAGAAGCGCGCGGACGTCCATGCCAGGCACCCCGTCGACCGATTCGTCATATCGCGGGTCGGCCGCGGCGTCGGCGAGCACGAGAACCGCATGCTCCGCGAGGCCACCGGCTGCTCCAATGAGACCAACCGACGATGGGAACGCGCGGCCACGGCGCTCTCGGGCGCCGATCCCACTTGCGGCCACGATGCGCAGCTCGTCGGTGTTGACGTCGAGGAGGTATGCGGCCAGCGCGCCCGATGGAACGAGCTCTTCGAGAAGATGCACGGCGAAGTCGAGTGCCTCGGCGCGATTCTTGAGAAAGAGGAGGTCGTGGCAGGCTTCGAATGCGAGTGACAGACGGTCTTCCGTGGGAGGCGCGGGAACGCTGCTCACTCGGGGGGCCTCCGAGCGTCGGACGTCCTCCTCCAGTGGGAACTCGATGTCGATCGTCGTGTGCCAGTCTTTCCATTCGAGTCGTACGACGGCGGGCCGCTCGGGGGACTCCTTCCAAACGTGGTCGAAAAGCTCGATTCGAACGAACTTGGCGCCGCGCTCCTGACGAAGCTCGTCCTGGACGCGGCGGAGAAGCTTCATCGCAAGCTTTTCACCCGTCCCGGTCTGCAGCGGCACGGGCACGGCGAACATTCGTTCGCGGAAGTGAAGCGGACTCGAACCGGTGGGTCCCTGGTCGCGAGACGCGACCAGAATCAGCTTGTTCTCCACCGTGGCGGGCGGCGGACTGCTCGGGAGAGGGGGCCTCTTTCCGTGGGTTTTCCCAGTTGCAACGGGTGGTACCGCGATCGGCGCGCGAGGTGGCGAGGTTTCGCGTCGAAGCGGCAGCGGCGACTCCTCCGCTTTGTTCGAGGTCTGGCTCTGAGGGCTGCTTGCGACGGGTCGTTTCGTGCCAGGCGGCGGTGCCGGTTCTTTCGATGGGAGGATTTGATAGCGTCGTCGCGCCCGAGCGTCCTGAATCGTGACGGTGCCATTCGGATTCACGTTGCAGCTCGCACCCGCTGGTACACCGCCGTTCTCGCCGATTTCCTTCCGCCCGGCTTGCAGCGCCGCTGGCCAGGTCGCGGCTTCAACCGTGCCCAGGAACAAGGGCTCTGAACCTCCGAGCCGGCTGATTTCGACTTTCCAGAACTTGCTCAAACGAGGTCTCCGTCGACCAGAACATGATAACCGGGATCCCTGGGGAAGTCGCATCTCCGGCTGGCATGGAGGGGTCGTGCGTTGTAGGTAAGTCGCCGTGTGGATCTTGGTCATCGGCCGCGAGGGCGTCGAAGAGCGTGAGGGCAGTGCCGTGGCCTGCCTCCACGAGCTCGGCTGCGAGGTGCAGACGGCGACCCTTTGGGATCGGTTGGACACGGACGAACTGTCCGGAAACCCTCCCGCGGCCGTGTTGATCGAAGCGGGCGAGGAAGCCGACGCAGGTCGCGCGGCCTTGGTCCGCGTGCGCGCCGCTGAGCCGCTACAGGACGTACCGGTGCTCATCGGCGTTACCGTGAACGCGCTTTCCCGCCTCGATGTCGACGACGGCTTCGACGACTTCGCCCTCATGCCCTACGTGCCGGCGGAGCTCTACATGCGCATTCGGCGCGTCGAATGGAGTCGGAGCGAGTTCGCGCAGCAGGAGCGGATCAAGATGGGTCCCCTCTGCATCGACCTCGCCGCCCACGAAGTTACCATCGATGGACGGCCGCGGCAGCTCACCCACCAGGAGTTCGCGTTGCTGAGCTTCCTCTGCCAAAACCGTGGCCGGGTGTTCTCACGGCGCCAGCTCCTCGAGCGGGTCTGGGGCGTCGATTATTACGGCAGCAGCCGGACCGTCGACATTCACGTACGCCGCCTTCGGATGAAGCTCGGGCATTCGGTCAATAACCTCGAGACGGTTCGGGGTGTTGGCTACAAGATGAAGGAACCGTGATGCTGCCCCCGCTCGCGATTTCGGCAGGTGACCCGGCAGGCGTCGGACCTGTGGTCACCGCGGCGGCACTCGCGACGCGTCTCGGCGACGACCGAGCCCTCGTTTATGGGGATGCCGACTGGATGGAGCGCGCGCTCGAGAGGCGAGGCTTCGAGTCGATACGCAGAATCGAGCCGGCCGAAGGCAACCAACTTGCCGAGGGCGAAGTCGGGCTGATTCACGTCGCGTCGTGGCCGATCACGATGATCGAAGCGCGCGCCCCGACGTTCGACGGTGGCACCGTGCAGCGCGAAGCGCTCGAGGCGGCGTGCGATGCATGCATCGCGAAACACGCTCGGGCGATCGTGACCGGGCCTGTCAGCAAGGAAGCCGTGAGCCTCTCGGGGGTCTCGTTCCGAGGGCAGACCGAGCATCTGGCGCGCCGGGCCGGGGTGAACGTCGAGAACGTCACCATGATGTTCCTCGGACCCCGGCTCAAGGTCGCGCTGGTCGGAACGCACTGGTCGATCAAGCGTGTTCCTTCGACCATCACCAGAGAACACGTCGATCGTACGGTGCGGCATCTAACCGAGGCGCTCGAGCGCTGGAATCCGGGCATTCGTCCCCTGCGAATCGAGGTCACAGGCCTCAACCCTCATGCGGGCGAGGGCGGCCTTCTCGGCGCCGAAGAAGAGACCATCATTGGGCCGACGCTCGACGACCTTCGCGACGAATCGCCCTACGTCGACGGTGGAGTCGAACTCGTCGGACCGACGCCAGCCGAGGCCGCCTTTCGGTACGCGGCAGATGGACGCGCGCACGGGGTCGTCGCGATGTTTCACGACCAGGCGACGATTCCTTCTAAGATCCTCGACTGGGGCGAGGCGGTGAACGTCACCTGGGGGCTCCCGTTCGTTCGCACGAGCGTCGACCACGGTGTCGCGTACGACGCAGCGGAATCGGGCATCGCGTCGGAAAGCGGGATGGTGGCAGCGATCGCGGCAGCGCAGCGGCTCACCGGTGGTCCCGCCGAATGAGCGGCGACATCATCATCCGAGGCGCCCGCGAGCACAATCTTAAGAACCTCACAGTGGGGCTCCCGAAGAACCAGCTCACGGTGGTGACCGGGCCTAGCGGGAGCGGCAAATCGAGCCTCGTGTTCGACACGCTCTACGCCGAAGGGCAGCGGAGGTACGTCGAGTCGCTGAGCGGTCACGCGCGACGCATCCTCACCAGTCTTCCCCGTCCGGACGTCGACGTCATCGAGGGGCTTTGCCCGGCGCTTGCCGTCCGTGAGCGTGAGCCTTCGAGAAATCCTCGCTCCACCGTAGGGACCTCCACTGAGATCAGCGACTATCTCCGGGTACTATTCGCAACGCTCGGCGAGGTGCACTGTCCGACGTGCGGCGAGCGACTTCATGCGCACTCGGTGGCAGCAGTCGCGCAGGCGGCCTTGGCGTTGGGCGAGGGCACCAAGTTTTCCGTACTGGCGCCCGTGGTTCTCACCGGCACGGTCGCGCCAAAGGAGCTGCTCGACGAGCTTCGCGCCAGGGGGTTCGTACGTCTTCGGATCGCAGACGCGCTTGCAGACCTCGAGGACGTTCGGTCGATTCCCGAGGGCGCGCCCGTGGACGTCGTGATCGATCGTCTGTCGGTTCGCGACGGCGTGCGTTCGCGACTCGCCGAGGCCATCGAGCTCGCCTACCAGCTTGGCGACGGCGTGGCGGTCTTGCGAGAACAGGACGGGACCCGTCATCGCTTTTCGGAACACTACGTTTGCTTCGAGGGGCACACCTCGATACCGCGGATCACGCCGCAGCTGTTTTCCTTCAATACCCCGCTTGGCGCATGTCCGAGATGCGACGGGCTAGGGCGCACGCGCCATTTCACCGAAGCGCTTGCGATTCCCGATCCGAGTTTGAGTCTTCGGCGTGGCGCCGTGGCCGCGTGGGGCAAGCCCTCGCTCGCCTACGCGAGGACGATGCTCGAGAAAGTCGGCAAGGCTGGCGTTGCCCTCGATACGCCGTTTTCGGAGCTCTCGGATTCGCAGCGAGCGACGGCGCTTCACGGAGGCAATGGTTTCGAGGGGGTTCTGCCCGGCCTCGAGCGCCGAGCGACCGAGTACGCGAAGCGCAAGCTCGCGGAAGGCGGCAGCGAAGAGCGAGTGCTGGAGTTCCTCGACGAAGAGCTCGGACAGTTTGCGACGATGGAGAGGTGCCCCGAGTGCGACGGCACACGACTCAATCCGAGCGCGCGCTCGGTTCGCATCGGCGGTTTTGCGATCAGCGACGTCTTCGCGAAGGATGCCGGTGCTCTCGACGAGTGGGTTGGCTCGATCGAGCTCGACGAGGAGCGAGCCGCGGCGCTTCGACCCCTGCTCCATTCGATTCGCGATCGGCTCGCGTTCCTGAGCGAGGTCGGCCTCGGCTACCTGAGTCTCGACCGGACCTCCTCGACATTGTCGGCCGGTGAAGCGCAGCGCGTTCATCTCGCCACTCAGCTCGGCGCGCGGCTCTCTGGTGTCCTCTACGTTCTCGATGAGCCGACGGCTGGGCTGCACGCGACCGACGTCACACGCCTCATCAAGACGCTCGTCGAGCTACGGGATCGCGGCAACACCGTCGTCGTCGTCGAACACGACGAAGCGATGATGGGTGCTTCCGATCACTTGATCGAGCTCGGTCCGGGCGCAGGTGAGCGCGGGGGTGAGCTCGTTGCGGAGGGCGACGTGGCCGCGCTTTCAGCGAGCGACTCCTCCCTGACCGGTGCGTACCTCTCTGGGCGACGCTCGATTCCGATTCCGGAAACTCGACGAATCGATCGGGGCGCTTCCCTGACGATTCGAGTTGCCGACCTCCACAACCTTCACGACCTCGACGTGACCGTCCCTCTGCGATCCCTCGTATGCGTCACGGGCGTGAGCGGGAGCGGCAAGAGCTCGTTGGTCGTCGACGCGCTGCTGCCGGCGATTCGTGAGAAGCTAGGCCTACGTGCAGAGGTGCCGGAGGGGGTGGAGCTCACCGGTGGCCAAGGAGTCGCGAGGGTTTCGTTCGTCGATGCCGCGCCCATCGGACGAGGGCCACGGTCGACTCCGGCGACGTATATCGGCGTCTTTGCCCCCCTTCGGGAGCTCTTCGCGGGACTTCCGGAAGCGCGTGCTCGTGGCTATCGACCAGGCCGATTCAGCTTCAACGTGAAGGGGGGGCGGTGCGAGGCGTGCAAGGGGGAGGGCGTGCAACGGATCTCGATGCAGCTGCTGCCCGACGCGGAGGTCGTGTGTGACGTGTGCGGAGGCGCTCGCTACAACGACGAGACGCTCAAGATTCGGTATCGAGGCCTCAGCATTGCGGAGGTGCTTGCCCTGTCGGTCGATGAGGCGCGACCGCTCTTCGAAGCGGTCCCTGCGATCCGCACGCGACTCGAGGCGCTTCAACGGGTTGGGCTCGGCTACCTTTCGCTCGACCGGCGTTCGACGACGCTCAGTACCGGTGAAGCGCAGCGAGTCAAACTCGCGCGCGACCTCGCCCAACCGGCGCGGCAGCCGACTCTCTACATCTTCGACGAGCCCACGCGCGGCCTTCACTTCGTCGACGTCGAGCAGCTCATCTCCATCTTCCATCAGCTGGTCGAGGACGGGCACAGTGTCCTCGTCGTCGAGCACAACCCCTACGTCGCGCGCAACGCCGACTGGCTCATCGAGCTCGGTCCAGGGCCAGGCCCCTCGGGTGGACGGTTGATCGATGAAAGGGTGCCCGCCTAGCCCGCGCTGAGCGAACGGCTGAACGCGTCGCCGACGGTCACGCAGGCTTCACGCAGTTCGAGCTCGCCGCCGACGAGGATGGCGAGCGGGTTGACCTCGATGGACTCGATCTCGTTCCGCCACTGATGGGCGAAAGCGGCCAATCGCATCAGGACGTCGCCGATCGCGGTCACTGCGGCGGCGCGTTCGCGCGGCGGGCCCGAAAGCAACAGAGAGCTCCCGCGAAGTCGAAGGAGCACTCGCTCGAGCGACTTGGCCGTGGCGGGGAGGACGGTTTGGGTCGTATCCGACGAGGCTCGACCGTGCGGGTCTGCGAAGCCGATGTCGGTGAGGATCGGTCCGGATGAGAGAGGTTCCATGCGAACGTGCAGAAGGGTACGGGCAAGCGTCGACGCGCTCACCGTCACCCCGAGGAGCCTCGCGTCGGCGGAGCGTGTCTTCGCCATCGCCATGATTTGGCGGAACGCGTCCCGCGCCTGCCCCGCGGAGTAGACCTCTGCCGACAGGTCCGGGTGGTCCCAAAGTCTGAGATCGGGTGACGCCAGGGCGACACGTACGGGGAAACCGATGCGCGCGGACTCCGACGCCGTCCGTGATGGGGTTGCGCAGAGCTCCTCGAGAGGCAGAGGAACGTCGTAGGGTCGGAGGGCAGCTTTGCTCGCGGGGTCCGACAGCGCGCGGCGTGGTCCCAAGATGACATCGAGCACGGCGTCGGATTCCACGCCCTCGACCGCGGGGACCTTGGGTCGCGTTGCAGGCTGCGACGCACGGAGCGCGTGCAGCGCAGCGGCCGCGTCTCGGGGGGTGCCAATCGCTTCGCAGCTGCCTGAGCTGCTCTCGTGGCCTACGAGTCCATCGTCCATTCGCACGAACCGGCCGTGGCTCTCGTGGCTCACGCTCTCGCCGAGTCGGACGCGATCGACGGAAGGGAGTCCCTGCGTCGCGGCTGCCCAGGGGCGATCCGTATCGAGATCCAGCAGTGCCGACAGTGAGACCAGCGGGCCGACCTCATGCACCGCGGGGAGTCCGAGGTCATGCAGCATGCCGAGAGGCTCTGGCGCGATGACCGCCACCGGGACGCGACGATCGGCGCTGCGAGCCGCCTCCGAAAGCCGGACGACCGCGTTCGGAGGCAGCGAGCCCTCGGCGACGATGCCCACGCGGCCTTCGTCGCCGAGCGCGGAGACCGCCGCTTCCGTCGGATCGTCGACGACCTCGGGGCTCAGCGACAGGCGGACGCGGGCGGCCTCCCGACTGAGATCGACGGCGAGCTCCGGACAATCGCAATAGATGATCCAGGGGTTGGGCATGACCGCGCAAGGAAGCATACTCCTCGCCCGTCTGCGCGCCCACTTCCTAGGTGGCGGACTTCGAGCCCAAATGGCGCGTAACTGCGTGGCCCTGGATCCGAAACATCGAAGCCGTTGGAGGTTTTGGGCCGCACGCGCTTGACGCCTCGAACGCCGCGGTGATAAGCCGGGCTCGGCTGGTGTAACCCTTGTGATCAACACGGGTTACCGGCTTTGGGGGTCGAGGGTGCAGAGGGTCCGGACATGCGGTTGAAGCTGATTGCGGGAAATCTCGTAATCGTTCTCTTGGTCGGGTTGGGCTCGTACCTCGTCGTCCGAAACCAGCTTCGTGCCGGGCTCATCGAGGAGCTCGAAGACGGTATCGGCGACGATGCAGAGCTTTTCGCCCGCTCCTACCGGGCCGATAGCGCGCGTCTCGCGGAATCGGTCAGCAAGCGCGCCCAGACCAAGTCGGTTGTCCAGGTGTTCACCGCGACCGGCGAGTCGAACCGAAGGAAGCGCGCCTTCGACGCGGCACAGGACGTCGCCCGATGGTTTCAGGATCCGGCCCGAGGCCGTCACGAACGTCCGCACCTCGTTCTCGTCATCGATGAGACCGGGCGCGTGATCGCGCGCGACACCGACCCGAATCGGATGTTCGGTGAGCCCCTTCTCGGGCAGCTCCAGATGCTGCGAAGTGTTCTCAAGCGCGGCAGCACCCGCTACGGGGCGTGGCGCTTCGACGACAAGCTGCTTCAGGTCGGTGCGGCGCCGGTACGCAACGACGATGGGAGCATCGTGGGGGCACTGCTCGTCGGGTACGACCTTTCGAACGGGTACGCGAAGCGCGAGTCGAGGCTCACCGGGCACGACCTGCTGTTTCTCACGAGCGACGGCATCTACAGCACATCCACGTCGGTCGCGCTCCGCGACGCGCTCGAGAAGGCGCTCTTTGCTCCGCCGCTCGACGCGGAGACGGAGGCGTCACTCGCCGGCAAGCCGACGCTTCCGTGGGCCACCGAGCTCCGCGGCTCTACCTACGTCGGTGTGACCTCCGTGCTCCCGCGTGCGCGCTCCGTCGGCGCTGGCTTCGTGCTCCTTGCGAATCACGACGAACACGCGGAGCTCACCTCGATCGCCGACATGATCCTCTGGCTGACGTTGCTCGGGGCCTTGGGAGTCACGATCTACGGGTACATGGCGGCCAACAACGTCATGGCGCCGATCGAGCAAATGGAGGATGACCTGCTCGCCGTGATCAACGGTCGAAACGATGTTCGGTTGGAGGTGGAGACGCCGGAGCTTGGTGGGCTGTCCTATCGAATCAATCAGCTCATCAATTTGCTGATGGGCGTCGCCGAGGAAGACGAAGAGGGCAGAGCCGTCACGAGCAGCGGAGGCTGGGAGTCGGTCAGCATTACCGGACCCGAGCCCGCGATCCCTGCCACACCCGGCACCCCCCGCGAAGCCGACCCCGAAGCCGCGGAGCTCGCCGCAATCCCAGAAGACCGCTACTTCGAACAGCTCTACGCCGACTACGTCTCCGCAAAACGGTCGCTCGGCGAAGACGTATCGGGAGTGCCGCAAGACCGATTCATCGACCGAATCCGCGGCAACGCCGAACACCTCACCCAAAAACACGGCGCCCGCATGGTCCGCTTCAAAGTAGAAACCATCGGCACCCAAGTAAACCTAAGACCCGTAATCATCTACTAAGCGCCCATTCCCTGA
>CBFCWN010000079.1:0-16361 GCA_965601515.1 uncultured Myxococcales bacterium | reverse complement strand
ACTTCTCCCGTTCTTCCGGCGACCTTTGCAGGCCGCCCCGTCCCGGGGAGCGCCCCCATCGTGATTTTTTCGCTGCACCCCGGGGGCCCCAGACACCCCAAACCCACGCCCCCCACAGGCCGCGCGGCCTGCTGAAAGCCCAGCGTTTTTCGCAAATCGCGCGGGTCGATCCGCAAGCGTCCGAGATTGCAGGGGTTCTGGGGACCCCGCGTGTCCCCTAGGCCGGGGGGGCTGGGGGTTGGGGAGGGGTTTCGGGGTGGAGGGCGGCTTCTAGGGCGGCTTTTTCGGCGCGCTTCAGCTCTTTGGCCTCGCGGCTCAGTCTCGTCTTTTCGGAGACGAAGGCGCTCGCCGCGGCGACGACGACGGCCACCTCGAGCGCGAGTGCAATCATCGTGTACACGCCGTACTCCGCCCCCTGCGCGAGTCCAAGGATTCGTCCGCCCACGAATCCCGATGCGCACACGATGAAGGCCAGCGCCGCCGGAATTCTCAATCGCTGGAACGCGGCGCCAAGCAGGGCGAACACGCCAAGTGCGCTCCAGAGCCCCACGTTCACGGCAAGCGATTCGATATAGAGCTCGCCGTTCTGCACATTGGAGAGACCCATCCAGTCCGGCAGAAGGGAGCCCGCGAACAGCGCGAGCATCGCCCACCCGATGGAGCCGATACCGATGATCACCAAGACACTGCGGGCCATGCTCGGAAGATACCGCCGTTCGCTTTTCAACGGAAGTTAGTCCAGTCTCGGGGGGTGCCGAAAGAGCGCGCCGACGTGCTGCTGACCAAGCGAGGCTTGGCGCCTTCGCGCGCTCGCGCGCAGGCCTTGATCTTGGCGGGAAAGGTGTTCAGCGGAGGCCGCCGTATCGAAAAGAGCGGCGAATCGCTCGATCCGTCCGTGCCCCTCCAGGTACGGGAGCCCGACCATCCGTTCGTGTCCCGCGGCGGGCTCAAGCTCGCCGGCGCACTAGACGAGTTCGCGTACGACCCGTCCGGCAAAGTCGTCGGGGATTTCGGGGCGTCTACCGGAGGTTTCACGGATTGCCTGTTGCAGCGCGGCGCGGCCAAAGTCTTCGCGATCGACGTCGGCTACGGACAGCTCCACAACAAGCTGCGTCAGGACCCACGCGTCGTCGTCATGGAACGATGCAATGCTCGACACCTCGAGGAGGGCGACCTTCCGGAGCTGCTCGACCTCGTCGTCATCGACGCCTCGTTCATCGGCCTCGAAAAGCTGTTACCCGCGGCGCGCGCACTTCTGACCAAGGACGGTGAGGCGATCGCTCTGGTCAAGCCGCAGTTCCAAGTCGGCCAAGACAAAGTCGGCAAAGGAGGCGTCGTCCGAGATCCCGAGCAGCGTCGTCAGGCCATCTCCGATACCATCGCAGCGGCGAAGAGCATCGGCTTCTCGTGCGTGGGGCGCGGCGACAGCGTCATCACCGGGCCGAAAGGGAATCAGGAAACGTTCATTTGGCTTCGGAAGGAGGAACGCGTTCCATGAGGTCCGGGTAGACGAGGGTCCAGCCTTTGTCGACCTTGCGTCGCTCGAGCTCGACCCACCACTCCTGTTCGCAAGGGTGGGGGTTCTCCGCGCTGAGCCCTTCGAAGGCGTCATCCAACGTGCAGGGTGTCCATCCTGCGCCCTCTTCAAAGCCGACGAGGCACATCCCGCGCGAGTTGTAGAAGAAGAAGCTGCCGACTTCGCCCTTCCTCACAGCAGGGTAGGTGCGCTCGACTTCCACGCCTTGTTCGATTCGCTTTTGCTTGACGAGCAGGTCCCGCTTGGCGACGAGCCGCCGCGGCTTGAGAACCCTCACCTGGCTGTCCTTCACTTCGAGCCTGGAGCCGCTGGGCCAGGTGACCGTTGCCGTCGAGAACGCGGCGTGCACCGGCTTGAGCTTCAGCTTGATGCGCTGATTGCCGCCGATCCATCGAAGATCGCGATACTCGGCTGGGAACGGCCACGTGCCCTTGAGCATGGTGCTGGTCTTGATGTCGTGGTCGCAATCGAGGCCTCGCGTGGAGGCGTCCGCGCCGCTCTGGGCATCAGGGCCATCGGACTTGTTGCAGCCTGCGAGAGCGACGACCGCGAGCAGCGAGAGTAGAAAAAATGATCGAGTCATAATGATGGTTCCCGGGGGTGGATTCGAACCACCATTCACAGATCCAAAGTCTGTTGTCCTGCCCTTAGACGACCCGGGAGCGGTTGTCCTCATAACACGCATGCGCGCTCTCTCAAGCATCCCATCCGCGACTTGCAGCGGTGTGTGGTTCGATGCGATACCCTTGGCCGAGCAGGAAGAATCGCCTGTTGAACGCGCCGCGACAACAACCCGATTGGGCACTCTGGATCATGGAACACGGCGTTCGTATTCTGATCTTGCTAGCCATCGCGTTCATGGCGTTCGTCTACACGAAGAGCCGGAATACGACGCAGGAACGGCTCGAAGCGATCGAGGCTCGGGTCGACCGCAAGCCGCCGCGCGCGTACACGCCGCCGAATCTCGACGACTATGCCGTTGGCGATGTCGACGTGGCGTCGCTCCCCGTTGCCGATGCCGACTACGTGCCCGCGTATTCGCACATCTATCACGACGGGGGCAGGCCCTACAGCCTCGAGATCACACTCAGCATTCGAAACGTCGACCCCAAGTCCCCGGTGTATCTCACCAAGGTCGATTACTACGACACCGACGGCACGCTTTCGAGGAGCAAGCTGGACCGGGTGATCATGCTCAAGCCTTTGCAGACCATCGAGTTCCTCATCGAGCGCAGCGACGCGGCGGGAGGCTCGGGTGCAAACTTCATCGTCGAATGGCGAGCAGCTGACAAGCGCGTGCGCCGACCGCTCATCGAAGCGGTGATGGTCGGCCGCTCCGGCACGAATGCGATTTCCTTCGTGCGTAAGGCCGAGCCGCTCCCCGACTGGAAAATGAAGAACTGAGCCGGTGTCAGTTCGCCGGCTCGACCGGCGGTGGAAGATAGAGCGGCGACAGCATCTCCGCGGCGGGCAGGTACATTCGGAACTGCAGCGAGAACGGGCCATCCGGCGCGGGCAGCCAGTTGCTCTCTTTCATTCTTCCCGGCGACTCGCGCTGGATGTAGAGGACCAGCGAACCGTCCGGCTCGTAGCGAAGGGCGCTGCGGTCCCCGATCGAATACCTGTTGATCGGATTTTCCACCATCAGCTGACTGGGGAGGCTGTACATCGTCATGGACCAAAACGCGCGCACGTCGGGCAGCTCGTCCTTTTCGAACCGCATGACGTACGCGTCCTTGGACCCGTCGAACCGTGATCCCGAAGGATCCTGATTGGCGACGGGGTAGTACGCCTCGACCGCGTCGTTTCCATAGAGACCAGACATCGCTGCGGCGGCCCGTACCAGGTACTTCGGCCGCATCTCTTCTCCGTCACCGAAAAGACCGGTCACGCCTTCCCAGCCGCCATCGCTACGGACTTGGAGCCCCTCGACGGACGCGGGGTCTGCGAGCGCGCTCTGTATTGCAATCATCGCCTCTCCGACGCCCGCATCGATCGCGCCTCGCGTTTCTGGTGCGAGGTCTAGTGAAGCGGCGATCGCTCCGGGGCGGATACCGATCTTCGAAAACCTCTCCATCAAGTCGGCCTCGGACGGCGCGTCGACTTGGGACAGGAGAAAGTTCAGCGTGTCGATGAACGCGGCCGTCTTCACCCGCTCCGCATCGTAGATGGGGAAGGTGATGCCCGACGCCTCGGGCTCGTTCTTGTGCCCAAGGAACACGTTGAGCGGGGTCACCGAGTAGCCGCGCTGGATCTTGTGGACCGCCTCGAGGTCGGGGGGACCACGCACCTCCGTTCGGATGATGCAGTAGACGAAGTTGGTCTCACTCCGAAACACGCCGCTCACACCCGCGGGTGCGCTCCCGTTCCAGTCGGGGCCGGCAACGAGATAACTTCCCGCTTTGCCGCCCGTCGCTCGCGTCCCGATGTAGCCGATGTTGTGCGTAAACATGTCGACGAGCTGCACCGAATAGTAGCGGTCCTCGACGTCCGGGACGGAGATGACCATCGGCTGTGCCCGGAGGTTGAGCCATGCGAAGGAGTAGATCGTGTCGTTGTTGGGTCGGACGACGTCTTTGAACTCCGGACCGAGCAGTTGGGTCTTGTGCACGAGCTCGTTGAACGGGGCCATGTATCCCCGAGCGTTCCTATCGATCGCCTGCACATACAGGGTTCGGTAGTTCTCGAGCATCGGGTACCCGTAGATGTAGGCTTCCTTCGCGATGGCTTGGGCTTCTGCCGGTGGGATCGAGGCAGCCGCGGCGGACTCCGCGGGCGGGGCGGTGCCGCTTTTGGAGCAGGCGGTCACTGCGGCTGCCAAGGCCAAACACAGGCACAATGTTTTACAGCTCGGCGAATGCATGACTCGCGCGGACTTTAGTACATCGCGCGGGTGTTGGTGACCTTTCGGCGAACCCCGTCGCCCGAAAGCCCGGCCGCTGCTACACACGCACGACGATGACGCCCGAAGCTCAGATCGTCTTCGCGATTCTCGGTGTTGCGACTGTGATGTTCGTCTCGGGGAAGGTGCGGCTCGATGTGACCGCGCTTCTCGTCGTTCTCGCGCTGATGCTCAGCGGGGTGCTGACGGTCCCAGAGGCCGTGTCTGGCTTTGGCGACCCGATCTTGCTCATTCTCGCGGGGCTTTTCGCGGTGGGCGAGGCGCTCATCGAGACGGGCATCGCGTATCGCGTGGGTGACTGGCTGCTGAAGGCGGGCGGCGACAACGAGCCCAAGCTCATCGCGCTGCTGATGGTTGCCGCCGCGGGCCT
Organism: uncultured Myxococcales bacterium; assembly: GCA_965601515.1. GTDB lineage: Bacteria > Myxococcota_A > Polyangia > Polyangiales > Houyiibacteriaceae > SG8-38. The sequence continues at coordinate 11,552 of CBFCWN010000079.1, read as the reverse complement.
CGGAAGCGTGATGAGCTCAACCGGCGTCGTCGCGATCTTCATCCCGGTCGTCCTTCGTATCGCGTCCGAGACCAATCGGTCGCCGGCGAGGTTTCTGATTCCGGTCTCTTACGGTGCGTTGATCAGCGGTATGCTGACGCTCATCGCCACGCCGCCGAACCTCGTCGTCGACGGAGCCCTGTCCGATGCGAATGTCGAGGGATTCGGGCTGTTCAGCTTCGCACCGGTCGGGCTCGGAGTGCTCGTTGCAGCAGTGATCTACATGGTCTTCATCGGCCGACGCCTTCTGGGCGTGCGCGAGAATGACGATCGACCGTCACGTACGCAGGTGAGCGTCGACGAGCTCGTAGACCGGTACGGAATCGGCGAACGCCTGCATCGTGTCCTGGTTCGCGCCGACTCGCCTCTCGTGGAAAAGAGCGTCGCGCAGACCGAAGTTGGCGGAACCTGGAACGCGTACGTCCTCGCGGTGACCCGTCAGGAGCGACTCATGACGACGGTCATCCCGATGTCGCCGGACATCCGGCTTCGCGCGGGGGACGTGCTTCTGATCGACGCGTACCCGTCTGACATCGAGCCGTTCGTGGAGCAGTGCGGTCTCGAAGTGCTTCCGATTCACCCCGATCACGGCAAGCGGCTCCGCGAGACGTTCGGGGTCGCGGAGATTCTCTTCCCGCCGGAGTCGCCCTACGTCGGGGAAACCATCAAGTCGATGCAGCTCCGCTCGAACTACGGCGTCACCGCGTTGGCGATGCGCCGACGCGGCGAAAATCTCGGCGGCGACCGAACCGAGGAACCGATCAAAGCGGGCGACATCCTGCTGGTTGCCGGGGGTTGGAAGGGCCTTGCCCGTCTCGGCGCCGATCCGCGTCGCCTGATTGTGCTTTCGATGCCGAAGGACATCAAACACGCGGTTCCGATGGCGAGCCACGCCCCCGTCGCATTCGCTGTCCTGGTTGGGATGGTGATCTTGCTGCTGCTCGAGGTGATTCCAATGGTCGCGACCATCCTCCTCGCGACGCTGGTGTTGGTCGCCACGAAAGCGCTCACCATGGAGAAGGTGTACGAGTCGATCAGCTGGTCGACGCTGGTGCTCGTAGCCGGCCTCTTACCAGTGGGTCTGGCCCTCGAGAAGACTGGCGGCATGGAGTTCATCGCGCAGGCCTTGCTGTCGTCCGTCGACGGGGTGGGCCCGTACGGCGCACTTTCCGTGGTGTTCTTCGTCACCGCCGGACTCAGCATGTTCCTTTCCAACACCGCCACGGCCGTCCTGGTGGCGCCGCTTGCCGTTCGGATGGCCATCGACCTCGGGCATTCGCCTCAGGCCTTCGCGGTGATGGTGGTGATGGGCGCGTCGGCTGCGTTCGTGACGCCGATCTCGACGCCCGTAGTGAGTTTGGTCGTGGCGCCCGGCAACTACAGGTTCGCCGACTTCGTCAAGGTCGGCGCCCCTCTTCTGGTCGTCGTTTGGGCGGTGTCGCTCGCGCTGACACCGCTCGTCTTTCCGCTCTAGGCCGCCTCGGCCGACTCGACTTCGGCGACGGCTTCGTCCTGGTATGCATGGAAGAGCTCCGTGCAGAGGGTGTCCCACCGATCGCAGACTTCGAGCGTCTTGGGGTCGTCTGCAACGAGCGACTCGAACGCGAGCAGCTCCGCGAGCTCTCCCGCGAGGGCGTCCCGCGACTCCGCCGGGGTCTCCGGGAGCAGCTCGGTCACGAAGTCGGCAGGTTCGTACCATCGCTCTGCCGCCCGCTGCATGTCCATGAAGATGCGGGTGAGCAGCAGATTTCGAGGACCCTCCCACGCTCCGTTCAACACGACCGCGTCTCGATAGAGTCGGGGGATCGACGAGAAGTCCTCCATGAGTCCGTGGCCGCCGAAGATCGACATCGCGGTCTCGGTCAGACGGGACGCGTCGTCGCTGACGACGAGCTTGTGCAGCATGATCAGCATCCGCATGCGGAACTCACGCCGCTTGAGCGACACTTCGTCGTCGGCCGGGGTCTGTGACCGCTCGAGGTCTTCGAGGTCGAAGATCTCTCGCTGCATCTTCAGAATGCTAGCGGTGCTCCGCTTCGAGGCGGTTTCGAGCTCGGCGAGCTGTCGGGCGACCAAGCCGAAGCGTTCGATCGTGACTCCAAACGCCGTTCGAAACTTCGCGTACTGCGTCGCTTCGCGAGCCGCCCGAATTAGATACGAGGCTGCGCCGGCGCCAGTCGCAAAACGCGAGTGCGCGAGGACGATGCCGACGATGTTCGCGAGCCCTCGTTTGAGGTCTCCGACGGGATAGGCAATCGCACCCTGGAATGTGATCTCCGCGGTGGGCAGCTCGCGCGTGCCGAGCTTCGACTTCAGCTTGTTGATCACGTAGCCGTTGCGACGTTCGCGCGCCTTGTCTTCCCACATCGGGACGACGAAGAGACCGACGTCACGGCTACCCGACGGTTTGGCGGTCACGAGTGCGTAGTCGGCCTGCGCGGCGGAGCAGTAGAACTTCGTGCCGTGAATGCGCCAGCCGTCGTCGGTTTCGACGGCTTCGACCCGGTTCGCCTGCACGTCGGAGCCCCCCTGAATCTCGGAAAGAAACTGTGCGCCGATGGCGTATTCGCCGTCCTTGCCCTCGGTGCAGTGCTCGAGAATCGCCCGCAGCTCCGGGGTGTCCGCGAAACGCTGCAAGATGAGGACGAGGCCGCTCGTGCAGCAATGGGCGCATCCGACTCCCGCTTCTCCGAGCTGCCCCATCAGAAAGATCTTCAGGAACCGCTGCCAGCGGTCGGTGTTCTTCGAGAACATCGCTTCGTTCCAGATCTCGCGCTCGAGCTCGAGGGTCTCAGCAGGTCGGACGATGCGGTCGACGCGGTTGTTGAAGGCGTCGAAGGGCATCAGCGACGGCGCGTTCTCTAGACGCCCGGCGGCGTCGGCCAGGTGCTGATACCTCTCGGTCATCCGGTGGGCGAACGACGCCACGTCGGCCCGTACCTCGTCACTGAGGGAGTGAGCGTAGCGGTCGATTGCACGAAGCATGAACGGATCGCTTTGAAGAAAGTCCGCGTGATTTCGCCACGCGATGAACTCGTCGAAGTCGTAGGGGTTGTTTCGGTCGGGTAGAGACATCGTGACTAGGGCTCCGGTTTCGTGAAGGTGGGCGGCGCGATGCCGAGACCAGACTCGATGAATGTCCAAACGTCTTCGGTGAGCGCGTCTCGATCGGGTCTCGGCTCCGCGGTGAGCGCATGTGCGACCGCATGGCGAACGGCCCCGTTGATCAACGCCGAAAGAATGTGGGGATCGGTTCGAGCGGGAAGCACACCGCGGCTCTGTCCTTGCGCGATGTTGCGTGCGCCTTCGTCGACCACGCCTCGCCATCGTTCCGAGGCCACGCCGACGACCTCTGGCTCGGACGCCAGCTTGCTGAAGACGATGGCCGCCACGGGGTTCTCGTACACGAAGTCGATGAAGCGCCGCGTGCGCTCGTGTTCCCGGCCTCGCCAGTCGTGCGTCGGCCACTGCGGGATGTCGATCGCGTCGAGCAGATCATCGTAGACCTGGTGGACCACAGCGCCGATCAGGCCGGCCTTCGAGCCGAACCGGTGGTAGGCGAGGCCCACGGAGAGGCCGGCGCGGCTTGCCACCTGCTGGACCTCGAACGCGCCCTCGCCGTCCACCAGCGCGGCGGCCGCGGCGTCCAGGAGGCGTTGGCGGTTGTGCTCGGCTCCACTCATCTTGCGGAGAAGGTAGCAAAGAAAAAATTGAATTCAATTCAATCCCTGTTTTGGCGCCTAGTAACCCGAAAACTCCATAGTTTCAGTCTAGAACGACGAGTTGGGCTGCTTCAGGAACGCAAGCTCGGCGTCCGTCGATGCCCTTCCAAGCAGCTCGTTCCGATGAGGGTAGCGACCGAACCGTTCGACGATGACCCGATGCTGCCGCGCGTACTCGAGGTAGTTCTCGGCGTCGGCGGACAGGTTCTCGGGCGCTTGGTCGCGAAGCCCGGCGAAGAGAGCGCGGCACCGTTCATGGTCGCTGACGGACTCGCTGTGCTGGAGCGGCATGTAGAAGAAGACCCGTTCGTCGAAGGCGAGATCTTCATCGAACCCCTCGTCGAGCCCTTCGTGACACACCTCCCGTGCGAGAGGGTCGGCCGCGTACATCTCGGGCGTGTCTCGGAACATGTTCCGAGAAAACTGATCGAGGACGATGATGGTTGCGAGCGCGCCACGAGGCGTGCTTCGCCATGCATCGCGTTCCCCCGCGACGATCGCTTCGTAGTCGGCGAGAAACTGATCGCGGATCGTCCGGTCGAACTCGTCGCTCTTCTGCCACCACAACTTGCGCTGGTTCGGGCCGGCACAACCATGCTCGTCCAGATCCCCGAACCAGAAGTCGAGGATGGTTTCGATTCGATCAGTCATCGCTCGTGCCTCGGACTGACTGTACCGCATCGAGAAACACCTTGGCCTTCAGGTCGGTCTCGGCGACTTCTCGGTCGGGGTCGCTCGCTTCGACGATTCCACCACCTGCCCAGTAGTGTACCTCGCCTCGTCGCACGGTTGCCGTTCGAATCGCCACCGCCAACGAGAGCCCTCCCGCGCGGTCGACGAACCCAAGCGCGCCACAGTAAACGCCTCTCGGGTGCGGCTCGAGCTCTTCGATGATCTCGAGGGCCCGAATCTTTGGGGCACCCGTCACGCTTCCGGGGGGAAACGTGGCCTCGAGGACGTCCCCGAGCGTGACGTCCTCCCGCGTGACGCACTGGACGGTGCTCACGAGGTGGTAGAGCCCGGTGAACGGTTCGACGACAAGGGGCGCGTCGACCTCGACGCTTCCGATCTCCGCGACTCGACCGAGGTCGTTTCGCATGAGGTCGACGATCATCGAGTGCTCGGCTTGCTCTTTCGGGTCCGCACGCAGCCGAGCCGACGCGCCGCCATCGGCGGGCTCCCGCCGAATCGTGCCCTTGATAGGCTTCGTGACCAAGCTGCGCGTAGTCACATCCCAATGAATGAAACGTTCCATCGTGCACGCGAGCACCGAATGATCGGCGGCGGCAAAAAACAGACCCAAGGGGACGCGACTGGCGAGCCGCATCGCTTGCCACAGCCCAAGCGCATCGCCTTCGAACGATGCGGTCCAGCGCCTAGCGAGGTTCACTTCGTACACGTCGCCCTGCGCGATGTAGTCGAGCGCGGTCACGATCGCCTGCCGATGTTCGCTTGGATCGTCGACCTGTAGGCGGCCGATCTTGGGGATTTGCCAGTCGGTGGAGCCCTGGGCGTCGACATGGGTCACCAGGCGCTCGCAGGCGGTCTCGTCGTCGCCAACGACCCAGGCTTCTCCGCTCTCGTGGTCGATCGCAAAAAGCGCGGGGTACCGTCGAAAGAGGACGACCGGATCGCCTGGCCGCTCGAAGCGTGGTTTGCCTCGCGCGGGCGCAGACCAAAACGCGTCGTAGGCGATGTAGCCGATCCACTCGGGCACGTCGGCGGGCCCGAGTCCGTCCGTCGACGCCTCGACGGAGGAAGGGCCGATCTCTGCGAGCGCATCGAACGGACGGGGGTTACCGAACTCGACCCGAATCTCGTCGGTAGGCCACGCGGCCAGGAACGAGAACCGCCCATCCCGCGACTCGATGCGATTCGCGTCTAGCCACGCGAAGCCGGGCTGCGTGCTCAGCGATCGAGCGACGGCCAGCTCATCGATCGGCTCAACGCGTTTCGACCACACTTCCACCTCTACTTGCTTGCCCTCTGGCGGTGACGCAACCTCACGCCGTGCTTAGCCGTTCGAGCCTCTTGCTTGTGCTGCTCGCCGTGGTCGCATGCAATGACGACGTCGCGCAGTTCGTCTTCGACGCGCGAATCGTCGACGGCGATGGGGCGAATCCGGCGGCGGGAACCGACGCGACCGTCCTTCGGATCGGCATCTCAGAGGGCGAGTTCCCGGTGCGCGAGCTCGAGTTCCCGGTCGAGGACGGTCAATTCGAAGCCGTTCTCGAGTTCGAGTCGTTTTCGAGTCTGACCCGTTTGAGGGTGGACATCGAAGGCCCGACCACGGAGCTGTTCACCGCGCCGCCCGCGTTCGTTCCGACGGCGACCTTTGGCTTTCTCCAGGTCGTTGCGACCGCACCCTCATCATGTGAGGTGGTCGCATTCAACGTGATGGAAGCCCCCCGGAGCGAGTTCGGCATGGTTCTCAGCGGGACCTTTGCGCTGCTCGTGGGCGGCACGTCGGCGACCGCAGAGCAGGTCGAGTTCCTCGACGCCCTCGAGTGGGAGAGTCGCCTCTTCGACGAAGAGATTTCTCTCAGCACGCTGGGACCCACCAAGGCTGCAACGATCGGCGCTGGGCAGATTTTGGTCCTGCCGTCCGACGCGTCGCCCTTCATCTTCAACATGATCGACACGACCAACCGGGTGACCCCCGTGGTGCTCCACACCGGAGCCGGGTCGCAGTCTGCACTGGTGTCGATCCCAGAAGTCGGAGCCATGGTGATTGGCGGCGAGGCGGCAGGAGTCGCACGAGCCGGGGTCTCCTTGGTGCTGCCCGGCGGCGAGGTGAGCTCGCAGACGTTGAGCACCGCTCGAGCGGGCGCGGCCGCGGCCGTGCTTGGAGACGATGTGTTGGTCGTCGGAGGAGATGAAGCCGGCACCGCGGAGCTTCTGCTCTCGGGGAGCACCGTCGGCGAGCCGGTCGAAGGCGTGGCCGACGGCATTCGCACGGGTGGCCTTCTCGTGAGCGACGGGGATTCGCGCGCACTCCTCTTCGGGGGCGCAGACGCGACGTCAGCGATTCGCCAAGACACGCTGAGCTTCGACGACTGTCCTCCGAGCTGCAGCTCAGGGCCCGGCCCCGCATGGAGCACGGCTCGGCTACGGGCCGTCGTTCCCGAAGGGTCGAGCCTCGTCGCCGGCGGCGAGGATGCATCGGCAAGCCCGTCCACTCTCATCGAAGAAGTCGTCTTCGAAGACTCTGCGGTTCAGTTCATGTCGGTTGCCGAACTCAACACGGGTCGCGCGTCGCCGGGCGCAATCGTGTACGAAAGCGGAGCGATTGTGGTCGGGGGTGGCACCGACGGAAGCGAAGCTCTCGATGATTTCGAGTTCTGTGTTCCTGCGTCGCTGACCCCTCTCTAGAAGGGACAGGTCCAACCGCCTCGAACCTGATATCCTGACAAGTCGGGCATGCTGCGAAAGCTGGAGAAGTACGAGGTCCTCGACGAGATCGGCCACGGAGGAATGGCCACGGTCTATCGAGCGCGCGATAGCTCTCTCGATCGCTTCGTCGCCCTCAAGGTGCTGCATCCGCATCTTCAGCGTACGAGCGAAGCACGGGCACGCTTCACTCGAGAAGCCAAGAGCGTCGCGAAGCTTCGCCACCCTCACATCCTCGAGATCTACGACTACAGCGGCGAGGGTTCCGACGAGACCTACATCGCGGCGGAGCTTCTCACCGGTCCTACGCTCAAGGACTTCGTCACCGAGAAGAAAGAGCTGCCCCCAGAGATCGCGGCCTGCATTGCGCTGCAGCTCGCCGACGCTCTCGGAGAAGCACACGCCAAGGGAATCATTCATCGCGACGTCAAACCGGAAAACGTGCTGATTCACGAGGACCGATGCGTGAAGCTGACCGACTTCGGCATCGCGCACATGGTCGACACGCACACGTTCACAGCGACCGGACAGATCCTCGGCTCCCCGGGTCACATGGCACCCGAGCAGGTCGACGGTGGCGGATGTGACGCGCGAAGCGACGTGTTCTCTCTCGGCACCGTGCTCTATTTCTGCGCGACAGGGAGGCTTCCTTTCGTCGGTCGTAATCCGCACCATCTCTTGAAGCTTCTGCTGGGCGGCGAGTACCCCGACCCGCTTCGACTTCGGCCCGCGATCGGCGCCGACCTCGCGCACATCATGAACAAGGCGCTCTCGCGTCAACCCGCAGACCGTTATCAGACCGCCGCGGAGATGGCTGAGAGTCTTCGCACCTTCCTGAGGGACATGGGGGTCGACGATCCGGACGACACCTTTGCTCGCTATCTAGCCGATTCCGCATCAGTCGCCGAAGAGCTTCGCGAGCGGTCGCTTGCCCACTTGCTCGAGAAGGGCGCACAGGCAGCGAGCGACGGCGACATTCCGGCCGCGCAGGCGTCGTTGAGTCGGGCGCTCGCGATCGACGACGGCAACGAAAAGGCGCTGAAGCTGCTCGGCTCGCTCGGGCGCCGGCAGCGTCGAGGGGCGCTGCTCGCAGGTGCGTTGCTCGGGCTTGCGATCGTGGCGGCCGGCGGATTTGGCTACCAGGCCTGGTCGGCAACGCCGGCCGTGACCGAGAAGGCCGCGACGAGGCCAGAGACGTCCGAGTTGCCGGTCGCGCCAGAACCGGAACCGACGGCCGTGGTGGCGTCGCTCGAGCCGCCGAGACCGCCGGAGTCGTCGAAGGCGACGGAGAAGACCAAGCCGGCCTTCGCCAACGGGCCGCGTTGGGTGGTGTTCAAACCGACTCCACCCAACGTGTCAATCAGCGTCGATGGCGGCCCGCCTCGCGCGTACGGACCAGGGTTTTTGAAGACACGGCTGAAGCCAGGGGCGCACACGTTTCGTTTCATCGGTGCGGAGGGGTGCTGTGAGTCCAGACTGATTCGCCGACGCATCCCGCCGGGGTCGAAAGACTACGAGCTCGCGGTGAAGCTTCCGTTCAAGCCCGCTCGCCTGTATCTCAAGGGCCCCGCTCCCGCGAACGCCCGCGTCCAAATCACGTTGCCCGGCAATCGCAAGGTCGAAGGTCAGATTCGTGAGATCCTTCGCATACCGATGACTTCCCTCAGCGCGTCGGCGCAGGTGGTGATTCGAGCGCCCGGTTACCGAAGATACAAGAGCGTCGTGAAGCTCCGCGCAGGTGGCGAATTGACCGAACACTCCTTCACGCTTGAGAGGGAGCGTGAAACCCCGTAGAACCCGCCTAAGGTGATACGGCGCGCCACGTGGACCGGGTTGGTGGTCGTCTTGATGACCTCGTTCGCGGTTCCCGTCGCAGCGGACGAGCTATCGGACTTCGAGGCAGCTCGGCGCAGCTACGACAGACAGAGCTATGCGAAGGCCGCGCGCGGTTTCGAGTCTCTGGTAGGCGGCGCGGTGCCGCGAGCCAGCAACCCCGTCGTGCGTCTCGAATCGCGCAAATATCTCGGTGCGACCTACCTGTTTCTCGGAAGGGACCGGGATGCGCGAACACAGTTCCGGCGGCTTCTCGAGGAAGACCCCGAGTACGAAATCGATCCGGTCGCCTTTCCGGAAGCCGTCGTGCAGACCTTCCAAGAAGTTCAGGCCGAAGTCGCGGAGGAGCGTGCGGCGCGAGAAGCGCTCGATGCCGCTCGGCTTCAGCGGGAGCGCGCCGGCGAGGTCGAAGAGCTGATTCAGCAGCAGCAGCGCATCGAACAGCTCGAGAAGCTCGCATCCACCGAGGTCATCGAGAAACGCAACTCGAGGTGGATCGCCGCTCTCCCGTTCGGCGTCGGCCAGTTCCAAAACGAGAACAGGCGCCTCGGCATCATGTTTGCGGTCACGGAATCGGCATTCCTCGCGGCGTCGATCGCAACGTTCGTCGGCCACAACTCGCTTCGAGACGAGAATCCTTCACCCGACGAGCTCGATCGTGCGCGTCGCGTCGAGCGCGCGCTCCGAATTGGAAACTGGGTCAGCGTGGGCGCACTCGTAAGCTTCTACATTGCAGGCGTGGTCGAAGCGGAGGTCCGTTTCCGACCGGTGATTCGTGAAGAGCGACAGCGCGAGCTTCCCGACGAGCTGCCGCCTCCACAAAGCCGACGTCCAGAGATACGGTTCCAGCTGGGGCTCACCGGGGGCTCGCTCAAAGTTGATTTCTAGCTTTTGAGGCGCGAGATGAAGTCGTGGTTGGTTGTGTGTGCGGCGCTGGTCGTCGGGTGCACGAGCTCGAGCTCTGACTCGGGCACCAGCGGTGACGGTGGTGGGCGCGCGACGGGCTCTGGACGCGACAGAGGGGCCCCCAGTACGACGGCCTCTTTTCCGGCGTGATCCCAGACCAGGAGGGGCGGATCATGTATGGTAATCCCTTCGGGAAGACCCGTTTGGACGTCGACTGAAATATCAATAGTTCCAAGCATTTAGGCAGAAACTGAGTTTCTCGCTCGACTCTGCTTGACAGGTGAACTTTCACGCCTATCCTTCGCTCCCTTCGACGCGTGGGGAAGTTGCGCGCGTTCGAGGAATTGCACGCTTTTTCGGATAGTTATGCCAACGATCAACCAACTCGTCCGCAAGGGACGCAAACAGATCAAGTCGAAGACCGACTCGCCGGCGCTTCAGCGATGCCCGCAGAAGCGAGGCGTGTGCGTGCGCGTGTACACCACGACCCCGAAGAAGCCGAACTCGGCGCTTCGCAAGGTCGCTCGTGTTCGTCTGAGCAACGGCATCGAGGCGACCACCTACATCCCCGGTGAGGGACACAACCTACAGGAGCACTCCGTCGTGCTCATTCGTGGCGGCCGTGTGAAGGATCTTCCCGGGGTTCGCTACCACGTCGTCCGCGGGACGCTCGACGCCACCGGCGCGGCAGGTCCCTCCAACACCAACAAGGCGAACCGCACCAAGAAGCGGTCCAAATACGGCGTCAAGCGACCCAAGAATTAAGCAGACCTAACAAGAGTTAACCAGACCCAACCAGGTCATTACGAGCACTAGTCAGAACCATGAGCCGTCGAGTCAGCGCACCCAAAAGAGAGATCATCCCCGACGCCAAATACGGCGATCGGCTCGTCGCGAAGTTCGTCAACTCGCTGATGATGGCGGGCAAGCGTTCGACGGCGGAGAAGTGCCTCTACGGTGCGTTCGACATCATCGAAGAGCGGTACCGAGAAGAGCCTCTCGAGGTCTTCAAGAAGGCGCTCGATTCCGTGAAGCCTCGCGTCGAGGTGAAGAGCCGTCGAGTCGGTGGCGCCACGTATCAGGTGCCCGTCGAGGTCCGCAACGACCGCCGCAACGCACTGGCGATGCGGTGGCTGGTCCAGTACTCGCGCGCCCGGGGCGAAAAGTCCATGGAGGAGCGCCTCGCAGCGGAGCTCATGGAAGCCTCGCAAGGTCGCGGAAACGCGGTGAAAAAGCGGGAAGACACCCACAAAATGGCGGACGCGAACAAGGCTTTCGCGCACTACCGCTGGTAACGATTTTTCGTAGCGTCTGGGAAGGTCCACGGAAACCACTCGGACAAGGAGCAGCAGCTGAACTCATGACATTGCGCATATAGAGAGAGTCACCGGGAAGACCGCGGCGTAGCGCCGCAACCGATTGTGCCTCTCGAAACCCTCTCTGAGTTAAAGAAGCCCGAGGGTGGCTTCTGGGTCGGAGGGGGTTTTGTGCGTGAAGCGCCACTGTCTGACGAATGCACTGATTGCACCATGGCTAGGAAATACCCACTCGAACGTACTCGCAACATCGGCATCATGGCTCACATCGATGCCGGGAAGACGACGACGACCGAGCGCATCCTCTATTACACCGGCGTCAACTACAAGATCGGCGAGGTGCACG
>CBFCWN010000078.1:0-16395 GCA_965601515.1 uncultured Myxococcales bacterium | reverse complement strand
GCCGCCGTCGGGGCTGCCGGTTCCACGCCGGTCACGATCAAGTTTCGGATGGGCATCGACGGCGATCTACTGACCTATCTCGACGCGGGGAAGATCGGCGAAGACGAAGGGTGCAAGGCGGTTGCGCTGCATGCACGTACGGCGGCGGAGCTCTATGACGGACACGCACACTGGGATGCGATTGCAGACCTCAAGTCTCACGTGACGAGTATCCCGGTGCTCGGCAACGGGGATATTTGGGAAGCCCACGATGCGCTTCGCATGATGCGTTCGACCGGATGCGACGGTGTGGTCATCGGTCGTGGTTGCCTCGGTCGCCCCTGGCTATTTCGCGACCTCGCCGACGTGTTCGACGGACGTGAGCCAGAGGATCCGCCCGCGTTTGGAGAGATCGCCGACATCGCGATTCGGCACGCGACGCTGCTCTGCGAATGGGCGGGGGAAGCGTCGGCGATGCGAATGTTTCGTCGACACAGCAGCTGGTACACCAAGGGTTTTCGCGGGAGCGCCAAGCTGCGGTCGCGGCTCATGCGCGTGACGACGCTCGACGAGCTCGAATCGATCCTTCGTGAGGTCGATGCCGAAGAGCCGTTCCCCCCGGAGGCGATGCGGGTACCTCGAGGGAAGACCGCCGGGCGTCAGAAGGTTTCGCTACCCGAAGGGTTCCTCGCGGACCGGCTGGTCGACGACACCCCTCCGGTGCACGTCGAGACGCCTGCTCTGTCCGGCGGCTAGGCGCCTTTCTCCGGTGGTTTCATGGGCGTTAGGTTTTCTCGCTTTCGTGTCGATCATCGAAGGGCTTGCGTCGGGGCAGCTGGCGCTGAGCTCGCGCATGTTGACGGAGCCGCCGGGGTCTCAGGAAGACTTCGAGGTTCGGCCGGACCCCCGGGGAGCCATGGACCACCGCAGAAATGGTCCTACGCTTTCCGTCCGAAGGAGCAAGGATGTCGGAGCATCGCGCAACCGTTCATTGGAATCGCAACGGCCGAGAGTTTTCGCACAAGGAATACTCTCGCGACCACGTTTGGAAGTTCGTTGGGGGGAGCGAGGTTGCGGCTTCGGCAGCGCCGCTGTACCTCGGCGACCCAGATCTCGTCGATCCCGAGGAGGCATTCGTCGCGTCGATCTCGAGCTGTCACATGCTGACGTTCTTGGCGCTCGCCGCGCGCGACGGCTTCGTAGTCGACGACTACCGTGACGAGGCAGTCGGCCACATGGAGCGCAATGAACACAAACGCATCGCGATCACGAAGGTCACGCTGCACCCGGACATTTCATGGGGCGGAACGCCGCCGAGCGAAGAACAGCTGGCCAAGCTTCACGAAGGCGCACACAAACACTGCTTCATCGCGAACTCCGTCACGACCGAGATCACCGTCGCCCGCTGAACGCGCGGCAAAATGCGCGGGTCGATCCGCAATCGTTCGTAATTGCTCGGGTTATAGGGGGGCTGCGTGTCCCCGCCCCGAAGGGCCCCGGCGCGGGCGCCCGCCGGGTGATGGTGAGGCCCGGGTCGGCGCTTCGCGCAGGGGTAAGCTTTCAGCAGGCGATGCCTTCGGGAATGCACGCCCAGTCGGTCCAGCAGAAGGTGCAGTAGTCGCCCTCTGCGCAGCCGGTCGCGCGGCAGTCGAACTCCGGCGGTTCGCAGATTCCCGCGTCGGGTGAGAGGCACGTCCACTCGGCGCCTCCGTCGGCCGTCTTGCAGTGTTCGCACGTGAAGCCAGGGGCGCAGCCGTTTTCACGACAGTCGGCTTCTTCGGTCACACACCAGCCGACGCAGACGTCGCACTCGGGGCAAGCCGGATCCTGTCGGCAGACGTCCGCCGCGTTGCACGACAGGCCGTCGGTGCACTGCTCTGGCCCGTAGCACTTTGGGACACACTCCCCGCGAGAGTCGCGGATGTGAGTCTCAGCCGGACAGTCGTCGTTGCATTCGCCCTCGTAGAGAATCTCCACGCGATTGCACTCAGCCTCGCACCCATTCCCCCACGTCTGACCGTCGGTCCCACACACGGGATCATAGATGTCGAGGCAGATGCACGGCTCACAGACTCCTCCTGGGAACGGCGCGCCGAGGATGTCATCTTGGCAGCTCAGTCCGGGCGGACATTGACTGTCGTCCAAGCACTCGTCCGGGGTGACCTCTCCGAGGACCTGGCAGTCGAACTCCAATGTCCCGAGCGCAGTATCGGGGGCAACGCCTTGGAGCCGCGTCTCCTCGCCGGCGCAGCTCAAGACTCCCTCGCCTGGGTAGATGAGACCAGGAAGGACGTCCGGCTCGATCAGCTCGAACTCGGCCCGAAACGATTCGCCGAGTCTCAACATGTCGTCGAAGGGTCGGACTTCGACGATTCCGACGATGCCGGGCGCCTGAGGGCTCTCGCACTCGGCGCGAAAGCCTTTGTTCCATCGCGGGTCGACCCGACACATGCCTTCGCCGTGGAGCTCGAGACATTCGACGAGCTCGTGTGTCGGTGTGAAACCGCACTGACCGTTTTCCTGTCTTTCGCATTCGGCCTGCTGGTAGCACTCATAAACGGGACGCCACTCGCAGGTGCTCGCGAGTTCCACGCCCTCTTCCACACACAGATGTGAGCTGCAGCCGGCGCGCGTGCAGCCGGCGCCGGGCGGGGGCTCTTCGCAGTACCCGTCATGCTGGATGCCCACACCGGCACACGCGGCCTCGCAGGCGTTGATGTAGTTGCGGCCGTCTCCACCGCACACGGGCTCGAACACGCCAGGACAGTCGCATTGCGTCGGCCCCGGCACGCACCAAGGCGCGTCGACGTCGCTGGCGCACTCGTCGCCGACGAAGCAGTCCTCAGGGGAGTCGCAGCGCATCGGTTCTTCGCAGCGACCGCGGTGCGCGATCTCGCGACCTCCGGTGCCTGCCTCCTCCACCGAATAGGTCTTGCCGTCGGTCCCGCAGACGAAGCTCTCGGTCGGACCGACCTCGCTCTCCGGCGTCTCGTTGCCACAGCCGACCAAGCACGCCCCCAAGGCGCTCACGACAACCACCACTCTGCACAATCGACTCATCACACAACTCTCCGGAAACGGGTCCGGCCGAAACAAAGAGCAACATCGGTGCCAAGCGAAGCACGCGAAAAAGCCCATGATTCCGGGCTCCGAAGGCTACCGAGATGTGCCATGGCGTGCCAGGCCCGATTGCAGCGCTGAAAAAAGGTCAGCGTTGGCGGCTGAGGCGTCGCTCTAGCCGGCTCACGCGCCGCGCCCGTCCGTCGTCGCCCTCGGCGAGGCTCGTCTGCGTTGCGTGCTCGAGAGCACGAGCGAGATCCTTGCGGCGGTGCTCGTAGAACTTGGCGAGTGCAAGGCTGACGCCCGCTCGAAGCTCGCCCGAATCGGCTGACGCCAGCGCATCGAGGAGCGCCCTCTCCTCGTCGTCCAAGGCACCGTCGCGGCGGGCGATTCGCGCGGCCAGCAGACACGCTTCGACCGTGCACTCCGACCGGCCTCCGCCGCGAGCCGCGGCGCTTGCAAACGACCGGGCCCGCGACGCGTCGCCCGTGCGTTCCGCCACCTTTGCGTAGGCGAGGTGATCGCGCGGGTCGTCGCCACCGTGCACCTCGTCGAAATGATGAACGAGGGTGGCGACGAGCGCGGCCAGTGCGATGAGATCGTTTGCGTTGTGCTCGATGACCTTCGCCATCGGAGCCACCTCACCTCCATCGAGATAGTCGAAGTAGAGCTGGGGGATGAGCGCTCCCGAAATATCGTCTTCCCGATACATCCCGAGCACCCTGCGTTCGAGCTCGACCAGACGAACAGACTTCATGCGAGAGCGAAAAATACGCCTGGCACAATGGAGAAGATCGAGATGAGGAGGGAGTGGTGGCGCCTTGACCCGATTCATCACGAAGCGATTGCGAAGAAGGGGCCAATCGAACGTCTTGCCATTGAAGGACACGACGCAGCTGCTTTGCTCCACACGCTCCCGAAGCCAGTGCAGCATAGGCGCCTCCCTTCCGAGGTCCGGAAGGAACAGCTGCTGAACGCGAAAGGACTCATCCTCGAACCACGCGATGCCAATGAGAAACGGAACGGTGCCCGTGCCTCCTGCGAGGCCCGTCGTCTCGGTGTCGAAAAAGAGCGCCCGACGAAAGTCCACGTCCTCCAGGCCCGGGTCGAGCGCGAGCTGCGCGAGACGACTGGTACATACCTCGAGCGCATCGGCGATGGGAGCGCGGCCATGGTGATGACGCGGCTCGAGATACTCGTCGATCAGATGGAGCGAGCCGTAGTCGGTCTCACGTGCGGAGCCTGGGATCGCGCCTCGGACCGCCGCGACGTCCAGCTTGCGTGGCGTCACCTGCTTCAGACGTTGCAATCCTCGCGTGATCGACATGACTCAGTGGGTGGCGCTCACGCCCACGGCGTCTAAGAGGCCGAGGACCAGCTTTTTTCGAGGTGATTCGGGCTCGTCTTCACTCGATGCGTCCGGGCCAATGCAGCCAGGACAGCCCTCGTCGCAGTCGCAGCTTTCGATGAGATGGCGGGCGCGGCGAAGGAGCTCTTCGCGCTCCTCGTGAAGGCGTGCCGCCAGGCCCACGCCGCCCGCGACCGAGTCGTAAAGAAAGATCGTCGGGTCGAAACCGGGCCCCTGACCCGTCCCCGGTGCGCCGTCGTCTTCGTGACGGCTTCCAAGGGCTCGACCCAGGTCACGCGGATCGATCATCAGACCGACGGCCCCGACGATGTGCATGGCCTTCGACAGCGCGCGCAGCGCATCGACGATCACAGCGCGCGGTTCGGGCTGGCTCTGGACGAAGTCTTCCGAGAACGTGAGCCAGAACGCGTTGGTGTGCTTCTGCATCTCGGGGAGATGCACCTCGCCGTAGCCGATGTTCTCGTGGGTGTGGAACTTGATCTTCTTGTAGCCCACCACCTTCTCGACGACGCTGACGTCGCCAAGCCCCGCCTCGACCGGCACCTCTCCCAAGTCGATCGTCGCGCCGTGATCCTGCTCGATCACCGTGACTTTGCTGTGCGTCATCGCGGTGGTGTAGTAGTCGGGCTTCACGCGTCGTACGAAGGCCTTGTGGTTGTCGAAATCGAGGCGCTCGACCTGGTACTGCCCGCCCTCGTGCTGGTAGATCGCCTGCTCGTGCAGCATCGTGTGGGTGCTGCGCCAATCCATCTCGGCAATGGTCCGGTTCCCCTCGAGATCGATCACGACGAAATTGTCCCACGTCGCGCTCCGTAGAGACACGTTGTTGGCCGGATAGCTATCGGCCGCCCAGTGGTAGATCGACCCGTCGGGAGACGGGCTCGGGTGGACCACTCCGTTGTCGGCGAGATAGTCGAGCGCGTCGCCGAGCGCATCGTCCGGAACGTCACCGTAGACGTCGTCGGGTTCGAAGGGCAGCTCGAAAGCGGCGCACTTCAGGTGCTGAATAAGAATCTCGACGTTGTCCGGATCGATGCGTGCGTGCTCGATCGGCGCGGACACGAGCTGCCGTGGATGGCGAGCCACGTACTGGTCGATCGGATTGCTCGAAGATACGAGAACAGCGAGCGACAGGTCGCGGCGGCGCCCTGCTCGCCCGAAGCGCTGCCAAAGCCCCGCCATAGTGCCCGGGTAACCGGCGCAGACGACCGCATCGAGCGCGCCGATGTCGATGCCGAGCTCGAGCGCGTTGGTCGCCACGACGCAACGGATGTCGCCCGCTCGAAGAGCCGCCTCGATGCGTCGACGGGTATCGGGAAGGTAGCCTCCTCGATACGCGTGAATCGCAGACGCCGGAACATGGTCCCGCTCGAGCTTGTCGCGTAGGTACTTGAGCATCACCTCGACGCCGTTGCGAGAGTTGCCGAACACCAATGTCGGAACGCCCGCCCTCACCAAGTCCTGCGTGAGTCGAACGGCTGTCTTGATGTAGCTCTGTCGAATGCCGAGCTCCGCGTTGACGATCGGCGGATTGTAGACGACGAGCTGACGCGGCCCCGTGGGCGCTCCGCTCTCGTCGATGAGCTCGACAGGCTCGCCGCAGATGCGCGACGCGTGCTCTTTCGGGTTCCCGATGGTCGCGGACGCAAACACGAAGGTCGGCGAGGAGCCGTGGAATCGCGCAATGCGAATCAGGCGTCGCATGACGTTCGCGAGATGCGATCCGAACACCCCGCGATAGCTGTGAAGCTCGTCCACGACCACGTACTTGAGATTCGCGAAGAGCCGCGCCCAGGCGGTGTGGTGCGGCATGATGCCTGCGTGCAGCATGTCGGGATTCGTCAGCAGCACCCCAGCGCGCTGTTTAGCGGCGCGCCTCGCATCAACCGGCGTGTCGCCGTCAAAGGTGATGGCCCCGATGCGGAGGTCCGCGTCTCGCATGAATGCTCGAAGCGCTTCTTCCTGATCGCGCGAGAGCGCCTTCGTTGGGAACAGGTAGAGGGCCGTCGCGCTAGGGTCGGACGACAGCGCGTTCAGGATCGGCAGGTTGTAACAGAGGCTCTTGCCGGACGCAGTTGGCGTGGCTACGACGAAGTGCTTCCGCGCAGACGCGAGCTCGAATGCGCGCGCCTGGTGACTGTACAGCGACTCGATGCCGCGCGTGCGAAGCGCGGCCTGCACGTTCGGCGCGAGGCTCTTGGGCATCGACGCGAAGCTCGCCTCGTGGGCAGGCACCGGGTGACCGAAGGTCACGTTCCGCCACGTGCCATCGGTCTGCCAGTGTTCGAGAACCTCCGCTGCGCCTCGGAGCTTCGCCCATGGCTTTTCCACACGTCGAAAGGGGCGACCGCGCCCCGCATCGCCCTCCGGCATCCCCCCCACTGTGCTCATGACAGAGCACTGTACGGCTGTTTAGTTCAGCCGGTCAAGAATCTCCGCGAGCCATGGGAGCCTTGGGTCAGCTTTGACCGGGGAGCGTGGCGTTCGGGTCGTAGGGCATTTCTTCGCCGGCCTCCATCCGCTCCTGCATCTCGTACTTCGAGGGGCAGCGGGGGATCACCTGGTTGGCGAGGAACACGCCTTCGTCACCAAGCTCGCCTTCGACGGTCACCTGAATGCCCATGCCGTCGCGAAACGTGTCGGGAACCACGCACTGCGGGAAGCGGACGGGCATTTCCTGGCCCTCCTTGAAGAGGACGAACCGCCACTCGCACGGGTCTTCACGGAACTGAATGGACCCCTGTCGAAGCTCGCCCTCCACGCGAAGGCGCTTTCCTTCAAAGGATTCCGGCTCGCTCATCACTTCGTGCACCAGCTTCGAGTACACGAAAGGGCTGTCGCTGCCGGCCAGAAGCCACCCCGCAGCTCCCACCAAAACGACAAATACAACACCTACTTTGAACGCACCGGAAAGGCCCCGTTTCCTCTCGGGTCCGTTCGGTGGGGTCACGCCGGTATCTGCCGTCATGATGACAGTATGGGTCCGAGAGCCGAAGCTGGCCAGGGCACGCGTTTTACCGGGTGCCCTGGACTACAGCAGCGGGCTTACGGCTGGACCTGGAACGCGATGACGAGCGCGTAAATCGCGAGCGACTCGATGAGCGCCAGGCCGAGAATCAGCGGAACGAGGATCTTACCCGAAGCGTTCGGGTTGCGCGCGATACCCTCGAGCGCTGCCGTCGCTGCGCGACCCTGACCCAAACCGCAACCAAATGCGGCGATGCCGATGGCAAGACCTGCGGCAAGCGCACGGCCCGCGATCGCGGTGGCCAGGTTCTCAGCTTCGGCCGCGGCGTCCTGTGCAAACGCGGTCGCGGTGAGAGCCAATGGTGCAGCAAAGCTGACAAGTCGAAGAGCCATTTTCTTCATTTTCAGGAGCCTCCTCAAGCCTCTCTTCCGAGAGGGAAACTAGTGTTCTTCTTCGTGTTGGATTGCCAAGGCGATGTAGATCACCGAGAGCAAGCAAAAGACCAGAGTCTGCACGGTGACCACGAGGACACCGAGCAGGTAGAAGACGATGGGCACGGGCAACAGCACGAGTCCCATCGCGGCAAAGAGGCCGACGAAGATCGTCAGGACCATGTGGTCCGCCGTCATGTTGGCCATGAGTCGAATACCGAGCGTGATCGGTCGGACGATGTGCGAGATGATCTCGATGACGAACATCAGCGGGGCGATGAACCAGGCGATCCACCACGGGACCTTGGGGCCCGTGAAGTGCGCGAAGTACTTGACCACGCCGTGCTCTTTGATGCCGTAGATATGGGTGACGACGAAGATGACCATGCCCATCGCGAACGTCGTGTTGAGGTTGTCGGTCGGCGGCAGGAAGCCCGGGATCAGCCCAAGGGCGTTCGAAAACCAGATGACCAGCGCGCAACACCCGATGAGCGGAAGAAAGTATTTCGCTGCTTTGGCGCCCATGAGGTCGGCTGAGAGATTGTAGGTGGCTGACACGATCGTCTCGATGAAGCCGTAGAACGTGACCTTGCCTTCGGGAAGGATGTTGTCCGCGGGGTTCTTGAGCCTGCGACGCACGTAGAAGCCAACGGCGATCAGAAAGAGGATCACGGTGCCGTACGCCACGACGTGCTGCACCCCTATGTGGGTGCTGTGCTCCATGTAGCTCGGGCCGAACGTGTGACTCACCCAATGGGAGAGAGACTCGAGCGGCAAGAAGCTGAACCATGATTCGCCGTGCGGCACGCTTATCCCTCCCCTGTCGCAGACGCGCGACGCGCTTCATGCGCCTCGCGAATCGAGTAGTCGACACCCGCAAAGAGCATCCCGATGACCAAGGCGCCGAGACCGACGGAAAATCCGACGGGGTCGACGCCCCAACGGGCGAGCAGTGCCCAGCAAACCACGAGCATGAGGACGAGCTTCACACCGAGAAGCGCGGCCGCGACCCCGCTGCCGAGAAACCCCGCACCGGCCACGATTCGCTTCGCCAACCATGCGATGGCCCACGCGTCGATCGTCGCGAGCGCGCCACCCACGACCGCGCCCTGGCCGACATCGTTGCCAGCGAGCAGGAAGGCGAGCCCTACGAGCACGACCGCCGCGGCGGCGACGTAGCGAGGGCTTTGGGTGTTTAGTTGGTCGATCACGGCGACTCGTCTTCTTCTTCCATCAACCGCTGAGCGCGGCGGACGGCCCTGTAGAGGCTCAGTGCTCCGGCGGCAAGTCCAAACCCGAGCCCAATCCATTCGAGCCAGGGTTCGGTGCCAAGCTTCTCATCGAGCCATCGGCCACCGTAGTAGCCAAGCGCGATCGAAAGTGCGAGCTCGAGACCGACCGTCGACAAGCTGCCGACGCGTCTGAGCTGCTCTCGCTGTTCTCGAGTGAGGAGCGAAGACAGCACATCGTTTCCCTACAGTTCCAAGGATCCATGCCCGAAGGCGGGCGGCGTATAGCATGGAGGAAGGTGGGGTCAAGGTTGGTCGAGGACCACTTCGAGCCCGCAAATCCCTTGGTTTTCTCAGTCTCGAAGCGCCGCGAATGCGGCTTTGAACGCCTGCCCCGTGTTCTGCAGCGCGTCGGCGTCGTGGGCGAGCGAAATGAACGCCGCTTCGAACTGGCTGCAGGGCCAGTAGACCCCGTGCTCGAGGAGCGACGCGTGCCATCGGCCGAAGGCCTCCCGATCGGTGTCGCAGGCCTCGTCCCAGTTCCGGACAGGCTTGTTTCGGAAGAACGCGGTGACCATCGACCCAACGCGTTGAACCGTGATGGGGACCCCCGCTGCGCCGGCGTGTTCCTCCAGCATTTGCTGCACTTCGGCGCCCTTTTCCTCGAGGTCCTCGTAGACGCCGGGGCGCAGCAGGAGCTCGATGGTCGCGAGCCCAGCCGCCACGGCGAGCGGGTTTCCGCTGAGGGTGCCCGCTTGATACACCGGCCCGACGGGCGCGACTTTCTCCATGATTTCGCGCTTTCCGCCGTATGCGCCGACCGGAAGCCCGCCGCCGATGATCTTCCCGAGGCAGGTGAGGTCCGGCTGGATGTCGTATCGAGCCTGGGCGCCTCCCCAGGCGACTCGGAACCCGGTCATCACCTCGTCGCAGATGAACACCGCGCCGTGATTCTGCGTTTGTGTCCGAATCGTCTCGAGCCACTCGGGGTCTGGGGGGATGCACCCCATGTTGCCCGCCACCGGCTCGATAATGACCGCCGCGATCTCCCCGCCGCGCTCGCTGAACAGCTTTTCGAGGGCGTAGCTGTCGTTGTACGGCACGAGCGCCGTGGTGCCGGCGATCGCGGCCGGCACGCCCGCGCTGTCGGGCTCACCCAACGTCGCAAGTCCGCTTCCACCCTTGACCAGCAGGTAGTCGGCGCCGCCGTGGTAGCCGCCGATGCACTTCACGATGAGATCGCGCCCCGTGTAGCCGCGAGCGACGCGCAGCGCGCCCATCGTCGCCTCGGTCCCGCTCGAGACCAGCCGCGACATCTCCATCGTGGGGACGGCATCTCGAATGCGCTCGGCCATCACGATTTCAGCCTCGGTGGGCGCGCCATAGCTCGTTCCCCGGGTCGCGGCGTCCTGGATTGTGGCCACCACGTCTGGATACGCATGGCCGAGAATCATCGGCCCCCAGGACCCGATGTAGTCGACGTACTCGGTGCCATCGGCTCCCACGAGCATCGGACCATGCGCCGCTTTGATGAAAACCGGCTCTCCCCCGACCGCTTTGAAGGCCCGAACAGGCGAATTCACGCCTCCGGGAATGACCTTGGACGCGCGCTCGAAGAGCTCCTCGGAGATCGGATCGGACATATTTGGTGATGTAGGGCACGACCCGGCCCCAGGGCAAGGCAGACCCACACCCTGCATTCGCCGACGAGTGGAAGGCGAGAATAATTGAGTACCGATGTGTGTTGGCGGGGGGGCGGTCGTGCGTGCTAGCCCACCCGACCGAGGAATTCCCATGTCCAACGACGTTCGTGTCATCAACGAAATGGTCCAGCGCGAGAGCGCTTTCATCGATCCCATCCTGCATGAGGTCCACAAGGTCGTGGTCGGCCAGGAGGTCATGATTGAGCGGATCCTCATCGGACTGCTGACGGGCGGCCACATCCTGCTCGAAGGTGTCCCCGGACTCGCAAAAACGCTCACCGTGAACACGATCTGTCGGACCGTCGCAGCGAAGTTCCAGCGCGTGCAGTTCACACCGGACCTTCTGCCCGCCGACGTCATCGGAACCGTGATCTACAACCAGCAGCGCGGCGAGTTCAGCGCGAAGAAAGGTCCGATCTTCGCCAACCTGGTGCTGGCCGACGAGATCAACCGAGCGCCCGCGAAGGTCCAGAGCGCTCTGCTCGAAGCGATGCAGGAGCATCAGGTCACCATCGGGGACGCGACCTACCGACTCGACCAACCCTTCATGGTGATGGCCACACAAAACCCGATCGAGCAGGAAGGCACCTATCCACTTGCTGAAGCGCAGGTCGACCGCTTCATGCTCCACGTACGCGTCGACTACCCGAGCCAGGACGAGGAACGGAAGATCATGGACCAGATTTCCGACCACGTGCTTCTCGGACGAGACGCGAGCTCGAGTATGGGGGTCCAGCAGGTCACGACGACCCAGAAGCTTCTGGAGGCACGCAAGACCATCGGTCACGTCTACATCGACCCGAAGATCAAGGACTACATCGTTCAGATCGTCACGGCGACGCGGCACCCGGTTCGCGTCGGCCTCGGGGACCTGAGCGACATGATTGCGCACGGCGCGTCACCGCGAGCTTCGATCGCGCTCAACGTTGCCGCGCGCGCGCACGCGTTCATGCGCCATCGCGGGTACGTCACCCCCGAAGACATCAAGGCCATCGGCCCCGACGTTCTTCGGCACCGCATCATCCGTTCGTACGAAGCCGAGGCCGAGGAGATTACGAGCGATCAAATCGTTCGACGCATCTTCGAGACCGTAGAAGTCCCCTAAAGAGGTCGCGCCGTGATCTCTCGCGAGCTCGTCAAGAAACTCAAGAAGATCGAGATCTACACCTCGAGGCTGGCGAACGATCAGCTCGCGGGTAGCTACCACTCCGTCTTCAAGGGACGCGGCATGGCGTTCAGTGAGGTCCGTCAGTATCAGCCCGGCGATGACGTGCGCTTCATCGACTGGAACGTCAGCGCGCGCATGAACGACACCTACGTGAAGGTCTTCACCGAGGAGCGCGAGATGACGGTGATGCTCCTCGTCGACCTTTCCGCGAGCGAACGCTTCGGCTCCACCGAGAAGGCCAAGATCGAAACCGTTGCCGAAGTGGCGGCCCTCCTCGCGTTCAGCGCGATCAAGAACAACGATCGCGTCGGGCTCATCCTCTTCACCGACCGCATCGAACGGTTCGTCCCGCCCAAGAAGGGCCGCTCCCACGTCATGCGCGTCGTGACCGAAATCCTCAACGCCGACCCGCAGAGCGAAGGGACCGACCTCGGAGTCGCTCTCGACTTGCTGGGCGGCATCGGCAAGCGCCGCACCGTCGCCTTCCTCATCAGCGACTTCATCGCCGACCAATACGAGAAGTCTCTTCGCGTCGTCTCGGCGAAGCACGACCTGATCCCCATTCAGGTGGTCGACCCGCGTGAGGACGAGCTGCCCGACGTGGGCTTGGCCCTCGTCGAGGATCTGGAATCGGGAGTGCTCGTCGAAGTCGACACGTCGAACCTCAACGTCCGCGCCGACTATGCGCGTGAGGCGCAGAAGCAACGCGCGAACCGGGAGCAGCTGTTTCGACGGCTGAAGCTCGACCACGTCACGGTCAGTACGGACCAAGATTTCGTCAAACCTCTGACAGAGCTTTTCCGTCTCAGGCAGCGGAGGCTCACGGGATACCGGTGACGCGTTTAGCCGTGATCAGCGCGCTGCTTGTCGCCTTCCCATTCTCGGCGTACGCGCAGGAGCGCTCGGTTTCCATCGAAGCGCCGCTCGAAGCCACGCTCGGGGACCCGATCGACGTCATCGTCACCGTGACGGCGGCCGCCGGCGACGACGCGTCGGTCCCAGAGCAATCTTTCGAGCCGTTCGAGATCTTGGGCAAGAAGGTCACCGCCGAGACCGCCGCCGACAAGTCGACCGAGACGATCACATTCGAGCTGCAGCTCCTGTGCTTCGAGCTCGGAGTCCACGAGGTCGGACCGATTCGTGTCCGTGTCACGAGCAAAGACGGCGATCTCATCGAGCTGGTCTCCGAGACGCGCGACGTCGACATTCACTCCGTCCTCGCGAACGAGCCCGACCCGCAGCTGAAGCCGGCCACGAGCCCGGTTGTGGTCGAACAGGACGACTACCGGCTCCTCGTCGCGCTCGGCGCCCTTGGCGTCCTGTTGTTGGGTGCGCTCCTCGGATGGCTACTCATTCGCTGGTGGCAGAGGCGCGACCGACCCGAGCCGCCACCCCCGCCGCCGCCGCCGCCCTGGGAGACCGCCCTGGCCGAGCTCAGAGCGCACGCCGCGAGCCGAGAGGCGTCGATCCAGGCGGGCGAAACAGAGCGTTGGGTCGATGCCGTGAGCGATTCGATCCGCGGCTACTTGGGACGCCGGTACGGGTTTCACGGCCTCGAGAGCACGACTGATGAAATCGCGGAGAGACTCGCTAAGGCGAGGTCTCTTGCCATCGCGCCCGACGAAGCGATCGGCTTCCTCGCGCAGTGTGACCTCGTGAAGTTCGCCCGCGCCGAGCTCGCAAACGAGTCCTCGGAGGCTCTCATCGAAGAGGCGGTCGGCCTAGTCGAACGTACGCGTCCGCGAGAATCGGTTCGGCCGGAGGTCGAGTCGTGAAGGCCTCGCATCGGAAGGCCTGGGCGTTCGCGTGGCTGGCACTGGCGGCGTTCGTAGGCGCGGTGATCAGCCTCCGCTACCTCGACACTCGCTATCAGATCCTCGTGTCGGACGAGCAGCTTCGGTTCGAACGGCCGTACGCCGGCCTTCTTGCCCTCGGCGCGGTTCTCGTTTGGCTGAGTCGAGTCTGGGTTCAGCGCGCAGCACGGCCACGCCTCCAGTTCAGCCGCGCAAAGGCACTGAGCGGACAGCCGCCCACTTGGAGGGTGCGCCTCACCGATCTCCCGAACGCGCTTCGCACGGTCGCCCTCGCCCTGTTGGTCATCGGGCTCGCCGGACCGCAGAGCATCCACGCCCGCGATACCACCGAAATCGACGGCATCGAGATCATCCTCACCCTCGACATGTCGGGATCGATGGAGGCGGCGGACATTCGCCCTACCCGCTTCCGCGCGACGAAAGCGGTGGTGCGAAACTTCATCGACCGTCGGCCGAACGACCGCATCGGCGCGGTGGTCTTCGGTCGCGATGCCTACACCCTGTTGCCGCTCACGACCGACCGGGAAGCTCTTCGGGCCGCGCTGAGGGGTCTCAAGCTCGATCAGATCGACGGACGCGGCACAGCGATCGGCAACGCCGTGGGCGTGAGCCTCAATCGACTGAAGCGCTCGAAAGCCAAGAGCAAGGTCATCATTCTTTTGACGGATGGCGAGTCGAACGCCGGAAACGTGTCCCCGTCGCAGGCTGCCGAGCTCGCGAGCGCAATGGGCGTGAAGATCTACCCCATTCTGATGGGAGTCAGTGATGAAGCGCCCGTGCAGCGAGCCACCGGCATCTTCGGACGAGCGGTGTTCGGCAGCGGAAACTTTCCCGTCAACCCTGAGCTGCTCGAACAGATGGCCGAGCAAACCGGCGGCGAGTTCTTCGCCGTAAACGACCGCGAGGCGCTGGAGCAGAGCTTCCACGAAATCCTCGATGCGCTCGAAAAGAGTGAGATCGAAGACGCGGGACGCATCTACACCGAGCTGTTCCCGGCGTTCGTAGGTCCCGCGCTCCTCTTTCTGGCGCTCGAGCTTTTGATGATGCTCTGGATGAGGAGGTGGCCGTGAGCTGGGCCGACCCGCAAGCCCTGTGGATCCTGCTGTTGGTGCCCGTCGCCGCTGCCGCGTTCTGGTGGAACGCCGCGCGTCGACGGAGAGCGACGCAACGGTTTGGGCAAGCGTCGACGGTCACGCCACTGATCTTCGGCCGGGCAGAGTGGTGGCGGCTCAGTCGCGCAGTGATTGCACTCGTCGGAGTTGCGCTCGTCATCATCGCGTTCGCCGGGCCCCAGTACGGCAGCCGCACCCGCGTGCTCCGCAAGCGCGGCATTGACGTCGTCATCGCGCTCGACTTCTCGAAGAGCATGCTTGCCCAAGACGTGCATCCGAGTCGTATCAAGCGCGCGAAAGCCGAGCTCGAGCTGCTGCTGAACGAACTCGAAGGCGACCGGGTCGGCCTGGTGGCGTTCGCGGGAGATTCAATGGCGTTTCCGATGACGGTCGACTACTCGGCGATACGCTTGTTCCTCCGTGACCTCGGCCCGATGGACATGCCGTACGGCGGCACCGCGATCGGAAAGGCACTCATCGCATCGATGCGTCTGATCGAGAGCTCGAGCTCGCGGAGCTCGACGGCGGAGAGCGCCCCTGCGACGCGGTCGCGCGTCGTCCTGCTCCTGACCGACGGCGAAGACCACGAGGGGGACCCGATCGCAGCGGCGGAAGAGCTCGCGGCCGCGGGAATCAAGGTGTACACGGTGGGCATCGGGTCCAGCAGCGGCGAGCCAATTCCAAGCTACACTGCGGACGGCACGTTGACCGGACACCTGCGAGACTCGGACGGCGGCGTCGTCATGACTTCCTTGACCGCGGAAAACGAATCGACCCTGCGTGAGATCGCATCGATCACCGGAGGCGAGTACGTGCGCGCCGAGGAAGGCACCGTCGGTGTCGTTCAGATTCGCCGACAGCTGGCGAAACTGCAGGCGTCGGAACGAAAAGCACGGAGGGTCACCGTGCACGAGAATCGCTACGCCTTGTTGTTGTTACCGGGGTTTCTGCTTCTCGTGCTCGAAGGCCTGCTTCCCGAGGCCTGGATTCTCGGACGCCGCCGGAGGGAGCCATGAGGCGCGTTGCCGCCCTTCTCTTCGTCGGTCTTCTTGCCGCCCCCTCAGGCGCTCTTGCGTGGACTCCGCTCCGCGCCGAGAACCCCAACGTCAAAAAGGGGAACCAGGCGATGGCTGAGGAGCGCTACGCCGACGCGCTCAACGACTACGACAACGCGGCCCGCGAGCTCCCCGAATCTCGAGAGGTCCAGCTGAATCGAGGGCTCGCGCTGCTCGCTCAGGATCTCCAAGAACCCGCGAAAGAAGCGTTCACCGCCGCGGCTGACCCCTCGGCGTCCAAGGCGACGCGAGCCGCGGCCTACTACGACCTCGGCGTGGCCTGGGCGCGACAGGGGGAAGCCCTCTCCGAGGAAGAGAACTTCGAGGAGGCGTCCGGGCATTTCCGTGAAGCCGCGCAGGCGTTCAAGCAGTCGCTGCGCCAGGAGCCCGGGAACCGGGACGCCGCTTGGAACCTCGAGTACGCGCTGCAGAGGATCCAAGAGGAAGAGGAAAAGCAGCAGGAACAGGAACAGGAACAAGAGCAGGACCAGGAGGAGGACCAGGGAC
>CBFCWN010000077.1:0-16442 GCA_965601515.1 uncultured Myxococcales bacterium | reverse complement strand
TCTGGACGTCGACGACTAGATCCGCGAAATGGGCGACAAGAAGTGGATGTACGTGCTTCGCGGACGAAGCGAGAGTCAGCGCGAATGGAGCGCACGGATGAAGCGGCTGGCCGACCAGCTTCTCGAGCTGCAGCCAACCAAGCTTCAGCTCACCGTCACCGACGCGTCGCCCCCAAAACTGTCGCTCTTCCCGTTCAAGAACGAGTCGATCGCGATCTTCAACATCTACGATTCGGGCGACGACCCCTCGCGATTCACCGCGGCGCTCGCTGGACGAGCCGATTCCGTGTCCGGGTACGAGGTCGAAGAAGCGTATCCGGTCGAGTACGACAAGCGCTGGAGCGATGGGGAGCCGACGCCGTCTCCGATCCTCCTCACGATGCTACACAAGAAGGCCGGCGTGACGTGGGACGACTACATTCAGCGCTGGCACAACGGACACACGCCGCTTTCGCTCGAAGTACACCCGCTCTGGTACTACCAGCGCAACGTCATCGTGAAGCCCATCACGGAGGGCGCTGAGCCCTCGGACGGCATCGTCCTCGAAGCGTGCGAAACCCGCGGAGATCTGCTCAATCCCACACGCTTCTTCGGCGGTACGCTGATGATGGTGCCGAACATGCTCCGCGTCGCGAAAGACATCAACGGCTTCCTCGACATGAAGAAGACCGAAACGTTTTACGCAACCGAGTATCACCTCAAAAGCTGAGCGCGCATCGGCTAAGGGCGTTCTAGCTCCTGCCGTCGCCACCCGTGCCGCCGGACCCGTCGGGAGTGATGCAGCCGCAGATTCCAAAGATATCCCCGACGGGAATTTCGCAGACCGCCTCTTCACGTTCGCCGCACTGGAAGTCCGCGCACTCTTCGTCGTTTTCGCAGGCGGGGATCGTGGTCGACGTGCCGCACCCTGCGATCGAAAGGATGGCCGTCAGGGCAAGCCAAACGAACGCGTATCGGTAGAGCCCCGCCACGACGCTGGATCGTACCACACTCTCGCAGGCTCGAGGCTTGGCCGAGGTTGAAACCCGGCCTGGGTCGTTCTACATGAGCGCCGTGACCGTTCGCTACGAGCTTCAGGGAGAGATCGCGGTCGTCACCATCGACCGGCCCGACGTTCGCAATGCGGTGAACGTGCCGACGGCGGCAGCGCTAGCCGACGCTTTCCGCGAGTTTGACCGCGATGAGGCGGCGAAAGTCGCGGTCTTCACGGGCGCGAGCGGAAACTTCTGTGCGGGAGCCGATCTCAAAGCTGTGGCTGCGGGCGAGACCCGCGACACCTCGCCCGATGCAGACGGACCCATGGGGCCGACCCGGATGGTTCTCGGGAAACCAGTCATCGCGGCGATCGAAGGCTATGCGGTGGCCGGCGGGCTCGAGCTCGCGCTTTGGTGTGACCTACGCGTTGCCGCGGAAGACGCCGTTTTCGGCGTGTTCTGCAGGCGCTTCGGTGTGCCGCTCATCGATCTCGGGACGGTTCGGCTCCCTCGGCTCATCGGGCACAGCCGCGCGATGGACCTGATTCTCACGGGCAGGCCCGTGACTGCCGATGAAGCGTTCTCGATCGGGTTGGCGAACCGAATCGCGCCTCCTGGCCGAGCGCTCGAGATGGCCCTCGAGCTCGCTCGCGAGATCGCGGCTCACCCGCAGCGCTGCATGCGGGGCGACCGCCGCTCGGCCCTCGAACAGTGGGGGCTGTCCGAGGACGCGGCGATGCGCAACGAGTTTGCCATCGGGCTGGAGACGATTGCGAGCGGCGAAACCGTCAGCGGTGCGCAGCGCTTCAGCGACGGTGCCGGTCGACACGGCAGTTTCAACGACGACGAATGATCGCCTCTCGAGGTGTCCACGACGCGTCCCGTCGAGTCGACGGCGGCGATCGCGAGTGGTTGAGTCTGGTCCTGTGGGCCACAAACGGATAAGCTCCGCACATGGCGGACACGATCTTCGGCAGGATTCTCCGCGGGGACATCCCTTGTCACAAGGTGTACGAGGACGATCTCGTATTTGCGTTTCTCGACATCGGCCCCCTCAGCTACGGACACACACTGGTGATCCCCAAAGAAGAGGCGGCCACGCTCGATCAGCTTTCCGATGACTCCTCCGCTGCAATCGGTCGTGTGCTCCCCCGGCTGTGTCGCGCCATCAAGAATGTGACTGGCTGCGAGCAGTTCAACATCTTGCAGAACAACGGCCCGATGGCCCACCAGGCCGTGTTTCACGTGCACTTTCACATCATTCCAAAGCCAAGCGTCGACGAGGGACTCGGTGTCGAATGGCCCTCTGGAAAGATCGATCCAGAAGAGGCTGGCAAGCTCGCTACGGCGCTGACCAACGAACTAGGGGGGTAGCAGCATGGGTGGACCGAGGTTCGACGAGTCGATTCAGTTCAAAGGTCTACGCATCGCCATCATGACCGTCTCCGACACACGAACTGAGGAGACCGACAAGTCCGGCGCCCTGCTCGTCGAGCGAGCCCAAACCGCCGGCCATCACGTGATGGACAAGGTCATCGTGCCCGACGATCGCAAACGCATCGAGGTCCAGCTCCGTCGATGGATCAACGAGCCCAACGTAGAGGTCATCATTGCGACCGGCGGCTCGGGCGTCACCGCGCGCGACGTCACTCCCGAGGCGTTCGAAGAGGTGTGGGAGAAACCCATCCCTGGGTTCGGAGAGCTGTTTCGAATGCTCAGCTACGAAAAAATCGGCACCTCGACGATTCAGTCGCGCGCGTGCGCCGGTGTCGCGCGAGGGACGTACCTCTTCTGCCTCCCGGGTTCACCCGGCGCGTGCCAAGACGGCTGGGATGGCGTCCTCCGCTACCAGCTCGACATTCGCTACCGGCCTTGCAACTTGGCCGAGCTCCTTCCGCGTCTGCAGGAGATCGTCGGCTAGCGACCGAGCGCGTCCACCGGCGCGGGCATGATGTTCCACGTCATCCGCGACATCGGAATATCGCGCGTCAGGATGACCTCCCGCTTCGGACGTCCTCGCACCCACGTGTAGCGACGCACCTCGCCCTGCACGTCGGCCGCGACGTATAGCTCGTCCATTCCGTCGCCATCGAGATCGGTGAGAAGTGCCGCGTGCTCGAAGCCGCCCGAATCGCGGTCGATGCTCTCGACGCCCCATTCGGACTTGGGGTCCTTCCCCGGGCGCAGCAGCCAAAGCCCCTTGCTGAAGGACGCGACGACCATCTCCTTCTTGCCGTCGCCATCGACGTCGCCGACCGTGAGAAAGCGAGAGAGTCGGTCGGGAATCGTCGCGATGACGACGCCTGCGTCGGGCGGGGTGTCGGCATCGTACCGCCGGATTTCGACGGGCTCGACGATCTCCAAGCTCGCTCCACTGCCTGTCGTCAGCGCCTCGACCGCCACGTAGAGCTCGTCTCTCCCGTCGCCGTCGACGTCGCCTACGTAGATTTCCTTCGCGTGACGTTTGCCGAGGTCGGCGACCACCGTCGGGCCCTCCTTGGTCTTCGGCACGTACCGAACGACTTCGCCGTGCTGCGCCTCGGCGTCGAGCTTGTTCGGCTCACTTGGCGTCGAGTAGACTTCGAGGACTCCATCGCCGTTGAGGTCGCCGATCTCGATCTCGTGCACGAACGTATCGGGCTTCTTGTCGATGCGTTCGACCTTCCACTTGTTTCCTGCCTGCCGAAGGATCGCCACGACGCCCTGGTCGTGTGTCGCCACGGCAATTGCAGGCGTGCCGTCGCCGTAGAGGTCCGCGATCTCCGCGTCGCGCATGCGGTTGAACTTGCCGCCGAAGTCTGCCTTCCAGAGTGTCGTCGGTCGAAGCTTCCCGTTGTCCCGGCGCCAGAGCTTCACGAAGGCGCCAGAACCGCCGAGCGTCAGGATGCCAGGAGCCTGCCCCTTCGGCGTGAGCATCATCGCTTTGTGAAAGACATTGCTCTGAGGATCCTCAATCGTCTCGATCGTCCACTCTCCGTTTTCGCGGGTCACGATGTCGAGGCGTGCAGGCCCAGGCTTCGCTGTCGCCTTTCCATCGACCACCTCGAACTGCGAGTACGAGAGGAGCAGTGCCGTCGGGAGCGAGTCGGGTAGGGCACCGGTTGCCTTCGGAGCCTCGGCCTTGGGCTCCTCGGTTTCGGCCGGCGTGGGATCGGTCGGCGTCTCCGCCGGTGCAGGCGGCGGCTCGGCCGGAGCGCTCGGCTTGTTCGAGGTGCACGCGGCGAGCGCGAGCAGCATGGGCAGGACGGAGAATCGAATGGGCGCGGACAATCGCATGAGGGGTCGCTACCAATCGCACGGAGGTCGCGCAAATTGCTGGACCACGCCTCCAATTTGACCCTTTAGCGTGTAGCGGTTACGGCAGGCCGAGGGGACGTGGCAAAACCAAAGCAAGTCGGTTTCTTTCTTCTGAAGCTGGTGTTCTCGGTCGGGATGCTGGTGTTCATCTTCCGGAAGGTGCTCCGGCGCGACGGCGCTGAGGACCTCTTCGGCCATCTGAGCGATCTCCAGTGGAGCTGGGTCGCTGCCGCGGTGTTGATGCAGCTGATCGCAATCGGCTTCAGCACCGTGCGCTGGCAGAGGCTCCTCATCGGCCAAGGCATCTTCGCGCCGTGGAGGTTCCTCGGGGGCTCGATCATGATCGCGCGCTTCTGGGGCGCGTTTACGCCCGGTGGGTTCACCGGCTTTGGTGGCTGGCGGATCTACGACATCGCCAAACACACCGGCAAGACCGCTCGCGCGACCGCGACCATCGGCGTCGAGATGATCCTCGGCCAGCTTGCGTTCGGTGTGGTCGTCATGGCGGGCAGCCTGTTCGGCATGCGATTCATCGGGACCGAAGGCGTGCTGCTCGTGAACGCGGTGTTTCTCGGCATCATCGTCGTGGGCCTCGCGTTCCTCGCTCAGCCGCAGCTCTTCCTGTTCTTCACGCGCTTCTTGCCCGAAGGGTTCCGTGCGCGCGTTCAGACGCTCACCGACGCGGTGGGGGCGTATCGCGGCAAGGCCGGGCTTCTCATTCAGGCGGCGCTTCTCGGCGTCGGCACGCACGCGTTCAACAACCTGATCTACGTCTGCGCCGCGCGCGCGCTCGGCGTCGAGCTGAGCCTTGGCGAAGTCTTCTTCGCATCGTCGCTCCAGATCCTGGCGACACTCATTCCGGCGTCGATCAACGGGATCGGGCTTCGCGAGGCGGCTGCGGTTGCGCTCTACACCTCGCCCGCGATCGGGCTTCCGTTGGCCGTCGCCGTACTGATTCCGACGCTAGGCTTTGCATGCGAGATGCTCGTGTCGGCGTTCGGCGGGGTGATCTTTCTGTTGCGCCGGTCCGGCTACGAGCCTCACATTCGAGTCGAAGATCCGGATCGCGAGAAGCTCGTCGCCGACGCGATCCCGAAGGCACCGCGCGAAGGATGGCCAAAGCCTATGCGAGGATTGCTCGTCGGCTTCAGCGCGGGCGTATTCGCCGGAGCGCTCGTTGGGCTTGGTGAGGCCGTCGTCATCGCGCTTTCGTCGGCCGGCGCGACGGGGGCCCGGGTCTTCTTCTACGGACCGCTCGCCTATGGGCTCTTTTGTGGGGCATTCGGCGCGGGTCTCGGGCTGTTCACCGCGGTGACCGGCCGGTGGATGAAACGCTACGCGCTTCCTGAGCGTGACGCGTTCGGCTACTTCGTCGGCGCGATCTTCGGCCTGTTTGCGTTCGCGCTGGGCGCCTTCCGCGTTCGGCGCGACCTGTTTCACGAAGAGCTCGTTTGGAAGAGCGCAATCGGCCTTGGCGTTCTGTTTGCATGCGCGTTCATCGCGTCCGGCGTGAGCGCGCTCGTCGCGCGAGGCCTTCGCAGCCTGCTTCAGAAGCCGCCGTTCCAACGCTTGGCCCAGGCCTCAACGGGGCTCGTCCTGCTGCTCGTGTTCGCGGTCGGCCTCGGCGGTAGCATTGCGCTCGGTGGCCGCGGTTCGGCGAATGCGGTCCACGCAGGCGCCGAGCTCGAAGACGCTTCGGGCAACGTCCTCTTCATCGTCATCGACACGCTTCGCGCCGACCACCTGCCGATGTACGGCTATCCGGGCGGAAGCACGCCGAACCTCGATCGATTCGCGGACGATGCGATTCGCTTCGACCAGGCATTCACCAACTCGAGCTGGACGCGGCCGAGCTTCGCCTCGATTCTCACAGGGAGGCTCCCGTCGAGTCACGGCGTCATGGCGAAAAGCGATGCGCTTCCCGACGGGCTCACCACGCTCGCCGAATCGTTGAAGGGTGCGGGCTATGCCACCGGCGGGTTCGCCACCAACTTCAACGTCGCGCCGTATTTCAACTTCCATCAGGGCTTCGACGAGTACGTCTTCCTCGAGCCCGAGTTCGTGCTCGGCGCCGACGACGCGAGTGCCAAGCTCCTCTTGATGCAGTTCGTTCGCCAGCGGATGGAGAAGTTTCGAGCCGCCCGCGGCGACGTGCTACCCGGCACGGCCTACCAGGATGCCGCCACTGTCAACGCGGAGTTGAACGGATGGATCGACCGCCAGTCGAGCGCACCGTGGTTCTTGTTCGTCGGCTACATGGATCCGCACGACCCTTATTTCACGCATCCCTACGACGGGAGCGGCTACGCGCGCGCCGCTCATCAGCACCCTGACCCGAGTGAAGCGCCTGCGCTGACCAAACTCTACGATGGCGAGATCACCTACTGGGACGCCGAGTTCGGAGCGCTCGTCGAAGGGCTTAAGGAGCGCGGCCTGTACGACGACCTCACCATCGTGATCACGTCGGACCACGGCGAAGAGTTCAACGACCACGGCGGGTTCTGGCACGGCACGACGCTCTACGACGAGCAGGTCCACGTACCGTTGCTCGTGAAGCTTCCTGCCAATCGCCGCGGTGGCACCGTCGTCCGCCACTGGGTACAGAGCATCGACCTCATGCCCACGGTTCTCGACGAGCTGGGCGTCGAGGTTCCCGAGGGCGTTCAAGGGGGCAACCTCTTCAGCGGCACCGACGTCGTCTACGCTGAAGAGAGCCACGAAGGAAACGTGCTCGAGTCGGTTCGGCACCTCGACGGCACGGACGAGCACAAGCTGATCACCGCGAACCCGGGGAATCCACGAGGACTCGAACCGGTCGAGCTCTACCGCGTCGACCTCGACCCAGGTGAGCAGGACAATCTGGCCGCGACACATCCCGAAGAGGTCCGCGTCGCGACCAAAGCTCTGCTTCAGGAGAGCGCGCGAGCAGAGGCCGATGCGGTTGCCGCCGACTCGGTGGAGCTCGACGCGGACGTCGCTGCGCACCTCGAGGCGATCGGCTACATCGAGCGCTAGGCGGTGGCGGAAGCGCGTGGCGTCACCTGAGCACCTTCTTTCAGCGTGCGATGCACCAAGTACGCGAGCGCGCCGATCGATCCCGTCGTGAGAATCGCGACAAAGTAGGGTGCCGACGGAATCCCTCGCTCCCGCGCGTCCGGGACCATCCAGAACGCGAACAGGATCAGCGCGATGCAGAGATCGATGAAGATCTGCGCGCCCCATCCGCCTGCCAGCGCGAGGTCGATGAAGCCGGTGTAGCCGTGGTCCACGATGACGAGGGCGGTGTAGGCGGTGAAGACGACGAAGACGGTCAGCAGCGAAAAGAGTCGCAATTTCATGGGAAACCTCCTTGGTAAAGAAGAGTTTGGGTCCCTGGTTGCGGCACGGCCATGACGTCAGAGGTCATAGGCAGCGAGAAAGGAGAAGGTACACTTCACCCATGAACGCTCCCACTCCCGCAGGCTTCGGACCGCTCCTTCGTCAATGGCGGACCGCGCGTCGCATGAGCCAGCAACAGCTTGCGATCGAGTCCGAGGTGTCGACCCGCCACATCAGCTACGTCGAGACCGGCAAGTCGTCGCCCAGCCGCGAGATGGTTCTGATCCTCGCGAGTGCGCTCGACCTTCCGCTTCGCGCGCGCAACTCATTGCTGTCGTCCGCGGGGTTCGCGCCCGTCTACCGCGAGACCGAGCTCAACGACCCGGAGATGGCTCCCGTCCGCGAGGCCTTCGATACGATTCTTGCTCACCAGGAGCCGTTCCCCGCGATCGTCCTGACACGCGGTTGGGACGTCGTGAAGATGAACCAATCGTTTGCACGGATGTTCGCCTTCTTTCTAGATGCGCCGACGGACCCGATCGTTGGCCAGAACGTCATGCATTCCCTCTTTCATCCGCAGGGTGTGCGCCCCTACGTGGTGAACTGGGAGGAGGTAGCCGGGTTTTTGGTCGACCGCCTCTACCGCGAATCCATCACCGAGCTCGAAACAAGCGAGAGTCGGCAGCTCCTCGATTCGCTCCTCAGCTATCCGGACGTGCCCCGAGGCCTCGGCGACGTAGACCTCACCGCAACACCACGTGTATGTGTGACGGTCACACTCGAGAAATCGGGGACGCGGCTCGAGCTGTTTTCCACGCTGACGACACTCGGCACACCCATGGACGTCACCGCGCAGGAGCTACGCATCGAGTCGTACTTCCCCGCCGATGAGGCTACCGGCGAGTGGCTCCGAAAATCGGCGGCGCATGCCGTGAACTAGGCTAGGATGGCGCCGGGCTGAATGGAGTCGCTGGCCGCCGTAGACCTGGGATCGAACAGCTTTCACATGGTGATTGCACGCGTCGATCATGGGGGCGTTCAGATCGTCGATCGCATTCGCGAGCCCGTTCGGCTGGCAGCCGGGCTGCAGGAGGACGGCACGCTCTCCGAAGAGGCCGAGAAGCGTGCCATCGACTGCCTCTCGCTTTTCGGCCAGCGCCTTCGCGATTTCGGAGCCGAGCAGGTTCGGGCGGTGGGCACCAACACCCTTCGGCGAGTGCGCAACTCACACGAAGTGCTTCACGAGATGAGTGAAGCGCTCGGCCATCACATCGAGATCATTTCGGGTCGTGAAGAGGCGCGACTGATCTACCTCGGCGTGTCGCATGGCATCGCGGGCGCGCCGGCGCGTCGCCTGGTGGTCGACATCGGCGGCGGCAGCACCGAGTTCATCATCGGCGATGCGTTCGAACCGGTATCCGTCCACAGCATGTTCATGGGGTGCGTGGGTTTCACCGAGCAGTTCTTTCGCGACGGCAAGGTGAGCCGAAAGCGTATGGCGGCCGCGAAGATCGCCGCGGGGCTCGAGCTCCAGCCCGTCGAAGCACGTTTGCGGGAGGAGGGCTGGGAACGCGCGATCGGGGCGTCGGGCACCATCCGCTCCATTTCGGAGATTCTGAACGAGGCAGGATGGGCGCACGGGCCGATTACCCACGAGGGACTCGGCAAGCTCGAGCAGGCGATGCTCACTGCCGGTCGGCTCGAGCGCCTCGAGCTTCCCGGGCTCGACCCGGATCGAAAACCGGTGTTTGCAGGAGGTTTCGCGATTCTCAGCACCGTGTTCGAAAGCCTCGAGATCGACGAAATGTGGGTGTCGCCAACGGCGCTTCGCGAAGGGCTGCTCTACGACATGCTCGGCCGTCTGCACGACGAGGACCCGCGCGATCGAACCATCGCCATGCTGGCCAATCGATATTCGCTCGACCAGGCGCACGCCGAACGCGTGCGTGCCACGGCCCTTGGGCTGCTAGGCCAGGTCGCCGAGGATTGGGACCTCGACTCGCCTGACGCGGCGCACGTGCTCGATTGGGCCGCTCAGCTCCACGAAATCGGACTCGCCGTCAACTACACGGGGCACCACAAGCACGGTGCGTACCTCGTTCAGTCGTCGGACCTGCCAGGGTTCTCGCGCGACGAACAAGCGCTCGTGGCCGCGCTGATCCGAGGTCATCGTCGAAAGGTCGACGCCTCGTTCTTCGAGTCGCTCCCTCTCGAGCTCCGAGATGAAGCGAAGCGGCTTTGCATCATTTTGCGCTTGGCGGTTTTGCTCAATCGAAATCGCGATCCCGGGGTTGTTTCGCTTCCGCATGCAAAGGCCACGGCAAGCAAGCTGCGATTGACCTTTGTCGATGACTGGCTCGAAGCGCATCCTCTCGCGCGCGCCGACCTCGAGCGCGAACAGCGACGTTTGAAGCCGCTCGGCGTTCGGCTTACCGGCTTCGAAAGCGAGTAGGGCATGGACCTCTTCCTCATCCGTCATGCGATTGCCGAAGAACGACGAGAGGGTCTCGTCGACGCGGACCGAGCCCTGACGGACAAGGGAAGGGAGCGTTTCGCGGCCGTCGTCGAGAGCCTCGGTCGGTCCGGCTTTCGTTTCGACCGCGTCTATCACAGCCCCTGGCTTCGCGCGCTACAGACGGCGGAGATGCTCGAGCCCGTGATGGATGGCGACCTGGTGAGTGCCGATGGGCTTGCCCGCGCGCCCGACCCCGACTTCTTCACCTCGCTGCGTGGCGGGAGCGTCGCGTGTGTGGGCCACGAGCCCTGGATGAGCGATACGCTCTCGTTGCTCACGACGGGCGATCCGCACGGCCCCTGGCTTCGGTTCAAGAAGGGCGGCGTGGCCTGGCTTCGCGGACTTCCGCACCCCGGGGGCATGGAGCTGCGGGCGCTGATGCCGCCCCGAGGCACGGCACCGAAGCGCTAACCCACTGAAAAGATGACCATAAACCTTTAGGGTCAAAAACAGTCGACGCTGGATTCCCCGGCTGGAATAGTGAAGGGGATGTTTGCGCGATTTTCCCCCATTATTGCGCTGGGTACCCTTGTCGCCTGTTCGGCTCAGATAGGCCAAACGGGTGATCCAAGAGGAGACGGCGCTCCGCCGGGGGGTCCAGCTGGACCGCCCGCCGTCGATCCGCTGATCGCGATCGAGAGCGGTATGCGCCGGCTCTCCCAGGCCGAGCTCGACAACACCCTCCACGATCTCCTGGGAGAGACCTCTGCGCCGGCATCGCGCCTGCTCAACGAAGACGAGTTTCGGCCGTTCGATAACGACTACACGATTCAGCAGGCTTCGGAAGCGCTGATCACCTCGCTCGAGGCGCTCGCCGAGGACGTCGCCGAACGATTGGTGAACGATGCTCCACGTCGGGACGCGGTCGTCGGTTGCACGCCAGCGAGCGCGGGCGACGAAGCGTGCTTCCGTACCTTCCTCGAAGGATTCCTGCCACGCGCCTTCCGACGCCCGGTCACGACCGCTGACGTCGACGTGTACATGCCCCTTCTGTCGTTCGCCTCGGAAGACAACTCGGCGGTCAGCAACGACTTCTATACCGCCGTGAAACTCGTGGTGTCGGCTGCCCTGCAAGACCCGGAGCTTCTCTATCGAGTCGAGCGGGGCACGCCCGGCGTCGAGTCTGGGCTCATCGATCTCGACAGCTACGCCATCGCAAACCGCATGTCGTACTTGCTCTGGGCGAGCATGCCCGACGATGCGCTGTTCGCAGCCGCTGAGGCAGGTCGTCTCGACACCCCGGAGGGACGTCGAGCGGAAGCTGCGCGAATGCTCGACGACCCGAAGGCGCGCGACCAGCTTCACCGCTTTCATGCGATGTGGCTCGGTTACCGCTCCATTCCGCATACCCCTGAGCTCGTCGCGGCGTTCAACCGAGAAACCACTGCGCTCATCGACCGCGTCGTTCTCGACGAACCCGGCAGCTACCTGCGCCTCTTCACGATGGATGAGACCTTCGTCGACGAGGGGCTTGCAGACCACTATGGCCTGCCGCGCCCAGACGGCGGAGAAGGGTGGGTCTCGTACGAGGGAACCGGTCGCGCGGGCATTCTCGGGCACGGCGCGCTCCTCGCCGCCTTCAGTAAGTTCGAAGACACGAGTCCGACGCAGCGCGGAATCCTCGTGCGCACGCGCTTGATGTGCGAGACGGTGCCGCGACCGCCGCCCGATGTCGACGCCGACCAGCCGCCCGAAGGGGCGATGGACGCCGTCTGCAAGTACGAGCGGTATGCGGAGCACCGCGATCAGTCGAGCAGCTGTGCGGGCTGCCACAGCTTGGTCGACCCGATCGGATTCGGGCTCGAAAACTTCGACATCGCGGGCCGTTACCGCGAGTACGACGACGGGCTGCCCGAGTGCACCATCGAGGGTTCCGGCGAAATCGTCGGGATCGGTCAGTTCAGCGGGCCGGGCGAGCTCTCCGAGCTGCTCGTCGACAACGGATACGTGGACGCGTGCGCCGTGAAACAGTTCCTGAGCTTTGCGATCGGACGCGAGCCTACCGAATACGAAGAGTCGCTTCTCGACGAGATGGTCGAGTCGTTCCGGTCGGGGAACCACGACTTCAAGACGTTCATCGTCGATTTCATCGCTTCCGACCGTTTCGCCCGACGAGGCGAGGAGGGAGTCTGATCATGGCGACGAAGCTCAACCGTCGCGCAGTGCTGCGTGGAGTCGCGGGGGCGACCGTCTCGTTGCCTCTTCTCGAGTGCATGCTGCCGGCTCGCAAGGTGAGTGCGCAGGGTGCGCCAAAGCGGTACGCCATCCTCTTCGCAGGGCAGGCGCTTGGCGGGGACAACTACGCGAAGAACACCAGCCGCGTCGGCGGTCAGAACATCACCGAAAGCGGCCACTACATCGCCGACACTTCGTACGGTCGTGGGTACTCGCTGACCACGCCGCTGCTGCCTCTCGCGTCGATGCAGAACGACTTCACGATGATCTCGAACCTCGAGATCCCGTTCAACGCGAACTCGACCGACGGTAGTGCGGTGCCGAGCGGAGGCGCGTACCGCGACTTCCATGGCGGTGGGAGCAGTCCGCTCCTGTCGGGGACCCGGTCCACGTCGCCTGAGTACGTG
This sequence comes from uncultured Myxococcales bacterium, assembly GCA_965601515.1. GTDB lineage: Bacteria > Myxococcota_A > Polyangia > Polyangiales > Houyiibacteriaceae > SG8-38. Next base: position 3,756 of record CBFCWN010000077.1, on the reverse strand, counting down.
TGCAACGGCATCACGTCTGACCAGGTCATCGCGGAGCTCAATTCGGGCCAGACCACGTACAAGTCGCTCGTCGTTCGGTCGCAGCCTGCGTTCTACGTAAGCGGGTACAGTTTCGCTGGTCGGCAGTACATCTCCTACGGACCTGGTGGCGGCCGCAGCGCGCGCATCGAAGCGCAGGCAAGTCCAGAGGTCGCCTATCGCTCGCTCTTCACGGGCTTCGTTCCAGACGGGGACGAGGAGGCTGCGCGCTTCGATTTCGAGATGCGCTCGCGCCGAAGCGTGCTGGACCTCGTGCTCGAGAAGAGAAACCAGCTCGTCAACACCGTTGGGACAGTGGACAGGCAGCGCCTCGAGCGCCATTTCGACGAGATACGCGATCTTGAAGGGCGCATCAGCGCGCTTCCGCCGGTCGCCTCAGGTCAGTGCTTCGTTCCGACGGACCCCGGCTCGGACCCCCCCATCGGCGGTGACCACTCGGGCGGCGGCACCGGGTCGGTGTCTCCCGGTTCGGGCTACAGCGATGAGCATGAGCGCTCTCGCATCTTCGCCGACCTGATCCACATGGCTTTCGTCTGTGATCTGACGCGTGCGGCATCGCTCCAAATCACGGCGTTCCAGTCGCACATGAACGTCCGCCCCATCGCCGACGGGATGGGTACACTCCCGGGAACCGTCCGGCCCGATCGCTGGGCATCGGTCGGTGGGGATCTGCATGAGGTCGGCCACAACGGCGATCCGAACAACCGCGGTCAGATCCCCTCGGCCGGTCTTCTGCAGTGGCACATCTCCCACTACGCGTATCTCATCGACAAGCTTCGCAACACGCCTGAGGGCAGTGGCAACGTGCTCGACAACTCGATGATCGTGTTTACCGCGGAAGCAGGGCACGGTCGCCAGCTCAACGACGGAAGCTCACAGAACCAGACCCACTCGGTCGAGAACATGGTGATGCTGCTCGCGGGGCGCGCTGGCGGTTTTGACCCTGGGGAACACATCAACGGACAAGGCGCGCACCCGGCCACCGCGCTCATTCGGGCAATGCAGGCGGCTGGCTATCAGGGCAACACGCTAGGCGACGTTTCTCTCTGAGGGATTGCAAGGGCTTCAAAGAGGACCCATATCGTCAGCATGATTGAGGCGATGTGGCACGTCTGGCTACAGCTGGCGCCGTGGTTGCTCTTGGGCGCCGTGGCTGCGGGGCTGCTGCACGTCTTGCTGCCGAAGGACTTCACCCGCCGTCAATTCCAAGGGGTGCCCGGCGTCGCGAAAGCCGTCGCGCTCGGCGTACCGCTGCCGCTCTGTTCCTGCGGCGTCATCCCAGCGGGGCTCGGCCTGAAGAAAGACGGCGCAAGCGACGGCGCCGCCCTTGGGTTCCTCATCAGCACGCCGCAGACCGGCGTCGACTCGCTGCTCGTAAGTGCGTCCTTCCTCGGCTGGCCCTTCACGATCTTCAAGGCGCTGAGCGCGCTAGTGATGGGCTTCGTCGGAGGCGTGGCCACGGAGACGATGCACACCGATGGCGCGGAGGGCGCGGCCGAGTTCGCGGAAGCTCCGGCACCGCACAGCACGCTCGGCTTCTTCGAGCACGTCATTGATGTGATTCGACCGATCTGGAAGTGGATCGTGTTCGGCGTCGTCGCGTCGGCAGCGATCACGGTCTGGATTCCACCAGACACGATGGCCGAGTGGGCCAACGTGAGCCCCGCGCTGACCGGGCTTGCGGTCCTTTTGGTTTCCGTGCCTCTCTACGTGTGCGCAACCGCGTCCGTGCCCATCGCCGCTGCGCTGGTGATGCAGGGCATGCCGGCCGGTGCCGCGCTCGTATTCCTCATGGCGGGCCCCGCGACCAACGTTGCCACCATCGGAGCCGTGAAGCGCGCGTTTGGCAATCGCGTGCTGGCCGTGTATCTCGCCACCGTCATCCTGGGCAGCGTGGGCCTCGCGTACGTGTATGACGCGATTTTCCCATTGACCGCTCTTGGCATGGGCGCGCACGAGCACGGGCAACCCTGGTGGGCATGGGTCTCGGCCTTCGTCCTCGGTGCCATGTTCATGTACTTCGCGGCGACCGATCTGCAAAGTGCGATTCGCCGTCGTCGCGCCCCTGGGGCCGATGCGGTCACGCTCGAGGTCGAAGGAATGACCTGCGACAACTGCGCCCGCAAGCTCGAGCGAGCACTCGAGCAGACACGTGGCGTCACCTCCGCGAACGTTGCGCTCGAGGCCAACCGGGTGACCGTCGAAGGCTCGGTCACCGCGAAGGAGCTCGAAGCCGCCGTTCGAGGTGCGGGCTACGCCGTGAAATAGCGCGGCTCAGCCCTGGTCGCTCAGGGGTTTCGACGGAAATCGAACGTAGAGAAGAGGCCAGGCCGTTTCATCGAAAATGAGGCCGAACTGATGCGAGTCCGGTCTCACCTCGGGGTCATGACAGACTCGCACCGTCAGACGCAGGTGGCAGCGTCAGCCGAAAGCGTGTTTCCTTGTCGACCACGGACACGTCGAGCTCGCCGCCGAGCTCTTCGGCGATGCGCTTCGAAATCGCTAATCCGACGCCCGCGCCTTGAAGTCGTCCTGCTGCGCTGAATGGCTTGAACACGGAATCGAGCTCGCCCTCGATGGGAGGGCCCGTGTCGGATACGTCGAGTATGGCTTTGCCGCCAAGGATCGCCGTCGAGACGCGGACCACGCCCTGACCGTCCTCGCGATTGGCTGCGCGCTGGATGGCGTTCGCGAGAAGGTTGAGCGCGATTTGCACGACGTTGGTGCGCGGCGCCAACACCTTGGGCTCGACGCCGGTCGCGACGTCGATCAGTGCACGGCCGCGAAGCCCGCTGCTCTCCGCCTTTCGGAGTGCGACCCGAACCGCGTCGGCGAGATCGACGACCTCTGCCGCCACCTCGTCCGGTGCTTTGGACATGGCGTCGGTCAGTTCGAGGATGCGCTTCACGCCGTCACGGGCATCGGCAACTCCGTTGGCGACCTGCGCAAGCGTGCCGCGCGCACGGACGACGTTCGGAGTATCTTCCTCGAGAGCGGCGACTGCCGCGTCGACCGAAGTCTCGATCACCGTCAGGTTGTTTCGAATCCAGCTGACCGGACTACGAAGCTCGTCTGCGAGGCCCGAAGCGACGACGCTCAGCGAGTACGCTCGCTCGGTATCGAGAAGGCGCTGCTCGAGCTCCTTCACGCGCGTGTTGAGCGTGTAGAGATCGATGGCATCCCGAAGCTCGGCGCGGAGCGTCTCCGGCTCCCAGGGCTTTCGCATGTAGCGGCGAACGTGGCCGCGGTTGATCGCGTCCTCGGCTGCTTGAAGATCGGAGTAGGCCGTGATCAGAAGACGAATCGCGTCGGGATAATCCGACTCGACCTTTTCGAGCATCTCGATGCCGGTCATCCCAGGCATTCGCTGGTCGGTCAGCACGACACCGATCTCGTGCTCCTTCATGAGCTCGAGCCCAGCCGTCGCACTCGATGCGGTCAGCACCGGAAACTCGTCCCCACAAACGGCCTCAAAGACGACGAGATTCGGTTCCTCGTCGTCCACGAACAACACATGAGCCGTCATGCCGCCTGCTCCATCGCCGGAATCTCCATCACGAATCGAGCCCCCCCTCCGGGCCTAGACTCATATCTTAGCTCACCCCCACACTCCTGCGCGATTCTTCGACTCAGATGAAGCCCGAGCCCAGTCCCTTCCCCTTCCGCTCTCGTTGTAAAGAAGGGGTCGAAAATCCGGTGAACCACATCATGAGGGAC
>CBFCWN010000076.1:0-16494 GCA_965601515.1 uncultured Myxococcales bacterium | reverse complement strand
ACCAATCTTAGAGCGGGAAATGGGATTCGAACCCACGACTTCAACCTTGGCAAGGTTGCACTCTACCACTGAGTTATTCCCGCAAAAGGACGCCTTTGGTAGCTTGGTTGGGCTCAGGCGTCAAGCGGGTGGCAGCGCCCCGACGAGGGGCTACTTCGCAGTCAAAACAGCCTGAAATTGACCGAGTTTTGGCGTCTAGAGCACGGGCGGCATCCCGTCCCTCTACTCGTACCTCAGTCCCTCCACCGGCAGCATTCGTGCGGCCCAGTACGAGGGGGCGATCGTCGAGAGGCTGCAGATGACGAGGGCGATGACGATGGTCACGACGAACACGGTGGGATTGATGACGACCGGCAGATGGTCGATCAGGTAGACCTTGGGATCGAGAGGAAACCGAACGCGATCCAAGTACGCGACGATCCCGCCGCCGACGACGACCCCGATCAGTGTCCCGATGATGCCGACAACGACCCCCTGAACCATGAAGATCCGAAGAACGGTGCCGTCGGTCGCACCCATGGCCTTGAGAATCGCGATCTCACGCTTCTTTTCGAGCACGATCATGATGAGCGTGGCGATCACGTTGAACGCGGCCACGAAGATGATCGTGGCGATGACGAGCGTGAGCGCGATCTTCTGAACTTCGAGCGCGGTGAAGAGGTTTCGGTTGAGCTCCGACCAGTCGAGCGAGTGGAACGCGCCGCCGAGCGACTGTTCGATTCGTCGGGCGAGCCCGAACGACGTGTCGAGGTCGAACACGCGCAGCTCGACGCCGGTGATGTTGTCGCCTTCGTCGAAGAGGCTCTGGGCCTCGACGAGGTCGGTGTACACCAGGCCGGAGTCGTACTCTTGAAAGCCGGCTTGAAAGACCCCGATGACGCGGAACTCACGCGACCTCGTCGAGCTTCCCGTCGGCTCGTTGAGTGCGATGCCAAGCGCGGCCAGCGGTGAAATCAACCGTACGCGGTCGCCGGTTTCGAGGGCCAGGTCTTCCGCGAGCGTCTTTCCCACGATGATCCCGGGGAGCGATTCCACCGGTTCCTGGGCGCCGCCGACCGACAGGCTCTCCTCGAATGCGAGGTCGTCCGGGAGCGCGAAGTCGTCCTGGTCGAGCTCCCCCAGAAGCGACTCGATGTCGTCCGGATCGGCGATGGCCCCTACCCTCGGGCGGGTCCTGCGGAGTCTGTCCTCCCGCTCCGCTTCGATGCGTTCCTGCTCGATTTCCCAGAACGGTTTCCGAAGCCCCGTCGCCTCGTCGAGCGTCGACTTCGGCTTCGAACTCGCAGTCGATGGCGCCTCCAGCGCTGGGGACGGCTCCTTGCCGTCGCGAAGGTCCCGAAGCCACTGCCATGTCTCATCCGTCGTCGGCTTCGGAGCGGGAAGCGCAATCGTGCCCGGACGCCGAAGCCCCTCGAGCCCGCCGACGACCATCTGCTGAGGCAGGTCGAGCACCGTGCGCACGCCACTCGGTGTCACGCCCTTGACGAGCACCACGGCACGGCGCTCGCCTTTGGTCAGCATCATCTCGTTGATGGTGAAGGGAGCGATGCCGGCCACCTCGGGCATCTCTCCGACCGTCGAGAGCACATCGCGATAGTCGCGAAACTCGCGGCCGTACTTGAGAATCAGCACGTGCGCGTTGACGCCGAGTACCCTGTCGCGAAAAGCCTTCTCGAAACCGGTGGTGATCGAGAGCACCGCCAGCAGCGCGGCAACGCCGAGGGCCACGCCGATGATCGAAATCAACGTGATCATCGAGACAGTGGCTCGCTTCTTGGACCGCAAGTAGCGAATGCCGATCTCCAGGCTGTAACTCACTACCCGCCGCTCTATCACGCGGACCCCCATAGGGCGAAGCTCAGGGCCGCCCGGGATAACTTGCCGGCCCGGGCCCAACTCACTAGCCTTCGTTAGATGAAGCGGATTTGGCCCTTGGCTGCATGCTTGGGGCTGCTGGTGGCCTGTCACCAGCAGCAGAACGTGCGCCGCGAGGTCTGGCCTCCATCTGAGAGCGAGCCGGCACAGTCGACCGTTGCGGAGGCCCCACCCCCGCCTCCCAAGGTCCTCGATCCCGTGATCGTCGAACTCACCGACAAGTCGACGGTCGGTCAGGTCCGACGACAGTTGGAAAAGGACAACCACGACAAGGCTCGGGAGCTCGCAGAAGCCGCCCTGCCGAGCGCCGACCCGACCGAGAAGGGTCGGCTTCACTGGCTCGCCGCGACCGCATCGTTCGAGCTCGGGTACACGCAGGTCGCCCTCGGTCACCTGCACACCCTGAGTCAGTTCGATCACCCGCTGGCGCGTTGGGCCAAGCTGAAGCGAGCGGCTCTGCTCCAACGGAAGGACCCGGTCACTGCAGCCGAGCTGGCGGCGGCACTGACCGACGACTGGGCGGGCGGTGACAAGGCGCGTCTCATCGAAACCAAGAGCACGGACTCGAACGCCCACCTCACGCTGCGGGTCGAAGGCCCGCCACCGCACGTGAAAAAAAAGGACCCTCCGGTTCGGCCGCGGATGCAGCAGAGTCTCGACAAAGCCGATGCGCTCTACAACGCCAAGCGCTACCGAGAGGCAGAGCGCCTCTTCGGGAGGCTGCTTCGACATCTCGACAAGGGCAGCACGGTTTGGTGCAAGGCTCGCTACAAGCAGGGCCGCGCATTGCTTCAGGCGCGCGAACGAACGCGTGGCGCTCCCGTGATGCGGCAGGTCGCCGAGACCTGCACGCGGTCTGTCGACACGGACACCCGCGCGTGGGCGCGCTATCACTCCGCACGCGCCTACGGACGCATCGGCCAGTGGGACGAATCCATTCGCCAGTTCGAGAAGCTCGAAGCCGAGGCGCCGGCACACCGGCTCGCCGACGACGCCAGCTACAGGGCGGCTCTCGCCGAGCTCGAAACCGGCCGCGAAACGAAAGCTCGCGCACGTCTCGCCAAACTGCCAACGAAGTACCCCGACGGCGACATTTGGCCGCGAGCTCTGTTCAAGCTCGGCTGGCTAGAGCTCGAAGCCAGCGAATTTCAGACCGCATACGGGCACTTCGACGAGCTCGTGAAGCGAGGCGGGGACGAAGAGCTCGAGGGCATCACGGGTCGCGCCGACTACTGGCGCGCGCGCACGCTCTTCCTGCTCGGCCGACGCATCGACGCCGTGGCGGCGTACGAAGAGATCATCAGGCGCTGGCCGCTCCGCTACTACGCGCAGCAGTCTCTGTGGCGCCTCGGCGAGATCGTCCCCGAGCGGGCCAATGCCATTCTCACCGAAATGCGCTCCGGCAACGAGCCCACGCGAATGGTGTTCGCGTGGCGCGACGAGTTCGACGACCCCGCGTTCCAACGCATGGTCGAGCTGCTCGTGGTCGACGAGGTGACGTACGCGGGTTCCGAAATGGAATCGCTTCACATGATCGGGCCGAACGTCGACCCGGAGATGGCGGTCGTCGGTGCGGTCCTTCTCCAGCACGCCGGAGCCGACACCAAGCTGAGCCGGGTGATTCGCGCGCACTTCGAAGACTTCGAGGGATTACTTCCAAAGGGCGAGGGCCGCCTCATCTGGGAAGCGACGTACCCTCAGGCCTTTCACCCTCTGATCGAAGACGTCGCCGAGGACCAGGGCGTTCCGCCTGCGTTCGTTCGCGCGGTGGCACGTGAGGAAAGCTCGTTCGACCCCGAGGCCGTCTCGTGGGCAAAGGCGTACGGACTGGTCCAACTGATCATGCCCACGGCGCGTCGTTTCGCCCCAGAGGTCGGCGAAAGGGCGACGCCCCGAACCCTTCGAAAGCCCTCGGTCAACCTGAAGATCGGCGCGCGCTACATGTCCTGGCTCTGGGACCGATTGAACGAAAACCCCGCCCTCGTTCCCGCCGCGTACAACGCCGGTGAAGGCGCGGTTCGCCGGTGGCTCGACGAAGATGCGAGTCGACCGCTCGACGTGTTCATCGAGGAGATTCCCTACGACGAGACGCGTCGCTACACGCGCAGAGTTCTCCAAACCTACGGGGTCTACCAATGGCTCGAGAGCGAGGAGCTCCCGGAGCTCCGAACCCAGCTGCCCGGCAGCGTGGAGCCGCGGCGCTTCAGTGCGCTAGGCGATCACCTTCGGTAGGAGCGCACCGAATTCGATGGCTTTGTTGATGTCGCCATCGACGCGAAGCTTGCCCTGAACGAACGCGATTTGCGGGTCGAGGTTGCCGCGAAGGATCTCGGCAAGGTGCGCGTCGCGAATGGTGAGCGTGGCGTCCGGCGTCTGGCCGTTGCCCTCCCTCACGCTTCGCTCCTGCAAATCGACCGTCCACTGCTGGTCGGACGCGCCCGTGATGCGCAGCTGAAAACAGCCGGCGCCGAGGGAGCGATCTTTAGGGGCGTGCTCGAGAGTCGCCCGCATCTTGTCGACGAACGCCTGAGTGACCTCTTGGGCGGCCTGACTCGCGGCCGCATCGGCGGCCGCCGCGGCCTCCCGGTCGGGAATGACCGCTGCCTCGAGCTCGTTCGCCGACTCGCGAAGGTATCGCGCGAATACGTCGAGGTCGGGCATGACCGCAGGCGACGAAATCGGGCTGATCGAAAGGACGCCGTTGTAGCTGAGGACCGTGATCAGGAGCCCCATGCCGTCGACGAGAGGCGCCATACCCATGGTGGCAAGCAGCTTGTGTCCGGCCATGTAGAGATCCATCTGCGGGCCCGGAACGTTCGTGATGACGCAGTTGAAGATCGGGTTGTGCAGCTCGGAAACGCGGAAACGCGAGTAGAGGCGCGTCATCCGATTGGCCAGGCCGAAAGGAATGAAATCCCACAGGTCGACGAGTGCACGCGTCGCCCCGGCCTTTTCAAAGGCCTTTCCGCCCTTGCTGTGCTCTTTGATCACCTTCAGCCGCTCGACCGGGTCGGCAATGTTGGTGGCGAGCTCCAGCATCATGGCGGAGACCCTGTTTCCCATCTTTCCGTGGTCGTCCTCGCCCCTCGTCGACACGGGCACCATGGCCATCAGCGACTGGTCCGGCAGGGCCTCCTTCTCCTCGAGATAGCGGCGCAGTGCGCCGGCACAAATCGCGAGTACGACGTCGTTGAGTGTGCTTCCGGTGACCTTACGGATCGCCTTTACGCGATCGAGCTCGAGGAGCGCCGTGTTCCAAATTCGCTGACCGGTGATCGTGTGATTGAAGGGAGTCGGCGGTGCGCTCATCGGAACCGGGGGCGCCTCGACGCCCTTGGCCTGCACCTTCGCGGCGGCCCGCACCGCATCGCGAACCTCACCGGCGACCCGAAGAATCTCGCTCGGCTTGCCGAGGATCTTCTTCGCGGTGTGACCGAGGACCTCGAGCTCGTTTGGAACCGGAGGGACGGCCGTCGGCACCGGTTGCTCGAACTCGCGCGGCTGCTTGGTCACGTCGAGGAGCACGCCCAGGATGTCGGAGCCCGAAACGCCGTCGATGGCAGCGTGGTGAACCTTATTGATGACCGCGACGGAGCCCGGCGGCACCTGCGGAACCTCTTGGAGCCCTTCGACGAACGTCATCTCCCAGAGCGGACGTGTACGATCGAGCGGCGGGGAGAAGATTCGCGCCGCCAGGGTGCGGAGCTCTTTCCAGTTTCCAGGCGCGGGAAGCGCGACATGCTGAAGGTGCATGTCGAGATTGAACGCCGGGTCGTCCACCCAGTAGGGCTTTCCGATGCCGAACGGCACCATCGCCAACCGCTGACGCAGCCTCGGCACCAAATGGATGCGCGACGCGATCACGTCGCGGAAGTCTTCGAAGGTCATCGAACCCTCGAAGACCAGAACGCTGCCGACGTGCATCGGCTGGTGGGAGTCTTCGAGGAAAAGAAACGAGGAGTCTAGGCCAGTGAGCGGTTGCATGGCCGATACACACTACTCGAAACTGGCGTCGAGATCCTTCAAAAGCCGCTTCTGCTGACGGGTGAGCTTCTTTGGCACCTCGATTTCAACGAGACACACGAGATTGCCGCGGCCTCGGCCGTTCAGCCGAGGGACGCCCGCCCCCCGCACGAGGATGGTCTCCCCGTTCTGCGTCCCCGCGGGGACTTTCACCGTCTGCACCGCGTCTTCGTCTTCTTCGAGCGCGGGCACCTCGAGCTTGGCGCCGAGCGCGGCCTGCGGATAGGTGATCACCAGATGGTGAATCAGGTCGAACCCTTCGCGCTCAAAGTCCTCGTCTCGATCGATGTGCACCGTCACGTAGAGGTCGCCCGACGGGCCGCCTCGCGTGCCTTCTTGACCCTTACCGCTCAAACGAAGGCTCTGCCCCGTGTCGACACCCGCGGGGATGTTGATCTTCACGACGCGCTCTTGCTGCAGCTGGCCGGCGCCGTCGCACTCTTCGCATAGTTCCTTCGCCTGCGAGCCTCGACCCTGACAGGTCGGGCACGTCGTCGTGAGCACAAAGGAACCCTGCGCGCGCGCGACCTGCCCACGTCCGCCGCAGGTCTCACAGCTCTGCAGCTCGCCGTCCTTTGCGCCCGTCCCGCTGCATGCGGTGCACGGGGAGGGATGCGACAGGTCGATCTCGCGTGACGTTCCGAACGCCGCCTCGCGAAGCGTCAGACGAACATCGGTACGAACGTCCGAGCCACGCGTCGGAGCGTTGGGATCGCGCCGCCGCCGTCCGAAGCCACCAAACCCGAATCCGCCGCCGCCAAAGAGGTCGCCGAAAATGTCTTGGAACTGGCTGAACACGTCGCCCATGTCGCCGAAGCCCGGAGCGCCTGCTCCCCCAAGGCCCGCGTGGCCGAAGCGATCGTAGACTTCTCGCTTCTGCGGATCGCTGAGCACGGAGTACGCCTCCGCGCAGAGCTTGAACCTTTCCTCGGCCTCTGGACGGTCTGGATTGCGGTCAGGGTGAAACTCGAGGGCCTTCTGTCGGTAGGCCTTCTTCAGCTCGACCGTGGTGACCTCACGCGTGACCTCGAGAACTTCGTAGTAATCCGGCTTCGACATCTAAATGCAGTCCATGGCTAACGTCGGGGCCAAGATAAGTACGCTCCGCTGCCGGTCAACCGTGCGAAGCACACAGGAAATCAAGGTTTTTAGGACTTTGCCGCTTCGCGAGAGCTCGAACGGTGGATGACGTCCTCGACGAGCGCGTCAGGGAGAGCGCCGCTCCGCTGAAACGCACGCATATGGAGGATCGGTTCGCCTCCGAGGTCCGCCGCGGTGCGCCCACGAATCTGCTGGACGTACTTCTTGGGTTCGAAAGGAACGAGCGTAGCGCTCGGATCGACCTCGAGACGCTCAAGCAGGGCGAGAAGCGAGCGGAGCGAGTTCATCTTCATGTACGGGCAGGTCGCGCAGCCGCCGGCTGTCGAACAGCCCTCGCCGCCCGCGACTCCTGGAACGACGCCCAATCCGCTCTCGGGTGCCTGAGCGATCGCTTCGGAAGCAACCGGGAACACGATCTCGGCGCTGATCTCTGCGCCGCCCTCCGACGCATGATCGCGAAGCTTGTCCTGCACCTGGCGAACGATGGGCGTGATCATTCCGGCCTCGGTGCCGAGGATGAACTGGAGTTTGGCTGGGACTCCGCGAGCCATCGCCTCGTCCACCTTCCCCAAGACGAATGCGAGGATGTTCGACGTCGACCCGACGACGCCGTTGCCTTCTCGCTGGGCTTCGAGACCAAGCGCAAACATCTCGCCCGGCACTTCGAGGTGCGCCGTCACGAACACGTCTTCGTAGTGCGCTCGCACCAGGTCGACGACTTCGCGGCCGAACATGTGATGAACGATGCAGGTGCCCTGCTTGAAGAAATGAAAGCGCGGAAGCAGCGCACGAACGGAAGATTGGTCGTGCTCCGAGTGAAGCTCGCGGATCTGTTCGTCCGGCATCTCGGCGAGGCTTGCAAACATGTGGGCGAGGTTGTCGCCCATGTACGTGTCTGGACCAAACCAGACGTGAACATCAGGAATCTGCGCCGCCGCCTGAAGAACCGTGCGCACGACGTTCGAAGACGTGCACGTGATCGTCGGCACGAGCGCATGCGCCTTGGCCTTCGTGACGAGGCTCGTGTTGATGTAAACCACGTGGAGCGACCGAGGCGTCTTCGAGGCCTCGGTGAGATAAGCTCCGTACGCGGCCGCTTCGGCGGATTCGGCAAGCGAGCACCCGATCGGCGCTTCGGCGACCCGGTAGACCGCGACGTCCTCGTGTCCGGACGCGTCGAGCATCGCGCGGACGTTTTCACTCATGAAGTCGACGCCGAGCACCGCGATGGTTCGAACCCCTTGCTCCGCCATGGCGATCGCTCGGTCGGCCATCGCAAGCGAGTCCGAAACGTGGATGTGGGGCCAGTCGCACGACGACAACACACCCTGCAGCTCGGGGTCCATGTAGAAGTGCGCAACGATTCCCGCGTTCTTCTCCGCAAGCAGCGTATCGAGACGCGCGACGAGGTCGGCGTCTGGCTCGAGGAACGCGGCCTGCGCCTCGGCGAACGCACCCTTCGGAATCAGTGCGTCGGAGGTGATGCGGAGCGATGGGAATACAGGCAGTGACATCGGCAACCGGCTCTTGAAAAAGGGAGTATACCTTCCGGCCAACGCCTCGAATGTCAAGGAACCCCAAAGCGACGTCGGTCTACATCCACTTCCCGTGGTGCGCGCGGAAATGTCCGTACTGCGACTTTGCGACCGAACCCCTCCGAACGGCCGAGCTTCCGCACGACGCGTACGCGGATGCCGTGCTGCGCGAATTGGAGGCGCGATCCGACGATTTGCAGGGGCGAACCTTGGTGTCGGTGTTCTTCGGAGGCGGCACCCCATCGCTCTGGGACCCCGACGCACTTGGGCGGACTCTGGCGGGAATTCGGTCCGCGTTCGACAGCGAGTCGAGCAACTTCGAGGTCACCGTGGAGTGCAATCCGAGCTCGCTCACGCACGCGCACGCCGCACGGCTGGTCGAGCAAAACGTGGGACGACTCTCGATCGGCGTCCAGTCGCTGCGTGACCCTCATCTCGGATTCCTCGGCCGTCTCCACGACTCGACGCGCGCGGTGCAAGCCCTCGAAGAAGCGGTCGCAGAAGTCCCGCGCGTGAGTGCGGACCTGATGTTCGGCATGCCGGGACAGACTTCGGAAGAGCTGGCGGTCGACATCGACAGGATCGCGAGCATCGGCGTGCGTCACGTGTCCGCATACGCGCTCACCATCGAAGAGAAGACCTTGTTCGGTTCCCTCCATCGCGCGGGTAAGCTGCGCATCGCCCCCGACGACGCGTACGCGGCGATGTTCGTCGACGTCGAGACCCATTTCGCAAACCTTGGATGGCGTCACTACGAGGTCTCGAACTACGCCCCCGCCGGCGAGGAGTCTCTCCACAACCTCCACTATTGGCGCGGCGGCGAGTACGTCGGACTGGGCGCCGCCGCGGTGGGCTGCCTCGACATCGCGCCGGGACACGCCGAGCGTTGGCGCAACGACCCGAGCCCGCAGCGCTATCTCGCAGGCGGAACCCTCGAAACCGAAACCGAAACCCTTGGACCCGACGAAATCGTACGCGAGTCCTTGATGCTTGGGCTGCGAACGATCGAAGGCACAAACTGTGATGACACGAAAGCCCGCGCGGGCGTCTATCCCGAAGTCGGGCGCGAACGTGAAGTCGAAGTCGCGATCGACCGAGGCGACCTGATCCGCGACGGAGCATGGCTTCGCGTGCCACAGAGTCGCTGGCTGAAACTTGACGGCATTGTGCGAGACTTGTTCTAGAGTGCGAACAGGTGAGGCTTGATTTCGAAGAGGTGGGGGTCTCGGGTCTGACGAAAGCGTACGGGCCGACGCTGGCGCTCGCCGGCGTCGATCTTCGCTTCACGTCCGGCACGGTGACCGTACTTCGAGGAGCGAACGGCTCTGGAAAGTCGACGCTCCTCTGGCTGATGGCCCTGCTCGGCCATCCGACGCAAGGCGCTCTTCGCTACGGCGCGTTCGGTCCGGATCGTGCGGACGAGCTTCGCGGCAACATCGGTTTCGTTGCACACCAACTCCAGCTGTACCCCGGGCTCAGCGGCCGGGAGAACCTCGTACTCGCCGCAAAGCTTCAGGGGATCACCGACGCCGAAGGTCGCGCCGACCAGCTTGCCGCCACTCTGTCCGTCACCGAGTACTGGGACCGACCGCTGCGGACGTACTCACGCGGCCAGGCGCAGCGCATCTCGATTGCCCGTGCGCTTCTCCACCAGCCTCGCCTCCTTCTGATGGACGAGCCCGCTACTGGGCTCGACGCGGCTTCCACGGACGCTTTCGTCGGACTGATCGAACGTGAGAAGTCGCGCGGCGCCATCGTGGTCGTCGTCACACACGAACCAAAGTTCGCAGAAACCGTCGGCGATCGGATACTTCACATGAGCCGCGGCCGGTTGGTGGAGGCGGCACCATGAGCCTTCTTCGTGCCGCGTGGCTCATCGCACAGAAGGACCTTCAGCTCGAGCTTCGTACGAAAGAGATCCTCACGTCGACCGGCCTCTTCGCCGTGTTGGTCGTGACCCTCGGCTCACTCGCGTTCTACACGGATCCGGTGAGCGCAAAGAACGTCGCCCCCGGCGTACTTTGGATCTCGATTCTCTTCTGCGGCATCCTGCTGATCGGCCGCAGCTGGTCTCTCGAACGCGAAAACGATGCCGTCTTCGGCCTGCTGATGTCTCCCATGCCGCGGTCCGCCATCTACGTCGGCAAGACGATCAGCGCGCTCGTACTGCTGTTCATCATCGAGCTCCTGCTGGTTCCGCTGTGCCTCGTCTTCTTTCAGATCGATGGCGTCGACGTCCTGATGCCCTTGCTCGGACTGGTGTTTCTCGGCTCCGTGGGCTTCGTCTCCACGGCCACCCTGTTCTCCGCCGTCAGCATCCGAACGCGGGCACGCGACCTGATGCTCAGCGTGCTGGTCTTTCCGCTCGTTGCTCCGGCGCTTCTCGCGTCGGCGGTCGCGACCCGCGAGCTCTTCGCAGGGGCCGGCACCGCGGAGGTCCTCGGCTGGATGCGGATTCTCACCGCGTTCGACCTGCTATTCGTCGCGTTTGGGATCTGGGTCTCGCGCTACCTGCTGTCCGAAACCTGACCTCAGCGATACGCGCGAATCAGATCGAGAGCCACGGGGTCGGACCAGTCGAGAGCACCGTCGAATCGCAGTCGGATGACCCCGTCTTTGTCGATGATCCAGGTCTCTGGAAACAGCTTCGTGCCGTACTTCCCGTTCACCACCGCACGGTCCGCGTCGAGTAGGCTCGTGATGCGAGAGCTCTGCGGGATGATCGTTTCAACCTCGGCCCAGCTTCGGTCCGTGGACACCGCAACCACGTCGACATCGCCCCAGGGCTCGACGATCTCCGCGAGCAGCTCGATCGTGGGCATCTCTTGGATGCACGGCCGACAGGTCACCGTCCAGAAGTTCATCACGATCAGCTTTCCTCGATGTTTGGAAAGCGTCCATTCTCCTCCGGTTTGCTCGGGCAACGTGAAATCGGGCGCGAGGAGCGACGCCCCGAGGTAGTGAGGCACTCCGCCCTCTCCCGACATCAGGCCCTCGAAACGGGCGTTGCCTAGGATGGCGCGGAACGGTGCCTCGCCCGCGCGCGCGCGCGCATCAGCAATGGCTCCTGCGAAGATGAAGATCAACGGGAAAGCAATCGCGGCCACGATGACCGTCGCGATCACGGTTCGGTTGCGCACGGCGAGGCCTTAGCGCCTTTCGAGGCCCAACGAAAGTGGATCCGCCTCGACCGGCGGCCTCACTTTCTCAGAGCCGACCTGCACGTACACGCCTTGGGCATCTTCCTGGACGAGGTCGCTCATCTTGCTCACCGCATGATTGTCGAACCGCGCGGGACATCTGCCCTCTCGCACGGCGCACCAGAGCGCTCCCTCAGGGCCCTGTCGAAGCGTCGTCGGGTCGAGCCGCTCCTCGAGGTCTCCAGAGAGCTGGAGGACGATGTCGTCATCTCGGGTGACCACGTCCTTGACGAAGTAAGCCGGGCCCTCGATCTCGACGTACGCCCAGTTGATAGTGTTGCTGAGGCAAAAGCGCCCATCTTCCGCGCGGTCGATCCAGCTGTCGAACGCAACGATGAGCTTTGGGTGCTCGATGCGATCGGCGCCGTTGAACCAGCGTCCGGCGGCGTCACGGCGGATCTCGGTCTCGCGCGTACGACCTTGAAGAAACTGAGCTGGGTCCATGACCATCTGCGCACTATAGTGCCGCCCGATGGCACGGAAGAGCCGAAAGTTGGTCGTCGTGTCGAACCGCGGTCCGTATCGGCACGAATCGAGCCGCGGACGCGAGCGTTGGGTCCGTGCCGCTGGGGGTCTGGTGACCGCGCTGGACCCGGTACTCCAAAAACGGGGAGGCGTCTGGATCAGCGCAAAGCCCGCCAAGGACTTCGACGCGGTGACCATTCCCGCGCCGAAGCTCGACTACGACCTCGCGCACGTCTCTCTCAAGCGGGCGGACCAACGCGGCTTCTACGAAGGGGTCTCGAACGCGGTGCTTTGGCCGCTCCTCCACGGCTTCGAACCGACCATGCAGGTCGGCGACGCGCCGTGGGCGAGCTACGTCAACGCCAATCAGGCGTTTGCAGACACCGCGCTCTCGATGAGCAGCGCGGAAGACCTTTTCTGGGTTCAGGACTACCACCTCATGCTCGTCCCACAGCTCATTCGAGCCAAACACCCGAAGGCACGCGTGGGCTGGTTCTGTCACATTCCTTGGCCGCCGCCCGACACGTTTGGAATCCTTCCCTGGCGAACGGACATCCTCGAAGGCCTGCTCGGCGCGGACGTCCTCGGCTTTCACCTTCCCGAGTACGCCAAGCATTTCCGCGAGTGCGTCGAACGCTTCACTCCGTACGAGATCGAAGACGATCAGATCGTCTGTCAGGGGCGTCGTGTAGCCTCCATCACGGCTCCGATCGGCATTCCAGTCAACGAACTTCAAGCGCTCTCACTCGACCCGGACGTCGGTCGCGAAGTCGAGCGCATCCGCTCGATGATGAATCATCGGCGCATCGTCCTTGGCGTGGACCGCTTGGACTACACCAAAGGAATCCCTGAGCGGCTTTCCGCCTTCGAACGCCTCCTTCGCCGCGACCGCAACGCGCGCACTCGCACCGCGCTCGTTCAAGTCATGGTTCCGAGTCGCACGGACGTGGAGGCGTATGCAGACCTCAAGGACGAGATCGACCGGATGGTCGGTGACATCAACGGCCGCTACGGAGAGACCGGCCGCATGCCGGTGCACTACCTCTATCGAAACCTGACTCAACGCGCCCTTTTCGCGCACTACCGCGCCGCCGACGTGGCCCTCGTCACCCCGCTTCGTGACGGAATGAATCTCGTCGCCCACGAGTACGCCGCCGCCCGAACAGACAATGATGGCGTCCTCATCTTGAGCGAGTTCGCGGGCGCGGCGAAGCACCTCCAAGGCGCGGTCTTGGTGAATCCGTATGACATCGAGTCGACGACAAGCGCGATTCAGGGCGCACTCACGATGAAGATGGCGGAGAAGAAGAAGCGTATGCGGTCGCTTCGCGAAGCGGTCCTGCGACTCGACGTCCACGGCTGGGCGGACGCGTACATTCATGCGTTGGAGGACGAATGAGCGCGATCGCGACCACCGCGCTAGTGGATCGGATCACAGCACTAGACCGCCCGCTGCTCGTCGCGCTCGACGTCGACGGAACCCTCGCACCCATCGTCCGCAACCCCGATCTCGCAGCAATTCCAAAACCCACGCTTGCCGTTCTCGAAGGACTTTCGGTCACGGAGGGGGTGGTGCTGGCACTGATCACCGGTCGCGACCTCGAGTCCCTCGAGCGTATCGAACGCATCGAGGGCATCTGGCGCGCCGTCGAACACGGTGGTCTGATCTTGCCGCCCGGTGAGGCGGCGGACCGCCGAGCACTCACCGAAAAGCAGCAACGCGCACTCGATCGTTTTCGAGCATGGGCCGATCGAGACGCGAAAGACGCGTTCATCGAACGCAAGCCTCAGGCGATCGCCGTGCACGTCCGGGGGATCGCCGAACACGACCCAGCGCGTGCAGAGCAACTCCTCGAGGAAGCGGACAATCTCGCCGCGAAGCTCGGCCTCCACGTGCGGCGCGGGAAAGCGCTGCGTGAAGCGGAGGCAATCCAACACGACAAAGGGAAGGCGCTCGCGGAGATTCTTCGTCGGACAGACGCGGCGTCCACCTTTTTCGCGGGTGACGATCTCACAGACTTTCCCGCGATCGAACTGGCGGCAAGCAGGGGCATTGGCGCCTTCGTCCACTCGGACGAAAGGCCCGTGAAGCCGTCCGACGACGCCGTCATCCTCTCCGGCGTCGACCAAATGTCCCGGGTGTTGCAAGAACTTTACTCCCGCCTCCGCGCGTGAGCGGTGGCGTCGCCCTCGTCGCGTGATAGAGGCGGAACATGTTAGAGGGCGAGCTCGCGGAAGCGATCCGAATCGCGAGAGCGGCCAGCGAGATTCTGATGGAGGTCTACGCGACGGAGTTCCAGGTCGCGTACAAGTCGAAGTCCGACCCGGTCACCGAGGCCGACACGAGAGCCAACACGTTCATCGTCGAGGCCATTGCGAAGGCTTTTCCGGCGGACGGTATCGTCGCCGAAGAATCCGTGGACCAGAGCGATGCGCTTGGCGCCGGCCGCTGTTGGTACGTCGATCCGGTCGACGGCACCAAAGACTTCGTGGCACGAACCGGCCAGTTCGCGGTCATGCTCGGTCTCGCCATCGACGGAGAGGCGAAGCTTGGAGTCGTCTATCAGCCGGTCAACGACAAGATGTACGCGGGCATCGTCGGGGTAGGCTCGACCCTCGAACAGCATGGCAACAAGCGCGAGATTCGCGTCAGCGACATTTCGGACCCGAGCAAGCTTCGGCTGGTTTCGCGCTCGGGTCGAAACAAGGCGGTCGACAAGGTTGTCGAGGCATTGGGAATCACCCGGGAAACGCAAAGCGGCTCGGTCGGCCTCAAAGTCGGGCTGATCGCGGAGCAAGCGGCCGACCTCTACGTGAGCATCGCCGATAAATCGAGCGCGTGGGATGCGTGCGGACCGGAGGCAATCCTCCGAGCGGCGGGCGGACGCTTCACCGACCTGGCCGGCGAACCCTACCACTACGGTGGCACCGACATGCGCAATCGCAGCGGCATTCTCGCCTGCAACTCGGCGGCGTACGACGCCGTCCTGCCGGTTGCGAGAGACGCCGCGCGCGCCATAGGTCTCATCTAGGAATCGTGCCGGACTGGAAGGAAGCATGGCGGGCGGGCCGCACGCCTTGGGATGAAGGCAAGTCGCCGCCCGCGTTGTACGAGCTCCTCTCGCGGGGTCTCGTTCCCGGAGGACGCACTCTGGTTCCGGGCTGCGGCACGGGATACGACCTCGCGACTCTCGCCCGGCACGACAGGGATGTCGTTGGAATCGATCTCTCCGAGTTGGCGCGCGACGCATTCGAGCGCGAGTACCCGGACCTGCCCGGGAATGTCCGCTACGAGGTCGCCGATTTCTTCACGTTCGACGACGGTGCGAGCTTCGATTTTGTCTGGGACTACACTTTCTTCTGCGCACTCGATCCCGATCGGCGCAGCGAATGGGCTTCCGTGATGACGCGACTGATGTCGCCGGGTGGTCTCCTCGCGACGCTGGTGTTTCCCTTCGAAGACCCGATCTCGGATCGACAGGGACCTCCTTGGCCGATCAACACCGATCTCGTCCGCGGTGTGCTTGGGCAAGCCTTCGAGCTCATCGAAGCCGCGCCTGCTGCACATAGCCACCCCGGGCGGGAGGGCAAGGAAGTCTTGGCGCTCTGGCGGCGCACACCCTAGTTGGGCTCGGGAAGCGTCAGAACCGAAGGCTTCCATTTCACCTCAGAAAGGCCCAAACGATAGGTGGCCCTAGCCCCTTTCTCGCGCACGCCGATCCAAATCTGCGTCGTGCCGATCGGAAAGTCGCCGCGCACCATGGGGTCCCGAGAGCCGTATCGGTTGTCGTTGCAGAGCACACGCCCATCCGGCTTCCGAACCACCAAACTGACGTCTTCGCGGGAGCGACCCAGCACGTAGAGCTGAAAGAACGCGGTATCGGCCTCGACCAGGTAGTCGGGAACTTCGGAGATCCAGCCGCGGCACTTTCGGTGCACGCTTCGGGCATCCACTTCGCCAACCGCTTCCCCCGAGACGACCCGTGGGTCTGGGCTGAAACCGGCGTGAATGGGGACCGTTCCGAAACGCGAAGGGGTGTCGGCGTATGGATTCGGCGGTGGAGGCTCGACCGGCTCCGCGGCGACCTCGACGGGCGCGACCGGCAAGACGGGCTGGTCTTGCTCGCAGCCAAAGACGGCGAGAAGCAGGAGCGCCAGTGTTCTGCGCGTGGGAGCCACGTGTGCCGGTCGTACTCGGCTGCGGCGCCGATCTCCAGAATTAAAAAAGTGGGGCCGCCCACCGGGAAGGGGCGGCCCCTGCGCTAAGCGCTATGGGTTGGTTTTGGGAAGAGGAT
>CBFCWN010000075.1:0-17627 GCA_965601515.1 uncultured Myxococcales bacterium | reverse complement strand
GCTGTGAAGTCTTGGAAGCACGCGCTCGTCGTCGCCATCGCTGCGGCGGCTTTTCTGTACCCAGGCGCGAATGCGTCCCCGGCGGCCGCGGCAGGGCCGGTCGTCATTCGATACGCGTCGCTCGCGCCTCCGGGCTCCGCGTTCGGCAAGATCCTCAAAGCCTGGGGCCGTCAGTTCAAAAAGGAGACCCAGGGCCGAGCCGAGATGCGCTTCTACACGGGGGGCAGCCAGGGCGACGAACGCGATTTCATCCGCAAGATTCGAGCAGGTCAGCTCGACGCAGCCGGCATCAGCACCACCGGCATGAGCATGATCGTGCGGCCGATCCTCGTGCTCACCGCGCCCGGTCTGATCACCGAGTTCGAGCAGCTCTACTACGTGCGATCGAAGCTCAGCGACCGTTTCATCGAGATGTTCCGCACCGGAGGCTTCGAGCTGCTCGCGTGGGGTGACGGCGGCCAGAATCGCTTGTTTTCCACCGAGCGAATCGAGAAACCAAGCGACCTCAAGTCGGTGCGTCCCTGGGCCTGGAAAGACGACCCGGTGTTCGCAGGCTACCTCAACGTCATCGGCGCAAACCCGGTTCGCGTCGGCGCGAATGAAGTGTACGGCGGGCTCCAGACTCGCATGATCGACACCGTACCGGCGTCCTGCATCGTCGCCGTTGCGGTGCAGTGGTACACGAAGCTCAACTACATGGCGAAGCAGAACCTCAACCTCATCATCGGTGGCTCGATCATCAAGAAAGAGGTGTTCGAGCAGCTCACGCCTGAGGACCAGAAGATCCTCGTCGACACGGCCGAGCGTGCCGCCCGCGCGATGGACAAGATCGTCGTCCGCGACGACGAGCGCGCACGAAAGACGCTCGTCGAGCGTGGCATCGAAGAAGTCGACCTCACCCCGCACAAAGCGGAGTGGGACGACGTGGCGAAAAGGGCCCGAATTGCGCTTGCGGGGCGCGTCTACAGCAAGAGCCTGCTGGACGAAGTCACCAAGCTCTCGGCCGAAAAGCAGTGAAGAAGCGTGGGCGCCGGGCGTCCAACCGGAGCTGACATGCAACACCACAAATCCTTCTTAATTCTCTCGCTCTTGGCGGCGGCCTTGCTCCTGCCGGGCACACCGATCGCCACGAACGCGCAAAGCGCAACCACCATTCGCATCGCCTCCCTGGCCCCGCCAGGCTCATCCTTCGTGAAGGTTCTGAAGGCGTGGGGCCGTACGCTCGAAAAGGAAACGGACGGTCGGGTCGAGCTTCGGGTCTTCTCGGGCGGAAGCGACGGAAGCGACCGCGCGCTCGTGAAGCAGATCAAAGCCGGCAAGCTCGATGCGGCAGGCGTCGCGACCACCGGCCTCAGCATGATCGCGCCTGAGCTTCAGGTGCTCGCGGCTCCGGGGCTACTCACCGACCAGGACTCGCTCGACCGCGTGCGGGAGAAGCTCGACGGCAAGCTGCAGGGGATGATTGAAGCGGGCGGCTTCACGCTGCTCGCGTGGGGCGACGGCGGAAAGAACCGCGTCTTTGCCACCGAAGAATTCTCGAAGCCCTCCGACCTCGAGCGTAAGGCCGCGTGGGCGGGCAAGGACAACGCCGTGCAGAACGCCTACGTCAAAGCCCTCGGCGCTGCGCCTCTCCGAACGAAGGCGGCCGGCGTTCTCCCGGGTCTCAAGGGCGGCAGCCTCCATGTCGTACCCGCATCGGCGATGTCGGCCGTCGCATTCCAGTGGTACACGCAGCTGAAGTACATGACCTCGAGCAACTTCAACATCATCGTGGGCGGGTCGGTCATCAGTACGAAGGTCTTCAAGAAGCTCAACGAGGCCGACCAAAAGGTACTGCTCGACACCGCCAAGCGGGCCGCGTCGAAGCTCGGTCAAATTGTGGCTCGGGACGACGACAGGGCATACAAGACCTTGCTTTCGCGCAACATCACCGAGGTGGACACGAGCGTCCATCAGGCCGAGTGGGAAGCCGCGGCCAAGAAGGCGCGGGAGCACCTCGTGAAGAAGGGCGTCTTCAGCAAGAGCCTGCTTCAGGCCGTGGAAGCCGCCGCCGCGCCATGAACTTCGAGGCCGCGCGCGAGCAGGTGGTCCACACCTGCATCGAGCTCGCGGACCGAGGATATCTGGCGGGAACGGGCGGCAATGTCGCGATCCGGGTCGACGCGGAACACTTCGCGGTCACCCCCTCGGCGCTGGACTACTACGCGATGACTCCGGACGACGTCTGCATCGTCCGGCTTTCCGACGGCGTGCAGGTCGAAGGCGCTCGGCAGGCTTCGGTCGAGTCCGGCCTCCACGCCGCCGTGCTTCGAGCGCGCCCCGACTCCGGAGCGTGTATCCATACCCATCAGCCCGTGGCGAGCGCCTACAGCCTACTCGGTAAGCCGCTCGTCGTTTGCGACGAAGCGCGACGACAGGTGCTCGGAGAGCGCGTGCCGTACGTCGAGTACGCGCCGTCGGGGACCGCCTGGCTTGCCATGCGAGTTGCCGCCGTCTTCGAACACGGAGACCGCGCCTGCGTGATGCGAAACCACGGAATCGTCTGCGTCGGGATCGACACTGCGGAGGCGGCGCAGCGGGTCCGGTCGCTCGAGGCAGAATGCGCCACGCAGCTTCTCGAATCCCTCGGGGAGGCGCTTCCAAAGGCTACAACAGCTCCAGTACGGACACTCTTGGAGGAGAGCCTACGCAACCACGAGGAGCCCGATGAGTGACCTCCTTCGGCAGGCGCTCGACGACATCGAGCGTCGGCTTCGTACGAAGCGGCTCTTCGACGGCGAGTCCGCCTCGATCTCGCTCCGCGTGCCGGGACAGTCGGCCGCGCTCTTCGCGCATGCCGGCGACGAACCACGAACCGTGTCGTTCTCGGACGGCGTGACCGGGGATGCGGCGCTTCACGCCTGCGTCTACCAGGCGCGACCGGACGTCGGGGGCATCTTCGTCGGCACCACGATGTGGATGACCGCGCTTGCCGCCCTGGGCGTCGCCCTACCCTCGCTCTTCGACGAGCAGGCCCGCCACATCGGAAGACCGGCGGCCCCCGTGGCTCCCGGAGACCTCGGGGCGCTCGCCGAATCCCTCGCTAACGGAGCCAACGCCGTGCTCGTCGGAACGAGGCGCGTCGGCCTCGGCTCGACGCCGAACCGCGTGGTGCTCAACGGGGACCTGTTCGAGAAGTGCGCGAAGGCGTTCGTGTTGGCGGCATCGACCGGACAGCCCGTGAGACCCCTCCCCGCGTGGGCGTCGGCTCTTTGGTACGAGCACCTCCGAAAGGACCAAAGGCGCGCAGCCTCGGCGTACCGCTCAGGCCGCGTTCCGGAGGGTATGGACGCGTACTGAGTTCGTAGCTGACCAATCCGAGACTTGCGGATACGATGCGCCGGCCCGAGGACTGGCTCGGCGCGGACCGCATCGACCGTACCGGCCGCTCACAAATCACCATGCTCGAGCTCTACAAAGCCACCGACCCTCTCATCTCGTCCCTCTGGATCGCCGGAGGCTTCGCCCTGCTCTGCTGGGTGCTGTCTCTGATCACCCGAGAGTACTCCTGGGTCGATCGACTCTGGTCGATCACGCCTCCGCTGTACGCCATCCATTTCGCGGCCGCCGCGGACTTCGACGACGCGCGTCTCAATCTCATGGCGGGGCTGACCGTCCTGTGGGGTGTTCGCCTGACCTACAACTTCGCGCGCAAGGGCGGCTACGCCCCGGGAGGCGAGGACTACCGGTGGAAAGAGATCATGGAAAAGATCGGGCCGGTTTGGTTCCAGCTCCTGAACGCGACCTTCCTCGCCCCGCTGCAAAACTTCCTGCTTCTGGCGATCGTCCTGCCGTCGTACGCGGCGTATCAAAACGCCGGCACGCCGCTCAACGCCCTCGACGCGCTTGCGGCCGCCGGATTCATTCTGTTCTTCCTCGGCGAGACCGTCGCGGACGAGCAACAGTGGAAGTTCCAGACCGCCAAGTACGCAATGATCGACCGCGGCGAGACGCCAGCCGCCGACTTCGTGACGTCCGGTCTTTTTCGCTACTCGCGGCACCCCAACTTCTTCTGCGAGCAGGCGATGTGGTGGGTGTACTACGTCTTCTCCATCGCTGCGGGCGCGGGCGTTCTGAACTGGACCATCGCCGGAGCCGCGTCGCTGACCCTTTTGTTTCAAGGCTCCACGTGGATCACCGAGAAGATCACGCTTCGCAAATACCCCGCCTACGCGCGGTATCAGAAGACCACCAGCCGGCTGATGCCGTGGTTCCCCGGCTGACGGCGACTTCTCAGTCGAGCTTTCGGTGCGCGAGACTCGGCAGCGACCCGCGGACACTCGCGACGTAGCTCGGATTGACCTCGGCGACCGCAACGCCTTCGCCGGCTCCGCACTCGGCGAGCACCGTTCCCCAAGGATCGACGATCAGGGCGTGCCCGTAGGAGTTGCGCCGACCGAAGTGGTGACCGGTCTGCGCGGCGGCAAGCACGTAACACTGCTGCTCGATGGCGCGGGCTCGGAGAAGGACGTGCCAGTGGTCCTTGCCCGTCGTGAGCGTGAACGCCGCGGGAATCGCGAGAGCGATGGCGCCCTGGTCGACCAGCCTTCGGTAGAGCTCTGGGAACCGCAGGTCGTAACAGACGCTGAGGCCGAGCGTGCCGAAGGGAGCCTCTGCGACGACCGGATCGCCTCCGGCCTCGACCGTCTCCGATTCCAAGACCTTGGTGCCGTCGGGCAGATCCACGTCGAAGAGGTGAATCTTCCGGTAGACCGAGGCGATCGAGCCGTCGGCCTGCATGTAGATGCACGCGTTTCGGACCTTGTCCGCCTCGGCCCCCTTCTCCCAAAAACCCCCGTAGACGACGTCGCATCCGGCGCTTCGGGCAGCCTCGCGGCATCGATCGAGGATCGGTCCACCTTCCTCGAGCGACTCTGCGATGGGGAGCTTGCCGGCCTCCGGGCCGAGGTACGCGAAGCACTCGGGAACGACGACGACCTTTGCGCCGCGCGATGCAGCCTCTGCGACGAGGCGATGCACCGTCGCCATGTTGGCATCGACGTCGGCGGTCGACGTCATTTGAACCACTCCCGCAAGCGTCCGCGACCCACTCAATGTGAATACCTCCGCATCGACACGTTCATCAGCAAGCCTATGCCTAGCATCGTGGAGAGCAAGCTCGACCCTCCGTAGGAAAAGAGCGGCAGCGTCATTCCAACGACGGGAAGCAGCCCTGAGACCATGCCGAGGTTCACCACGGTCTGCCAAAACAGCATGGCGCCGACTCCGACCGCGACGACCGCTCCGAAGCGGTCTTTCGCCTGCGACGCGATACGGAGCGCCCAGAGCACCAAAAACACATAAAGCGCGATGAGCAGAAGCGCCCCGATGAAGCCATGTTCTTCGGCCCAGACCGGAAACGGAAAGTCGGTGTGCTGGTCGGGCAAGAACCGAAACCGGGTCTGCGTCCCCTGAGTGAAGCCCTTGCCGGTGAGACCTCCGCTGCCGATGGCGACGAGCGACTGATGTGTGTGCCAACCCGAATCGAGAAGGTCTGCCTGCGTGCCGCCTAGCCGGTTCCAGAACGCCGTGATGCGTTCCTTTTGGTAGTCCTTGAGCAGATAGAACCAGGTCACCGGCGCCGCGACGAGGAACGTAGCGAGCAGCGTCACCACCGAGCGCAGCTTCAGCTGGGTGAGCATCATGATGCTCGCGAAGATGAACGCGAGGATCATCGCAGTTCCAAGGTCAGGCTGAATGAGAACGAGAACCATCGGCAGCGCGAGGATCAGCCCCGGAATCACGAGGTCTGCGAGCGTCCTTCCGCCGGTCTTGGTGTCGTGGTGGAGGTACTTCGCAAGCGCGATGATGAGGCCGATCTTCATCAGCTCGCTCGGCTGAAGTGAAAAACCGCCGAGCGCAATCCACCGCGTGGAACCCCGAACGCTGCGACCGAGGACGAACACGAGTGCGAGCGCGAGAACGCAGATGCCGTAGATCAGCCACCCGTACCGCTCGAAATGACGGTAGTCGATCGCCGCGGTGATTCCCGCCACTCCGAACCCGAGCGTCAGCCAGTAGACCTGCTGGATGTACGCGTCCGACGTCATCCCACCGTCCGTGGCGCTGTAGAGATTGAGGACTCCAAAAAGCGCGATGGTCGACACCGCAACGAACAGCGGCCAGTCGAAATCGTCTCGTATCGTCCTCCCGATCGCCATGACTCAGTCCGTCTGAGCTTTCCGCTCTTCGGGTACCCCGAAGGTCTGCTGCATGACGTAGGTCGCGATGGGGGCCGCGCTCGCTCCCCCGGAACCGCCGTGCTCGACGAGGACCGCAAAGGCCACCTGCGGGTCGTCGGCCGGCGCAAAGCCCGCAAACCAACCGTGCGAACGGTCGAGGTACCACGCACTCGACGACTCTTCGCTACGACTCTTCCGACTCACGACCTGTGCCGTCCCTGTCTTGCCAGCGACCGCGACGCCGTCGTTGTTTCGGGAACGGAACGCGGTGCCGTCCTCGGTCGCGACCACGTCGACCAGCGCGCGTTTGATGAGCTCGAGGTGCTCCGGCGCAACGCCCACCCGGCGGCGCACGTGGGGCTGGAAGGTGTCGGAAAGGGAGCCGTCGGGCGCTCGGATGTTCTGGACGACCTGCGGCGTGTACAACGTCCCGCCGTTGGCGATCGCGGCGTTCGCAAGAGCCAGCTGGAGCACCGTCACGCGCGTATTGCCCTGACCGATCGCGGTGTTGAGGGTGTAGCCGATTCGAAATGCGCCGTAGTGCTCCTGGTACCACTCCCGCGTCGCGAGAAACCCTTTGGCCTCGCTATTCACGCCGATGCCGCTGCGCTCGGCGAACCCGAACGCCTCGGCGAATCGGTTGATGCGCTCGATGCCCACCTCCTCGGCAAGCTCCCAGAAGTAGACGTTGCAGGACCGAACGACGGAATCGTAGAGGTCGACCCATTCGTGGCGCTTGTTGCAGCGGAACTTCTGTCGGCCGATCTTGAGGAAGCCCGTACACTCGACTCGCTGGCCAGGATCGACGACGTGGTCCTCGAGTGCCGCCAACGCCGTGAACACCTTGAACGTGGAGCCGGGGAAGTACGTCTCGTAAATCGTCTTGTCGATGAGCGGCCGGAACGGGTCGCCGGTGAGCTCGTTGTACCGGCGCGTGGTGAGCCCGCTGCTCATTTCGTTCGGGTCGTAGACGGGCTTCGAGTAGAGCGCTCGAATCGCTCCGGTGTGAATGTCGACGACCACAGCCGCACCCGATGGATGCGGGCGAAACGCCGTGTCGAAGGCCTCCATCATCGCCATGTCGAGCGTGAGCTGGATGTCGTGACCAGGAACCGGCTTGCGGAGCATCTCGACTTCGAGGGAGTTCGGGCGGGCTCCGTAGAGTGGTCGTCCGCGCGCATCGACCACCTCGCGACGAAAGCCGCGCGAGCCGCGAAGGAGGTCCTCGTACCGCTTCTCGAGCCCCTTTCGGCCGATGCGGTCGCCAGCCCGATACGCGTCGGTGTCGGCGGCGGCTTCGATGTCGGATGCGTTCACCTCGTTCAAATAGCCGACGAGGTGGGCGCCGAGCGTGCCGTACGGATAGTCGCGAAGCGGGACCGTGACGATGTCGAGCGCCGGAAGCTCCGCCAGATGCGTCTCGAGAGCAGCAAGCTGATCGCGGTCGATATCGCTGAAGAGCTCGATCTGATGATTGCGCCGGGAGTCCGGAAGCGACGCGATCTTGTTCTCGAAGGCCTCGCGTTCGCGCTCCGAAAGACCCATGAGCGACGCGATCTTCGCGAGGTCTTCAGGCTCGAGGAGGCCTGGCGTGGCGTACACATCGTACGAGGGTCGGTTGGAGGCGACGACCCGTCCCGAGACGTCGCGAATGACTCCCCGGGTCGCCGGAAGCTCGAGAGTCTTGGTGATGTTCTGCTGAGCGATGCCGGACCATCGGTCGCGCTGGAAGAGCTGCACCTGAGCCACGCGCGCGACGAGCACCATGAACACGAGGAGGACGAACAGCGCCATCCAGCGGTAGCGTTTCCGAAACTCACCGACCTCGCGTCGCTGCGACAGCGTGATCATGCGGCGCTCCGCTCTGCAGCGCGGTCCAGCCGCCGCGTGGCCTCAAACGCAAGCGGTGACAGCAGCGCAGTCACAAACGACGACCCGAACAACGAGAGGAAAAGCGCGCGAGCGCTCCAAGACATTCCACCTGGCACGAACGCGCGCACGCCCTCGAGCAATCCACCAAGTGCAAACGTCAGGATGAAGGTAAGCAGCATCTCGAAGGGTACGCCCCGGAAGGAAAAGAGGTAGCCGAAGAGCCAGGCAATCAGATAGCCGACGACGAACACGAAGGCATGAATGCCAAGCGGATTTCCGGTGAAGACGTCGTAGAGGTAGCCGATCGTAAACGCGGTGGCGGCGCCGCGCAGGACCCGCACCCCCGGGGCCGTCGCGAGGGCGAACACGAACGGAAGCCCGAGGAGCGGCGTGAACGGATACGGCGCCAAAACCCGCGCAAACGCGCTCTGAAGGAGCAGAAGCGCGAAGACTGCGAGGACGATTAGAACGCTGCCGCGGAGGCCCTGCATCGTTCCCCTCAGCGCCCTTCCGCGCCCTTCGGGCCGGACGTCAGGATCAGCACCTCGTCGAGGCGCGTGAAGTCTACGGCGGGAGTCACCTCGCCCTCTTGGTGAAGCCCGAACTCCTGGTCAGTGATCTTGGTTACGGTTCCGATGAGAATGTTCGGT
Organism: uncultured Myxococcales bacterium; assembly: GCA_965601515.1. Lineage (GTDB taxonomy): Bacteria > Myxococcota_A > Polyangia > Polyangiales > Houyiibacteriaceae > SG8-38. Next base: position 8,884 of record CBFCWN010000075.1, on the reverse strand, counting down.
GGGAACTTCTTGCCGAGGCCGGACGTGTAGACCTCGTCGCCGAGGTTCACCTGATCTTCACTTCGGTCGAACTGGATTCGACAGAGATAGCGGCCTCGCTCGCCGAGCCCTTCGAGCCGGCCACGAGCGCGAGTCTCACCGACGACGACGTCGACCCGGCTCTCCGGGTCGATCGTGAGCAGAACGTCGGCGAAGCGATCGGACACCCGTCGAATCTGACCGACGAGGCCCTCGTTGGCGACCACGGGCATGCCTGCACGAATGCCCGCCTGCGCGCCCTCGTCGACCGCGAGCCGCACCACTCGAAACGAGGGCGAGATATCCTTTGCGATGACGCGGGCGGAGCGAGTTTGTGTGGCCACACGCTCACGCAGGCCAAGAAGCTCCTCGAGCTGCGCGATGCGCTGCGCGTCCGCTCGAAGTGTCCGCATCTCACGCCGCAACCGATCGTTTTCGGCCCGGAGATGATCGTTGTCGGCTTTGACGTCGACGAGGTACACGTACTCCTCGATGACGCTCGAGGCGCCGTCCGCAGCCCACTCGGCGACGTACTGCACGGGAAAGCTCACGCGAATGATCGCGCGGTCGAGCCATGACAGCTGCGACGGATCTCGGAGGTTCGCTCGAAGGAACAGCGCCGGGACGACCAAGAGTGCGAGAAGAATCGCAAAGTCCCGGATCGTCTGGAAATAGTTCATGTTCCGGGCCCTCGCGCCTACGCGATCGTCACCTCTCGCAGCAGGTCGAGGTGGTCGAGAGCCTTCCCGGAGCCAAGCACGACCGCCGATACGGGATCGTCCGACACCATCACGGGAAGGCCGGTCTCCTCGCGTAGGAGCACATCGAGGTTCTTGAGGAGCGCGCCGCCGCCCGTGAGCACGATGCCTTTGTCGACGATGTCCGCGGAGAGCTCCGGCGGCGTGCGTTCGAGCGCCATCATGACGGCCTCGGTGATCGAGTTGATCGGCTCGGTGAGCGCGTCGCGAATCTCGTCGGCGTTGACCATGACGGTCTTCGGCACGCCGGCAACCATGTCGCGGCCCTTCACTTCCATCGTCGCTGCCTCACTGTCGGTGTACGCGTTGCCGATGGTACACTTCACTCGCTCCGCCGTCTGCTCGCCGATGAGCAAGTTGTACTTGCGCTTGAGGTACGCGATGATCGCTTCGTCCATTTTGTCGCCGCCGACGCGCACCGACTGCGAGTAGACGATACCCGCAAGCGAGATGACCGCGACCTCGGTGGTGCCGCCGCCGATGTCGACGACCATGTTGCCGCTCGGCTCCGTGATGGGAAGACCCGCACCGATCGCAGCCGCCATCGGCTCTTCGATCAGGAACACCTCCCGCGCGCCAGCCCCCTCGGCGCTTTCCTTCACGGCGCGCTTTTCCACCTCGGTGATGCCAAACGGAACACAGATGATGATTCGCGGCTTCACGAGCGTGCGTCGGTCGTGGTGAGCGCGTGCGATGAAGTAGCGAAGCATCGCCTCGGTGATGTCGAAATCGGCGATCACGCCGTCGCGCAGAGGTCGCACGGCCCGGATGGAACCCGGCGTCCGACCGAGCATCTCTTTTGCCTCCTTGCCGACCGCCAGGACACGTTTTCCGCCCCGAGGGTCCGCCTGCACCGCCACGACGGAGGGCTCGCAGGAGACGATGCCTCGGCCCTTCACGTAGATGAGCGTCGTGGCCGTGCCGAGGTCGATCGCGAGATCGTTCGAAAAGAGGCCGTAAAACCAATCGGAGATCATGGGTATCAGATGGACCTCCGAAGTGAATTCCCCACCATTTCCAAGGGCTTCCGAGTCCAGGCGGGTTGGATGTAACAGCTTGGTTTACCCCTTTCAACCCACGGATTTGGGGGTGGTCTCCGAAACTGATTAGCCTTTAGGGGTCCTGAACAAACGGGGGCCTGTTGAAGCAAGGAACATCGATCACCGAGGCGCAGCGGCGGGGCGCTGAAGCCGCCGAGCTCGTCGCACGAGCCAAGGCCGGCGACGCGCGCGCCTTCGACCAGCTCGTTCGAACGTACCGACCGCGCGTGTATGCGTTGGCGCTGCACCTCACCGGACAGGAAAGCGACGCCGACGACATCACGCAGGACGCGTTTCTCAAGGCGTATCACAAGCTTGCGGACTTCGAAGGTCGAAGCGAGTTCTTCACCTGGATCTACCGCATCACGCTCCACCGCGCGCTCAACGCAAAACGCGACAGCAAGCGTCGGCGAACGGTGCCGCTCGATGATCCGCGACTCGTCGCCGCGGTGACGGTCGATGCGCAAGGCGATCCCGAACGGGCCGCCCAGCTTCGCGATCGATACCGGGCGCTGCTCGAAGCGTTCGACCAGCTCACTCCCCTGCTTCAGACGACGGTAGTCCTCACCTCGTTGCAGGGCCTCAGCTACAAAGAAGCCGCCGTCGTGCTCGACACGACCGAGGGCACCGTGGCGTGGCGCATTCATGAAGCACGACGAAAGATGTCGGCATACCTCGAAAAGCTCGATTCGGGTGTGGGACGCCAGCCGCGTCGTCCGATGACCGACAGCGCGATTTTCCGATTGGAGCGCGCGCTTCAGCAGCTCGTCCCCGCGACGCCTTCGATCGTTCCGGCAGGCTGATCGGTCAACGCCGAGTTCTGTGGTAAGCCGCGAAGGTGCTGGTCCACAGCCTCCTCGCCGACAAAGGCGCTTCCCCAGAACGCTACGTCCTGTTTCTCCACGGAATCCTGGGCACGCGCGCCAACTGGCGCGGAGTGGCGCGTCGTCTCGTCGAAGCACGCCCCGAATGGGGCGCGATCCTCGTCGATCTACGCGAACACGGCGATTCGCTCGGAGAGCCTCCCCCCCACACGCTGCGCGCCTGCGCAAACGACGTCGCCGAGCTCGTCGACCAACTTGGGCTGCCGGTCGGGGGCGCGCTCGGACACAGCTTCGGCGGCAAAGTCGTGCTCGAGTGGCTTCGAAGCCGTGACGGCATCGACACGGCCGCATGGATCATCGACTCCACGCCTTCGACCAGCGACGTCGCTCGCGACGGGTCCGCAACCGCGGAGGTGTTGCGGATTCTCGACACGCTCCCAAGCGACTGGGATTCACGCGAGGCCTTCGTCGCGGCGATCGTCGACGCGGGTCAGGCCGAGCCGATTGCGAAATGGCTCGCCATGAACCTCAAGCGTACGGAGGACGGCGGTCGTCGCTTCGGTCCAGATCTGGGGACCATTCACGAGCTCCTCCTCGACTACGCGGAAACCGACGAATGGGGAGTCGTTGAATCCATTCCAACGTCTTGTTCGCTCGATTTCGTGCTTGGCGGTCGCTCCTCGGTCGTATCGCCCGACGACCGTGCACGCCTCGAAGCGATCGCGTCTCGCGATCCTCGACTACGCGTGCACCTAATTGAACGAGCGGGGCATTGGGTGCACGTCGACGCTGCAGAATCGCTGGTCGCGCTCCTGGTCGAGGGCTTTGCCTCTCCGCCGGGCGATGGTAGTTAAGCCGCGAATGGGCCCGAAACGCACCGTCGATTGGGTACGCAACGAGTGGGGCATCTTCCGCAAGGGCGGAGAGATGGGCTGGGGTCAGCGCGCCCAATGGTTCCAGCAGTGGGTTCCATTTGGCATGCGCACCGTCGGATGGGGAACCGTGTCGGTGACCCTTGGGCCGTTCACGGGCGGCCAAGTCTCCACATGGTGTGCGCGCAGGTGGAGCACCTCGTCCGCACGAGGCCTGAGGATCGACATCGCCGCGACCGGCCAGGAAAACGTGCCCGAAGGCGGCTTCGTATACGCGAGCAATCACGAAAGCCTCGTCGACATTCTCGTGCTCGGAGCGTCACTCCCGGGGGACTTCAAGTGGGCAGCCAAACGCTCCGTCATGAACGTGCCTTTCCTTGGCTGGCACCTTCGGCTCGCAGGACACGTCCCCGTCGACCGCAACAAGGGTCGCGATGCTGCTGTGGCCGTCATGCAGGCGTTCGAGAGCGTCCTCAGGCGGAACAAGCCGCTGCTCGTTTTCCCCGAGGGGACGCGCACGGCGGACGGCAAGCTCAAGCCCTTCAAAAACGGCGCGTTCCAAGCAGCCGTCAACACCGGCAAGCCCGTGCTCCCGGTCGCGATCAACGGGACCTTCTCGCTGATGTCTCGGGACGCCGTCGACACCGGCGCCAGCAAGAACCGCGAAGACAGGCTGGTCACCGTGCAGATCGGCAAGCCGCTCCACCGGAATCCCGACCTCACGGACGATGACGCCGTGATCGACCTTCGGGACCGTACCCGCGCCGCGGTCGTCGAGCTGCTGGAGGCGATTGGCTCTACTGCGGTCGCCGTCGAACCATCGCCGCCGCCCGAAACGAAACAACCGTTTCACGACGCTGATTGATCAGCGTGAGCCGGCTCTGAATGATCCCGAGGTGCGGCTTGCTGGTCGACGCACGAGTCTCGAGCACTTCGCCTCGAAGCCGGAGCCGATCACCCGCACACGCCGGCACGTGAAAGCGCACCTCGTCCCACCCGAGACCGATTTCAGTCGCGGTCGGCTCGGCTTTCAGGTTGTGCCCGAGGCGAATCGCAATCGCGATCGAGTGAATCGCGGACGTGAATAGCTTGCCGACGGGCGTCTTCGCGGCGGCCTCCGCATCGACGTGAAAAGGAAGCGGATCCCATTTCGCGCAGAACTCCACGATTTCATCGGCGGTGAGCTCGTACGGCTCGTCGGACTCGCGGACCGTTCCGACGACGATGTCCTCGAAGTACTCCATCGTGGTCAGGCGGCGTACTTCTCGACGATCGCGCCGAGGCCCGGGACGGCGCTCTCGACGTTCTTGCGGGCAGAGCCCCGAAGCTTCCCGTACGCGCGCTTCACCGAACCGTGCTCGGATTTCTGCGCACGGGAGTCGGTGACGGCAAGCAGCGCCTCGGCGATGTCCGTACTGTTCGCCGCGAAGTAGCCCGAGACCGTCTGCCCCTGCTCGAGCGCCTGGTTGCAGATCGGCTCGAGCACGGCGGCAAACTCCGGAAGCAGCGTCTGCACGACGTTTCGGACGAAGCCTGGCTTCACGCCCTGCACGAGCTTGTAGCCGGCCTTGACGGCCACACCGCTCAGCCCCTTTTGCTTGCCGACCTCGCCGTCGATGAGGCCCACTACGTCATTGATGATCGAGGCCCGAGCGGCCTCATCGTTCAGCACGTCGCTCAGATTCATGGCCTTCCCTTTTGCCTTTCGGGAGGCCTGACGCAAGCGCCGCGGTGCCGAGGCTCTCCGTGAGCGCGTCGACCACCGATTCGACGTCGGCCGCCCGAGCGCTCACCACGAACAGATACTCCTTGTTCCGTAGGTGACTGACCTGCCCGACTTTTTCGCCCTGGAGGTTGTGGATGCCAATCTGCGCCCCGACGTAGCGCTTGAAATCCACGGCGACGAAGCCGACGTGCCCCTTCTCCGAGAGCAGCTCGACCATCTCGTCGCGGCCGACGTAGCCTTCGTTGTTGAACGAGACGAGCAGATGCTTGGCGCGAATCGCCGCGAACACCTCTCGAAGCCCGTCGCGGATCCGACGCTTCGAGTTGAAGTCGCTCTTGTAGGCCTTGCACCCGATACGCTTGTTCGCGATGCCGTAGGTTTCGGGCTTATCCCACCGCACGAGGCTTTCCCAGACGTGGTAGTTCCCCATGTAACTGTGCTGATTGTAGGGCGGGTCGATGTAGGCGACGTCGGCATCGACCTCGGCCGCCGCCTCGGCCGCCTCGAGCTGGAGCGCCTCACCCGCGCCGGAAATCAGCGCGGGCACCCGAAGCTCGAGCTCGTTGAAGGAGCGAGCCGCCCACTTCTTCAGATAGGCCATCTGCACGCCGGTGGTGGAATCGACGCGGTCCGCGGCCTCCATCAACGAGACGAGGGCGATGGCTTCGAGCTCGGGCGGCAAGTCACGGCGTGCGATCTCCTCTCGAATCGCGTCGACACGCGCACCGTTTTTGGGCTGCAGGTAGCGTGCGTCTTCGCAGAACGCTTTGGTGAAGTACCCCGGCGCAGGGGGCACCTTCGTGAGCTCGTCGATCAGTGACGTGGCTTCGTCGAGCCAGCGCACCGAGTCGGCCTGCACATAGCAGCGAGCCAGCGTCGCAGCGTAGCTCAGGTGATCGTTGGCAACGACATGGCGGCCGCTCTCTTTCAGACCACGCGCCACGCGCGACGTACCCGAAAACAAATCGAGCACCCGTTCACTCGACGGAAACGCGCTCACCCCCCGCACGATGTGAGGCACCAGCACGCGCTTGGAGCCAATGTATTTGATCATGAAGCCTGGGCCGCCATCGCCTGAACGATGGCGTCCCGGAGCGTAGCAGCTTCGTAGGGCTTTTGGACGAAACCGAGCGCTCCCATGTCGCGAAGCTTTCGCTCGAGGTCTCGGTCCCAATAGCCGGAGACGAACACCACGGGCGCCGCCGGGTCGAGCGCCTTGAGCTCCTCGAAGGCCTGATCCCCGGTCATCCCCGGCATGTTGAGGTCCATCAGAACCAGGTCCGGCCGGGGCTGAGTCTCGGTATAGACCTGAAGCGCTTCTTTCCCGCTCTTTGCAAAAATCACCCGGTGGCCGCTTTGCCGGACGACGCGGCCCGCGCTTCGTCGAACGACGTCCTCATCGTCGACCAGCAGAATCAAAAGCTGAGTCCGGGGCAGCCTGATCGCGGGGAGGCTCGGCTCCGTGGGCACCATCGGCCGATCGGTGGTGAGCGGGAAGACGACCTGGAACTCGCTGCCACGGTTCGGAACGCTGTGAACCGTGATGTGGCCATTGTGCGATTTTGCGATTTCGTATACCGCAGCAAGTCCGAGCCCCGCGCCGACCTGATCCCCCTTGGTCGTGAAGAACGGGTCGAAAGCGCGTTCGCGGGTCGCGTCGTCCATGCCGACACCGGTGTCGCTGACCTTGATGACCGCGTGTGCGACCAGCGGATTCAACGGCGCCTTCTCGAGCTCGGCCGGATCGGCCTTGCTCGCGCTGATCTCGAGCTTGCCGCCGTTCGGCATCGCGTCGCGAGCATTGATCATCAGATTCATGAGCAGCTGGTGCAGCTGGCCTCGATCGCCGCTGACTTTGAGTCCGCGATCGATACGCGCTTCGATACCGATGCTCCGATGGAACGTATGACGGGCGAGCTGGACGACGTGGTGGCAAAGCTCTGAGAGGTCGACCTCAGCGTGACTTCCCCGAACTTCGCGCGCGAAACCGAGCAGCCGGCTGGTCATCTCGGTCGCGGCAGCGGCAGCGCCACGGATGTCGTTGAAGGCTTCGCGGACGTCGGGGTCGCCTACCTTGGTTTCGGCCGGAAGCGCGGCGAGGAAGTCGATGCTCGAGCGCACGGCGCCCAAAAGGTTATTGAAGTCGTGAGCGACGCCGGTTCCAAGCCTTCCGATCGCTTCGAGCTTACGACGCTGCGCGACCTGCTCCTCCATCGGGTCGTGGTGTGCGAAGAGCAACAGACTGGATCCGATTTGAATTCGGTCGCCATACGTGAGCACCTGACGCGTGATGCCCAGCCCGTTGACCTGAGTCCCATTTCGGCTTTCCAGGTCCTCGATCACGTACGAACCGTTTTCGTGCTTGAAGATGCGAGAGTGCATCCGCGACACCAGGGTGTCGTCGATCTTCACGTCCGCGGCGTCGCCGCGCCCGAGGGTGAGCACCTCGTCGATCGCGTACTTGTCTCCGGCGAGCTTCCCCGCGAGCACGACCAGTCGGGCCTGCTCTTCCTTCTTGGAGAGGCCCTGCTGCGCAAACACGTGACGCCGTGTGACCTCGGTAGGATCGTGTCGGGACATGAGACTGTTGGGCCCCCAAAACCCATTGTCATCGTAGCGGTTGAGGGCGGCGGAGGGTGTAGCCCGGCGGGGTGACGTACTCCAGCCCACATCGTTTCGCTGTTTGATGTCGGCGTCGATTCGGTCATACTCGCCGACGGTCCATGCCCCACGCCTGCGACATCGCCCGTACTTCCGCAATGATTCGGCGCAGTTGTGCGCTGCTCGCGGTCGTCGGCCTATTTCTGCAGGGTTCACACGGCGGACACATGCTGCTCGTCGAGCACACGCGATGCGCGGAGCACGGCGAGCTGATCCACGGCGGTGAGTCGCATGGGCACCTGGTCGAAGGCGGCGATGCGAGCGCCGACATCAGGTTCGAACAGGCCCCCGTTCCGAGCGACGACGATGCCCATGAGCATTGCGGCCATGCGTCCGAGCGGCGCGACGCCGTTGCAAACGTGGCGCAGTCGGTCGTGGTCGCACGCGGCGATCGGGCCGCCGCTGTTCGGGATCGCATCGCCGACCACGTTTCGACTCGCGCCCGCCTTTACCAGACCGCTCCGAAGAATTCACCTCCTGCCTGACGTTCGCACACCGACGAACGAACCCCGCGCGCCGCGCGGCACAGGCAAGAGCAGTGAATGAAAGGGACGAGTAACCACAGTCTGGCGATCCTCGTGCTCGGAGGAATCCTCCTCTGGGCAGGTGCGCCGGTGCGCGCGCAAGACACGGAACCTGTCCCGAGTCCGGTTCCGGCGCCGGACCCGGACCCGGACCCGGACCTCCACCCCCCCCATCTCCTCTCCGCGCCGCCCCCCGCCTACCCGCCGGGCCGTGAGGACGAGGGCCTTCACCCGACGGTCATCGTCCGCATCACCGTGACGGCCGATGGCACCGTGACCGACGTCGTCGTCGAGCACTCCGCGGGAGCCGACTTCGACGCGGAGGCCGTTCGCGCCGTGAAGAACTGGAGTTTCGAGCCTGCCACGCGGGGACAAACTCCTGTCTCGAGCCGCATTCGAGTGGCCGTCCACTTCGAGCCGCCGGCGGCGGACGTGCCTCACGAGGGCGACACCCACGAACC
>CBFCWN010000074.1:0-17671 GCA_965601515.1 uncultured Myxococcales bacterium | reverse complement strand
TCTACGACAACTACACGACGATTCCGGGCGTCGACAAAGTCATCCCGGTCGACGTGTACATACCGGGATGCCCTCCGCGCCCCGAAGCCGTACTCGACGCGCTGATGCTCCTTCAAGAGAAGATTCAGGCCAACGACCGCAAGCCGATCGTCGTCCCGCCCAAGCAGGTTCCCGAGAACGCTCCCGGCAAGGCCAAGGAGGGCGCGTGAGTCAGGCCGTCGTCGAACGACTGCAAGCCGAGTTTGGCGACCGCATCCTTTCCACGAGTGACGCCTTCGGGGACAGTGAGGCGCTCGTTGCCTCGAAAGACTGGGTCGAGGTCGCACGGTTTCTCCGGGACGACGAGCAGGCCCAGATGGACCACTTCCTCGACGTGACCGCAATCGACTATCCCCAGCGCGAGTCCGCACGCTTCGACGTCACGCTGATGGTTCGTTCTTCGACGAACAACGCGCGGATCCTCCTGCGCACCCACGTCAAAGAAGGCGAGAAGCTGGGCACGCTGAGCGAGGTCTGGCTTGGGGCGAACTGGGGCGAACGAGAGGTCTTCGACATGTTTGGGATCGAGTTCGACGGACACCCCGACATGCGAAGGATTCTCATGTACGAGGAGTTCCAAGGGCATCCGCTCCGCAAGGACTACCCCATCGACAAGACGCAGCCGCTGGTCCCCTACCGCGAGGTCGGCGAGATCGAGAAACTCCCGCCGTTCGGCATCGAAGAAGGACAGCCTTTCGCGCGCATCGACTGGGAAGCGCGTTTAGCGGGCGGTGACCATCAGGTTTCGCCGTCGATCGGCGTTCAGCTAGGCCAGCGACGCACGCTGAGCGACTCGGAAGCCGCCCAACAGATTCAGGCACGCATCGACGCGCAGCTCGCGGAAGAACAACAAGACGAGGCCGCGGAGCCAGCCGAAGAAAGCGCAAAGGAGTAAGATGGAGCCCGCTGACGAGTTATCGAACGACGAAGCCGCGCTCGAGCTCGAATCCGATCCGATGCGCCTAAACATGGGGCCGTCGCATCCCGCGATGCATGGCACCATCCGCATGGTCATGGACCTCGACGGGGAAAACATCGAGAAGCTCGACGTCCAACCGGGGTACCTTCACCGTGGGTTCGAGAAGTCGTGCGAGCGCGGCACGTGGGCTCAGGTCTTTCCCTACGCGGACCGCCTCAACTACGTCTCACCGATGCTCAACAACGTGGGCTGGTCACTCGCAGTCGAAAAGCTCCTCGAGATCGAGGTGCCTGAGCGCTGTCAGTATTACCGCGTCATTCTCGGCGAGCTTGCTCGCATCTCGGACCACTTCACGTGCAACGGCGCGTCCGCGATGGAGCTCGGAGCCTTCACACCGTTCCTGTGGCTCCTGAAAGTGCGCGATTGGGTGTGGGACATCCTCGAGCGCGAAACCGGAGCGCGCATGACCCACAGCTTTGGACGCATCGGGGGTATGGCCGCGCCACCGACCGCGACGTTCAAAGACGACGTGCGTCACGTCATCCCCGAGATCTTCAAGGTCGTGAAGGAAGCCGAAATCATGCTTCTTAGGAATCGTATCTTTCTCGACCGGATGGAGGGCGTCGGCGTACTCACGAAGGAGCAGGCGCTGTCTTACGGATGCACCGGTCCGGTCGCACGGTCCACAGGTCTCGCCTACGACGTGCGGAAAGACTACCCGTACATGGTGTACGACCGCTTCGATTTCGATGTTCCGGTCGGCGAAGACGGAGACAACTGGGACCGCTTCATGGTGCGTCTCGAAGAGATCCGGCAGTCCGTTCGCATCATCGAGCAGGCCCTCGAGCAGATGCCCGACGAAGGGCCCGTCAACGTCGACGACCCCCGCATCTCCTTCCCCGAGAAGCACGACGTCTACACCACCATCGAGGCCACCATCGCGCACTTCAAGCTCGTCATGGAAGGCCTTCGGGTCCCAGCCGGCGAGGTCTACAGCTTCACCGAAGGGGGCAACGGCGAGCTCGGGTTTCACATCGTGTCTGACGGCAGCGGCACCCCGTACCGGGTTCGCGTGCGGCCTCCATGCTGGTACAACCTCGCGGCGTCGCGCGAAATGATTCTTGGCGGCATGATCGCCGACATCATCCCGACGTTTGGGTCGGTCAACATGATCGGCGGGGAGTGTGATCGTTAGTCATGCCTAAGTTCGTGTTGGACGGGAAAGAGATTCCCTTTGAGCCCGGCGAGACCGTCATGCAGGCGGCATGGCGCGAGGGCATCGAGATTCCTCACTACTGCTGGCACCCCGGCCTTTCGATCGCTGCGAACTGCCGCATGTGCCTCGTGCAAATCGAGAGCGGCCGGCAGATGGCCATGCCTCAGCTCGAGTGGGACGAATCCAAAAAAGACTACGTTCCGGCGACGAAGCCCAAGCTTCAGCCCGCCTGCCAGCTCGCGGCCGCCGAGGACATGGTCATCTCGTCCACCAACGACGAGGTGAAGAACGCGCAGTCTGCCGTGCAGGAGTTCCTGCTCCTCAACCATCCGGTCGACTGCCCGATTTGCGACCAGGCGGGTGAGTGCAAGCTTCAGGACTACTACTACGAGCATCAAGGCACGCTGAAACGAAAGCTCACCGAGCCGGTGCACAAGCCCAAAGGCGTGCGATTCGGCCCGACCATCGTGTACGACGCAGAGCGCTGCATCATGTGTACCCGGTGCATTCGCGTGTGCGACGAGGTGGCCAAGGACCACGTGCTCGACATGCGTGAGCGTGGCAATCGAAACGAAATCATCCTCGCGCCAGGTCGGCAGCTCGACCACAACTACACGTTGATGACCGAACACGTCTGCCCGGTCGGGGCTCTCACCAGCCGCGATTTCCGGTTCAAGGCGCGGGTCTGGTTCTTGAAGTCGGGGGAGGGCGTCTGCACCGGCTGCGCCACGGGCTGCAACACGCACGTCGACTACGACCCTCGCAACGGCAAAGTCTACCGACTCCGTCCGCGCGACAACGAGGACGTGAACAAGTTCTGGATGTGCGACGACGGCATGATGACCTATCAGCGCCACTCGAACGACCGGCTCCTCGCTCCTACCGCGGGGCGCGGCGACGCACGAGCGCCCATCGGCGAAGACGAGGCGATTCAGCAGGCAGCCGACGAGCTCGGCAAAGTCGACGCCGACAAACTGGCGTTCGTGCTCAGCGCGCAGAACACCACCGAGGACAATCTGGCCTTGGCGAAGCTCGCAGGCGCTCTTGGTTCCACCAGGCTGTATCTTGCGGCACTCGGCGGCTGGGAAGGCGACGACATCCTTCGAAGTGACGACAACAACCCGAACCGCGGAGGCGCGACTCGGGCTTCCGGCGACGCCGAGCTCAAGCCGCTCTCGGAGCTCGTGTCCGACGTGCAGAGCGGGTCCGTCGCCGGCGTGGTTGCGCTCGGCTGGGCAAGCACCGAAGGGCTCGATGCGCTCTCTCCGCTCCGCTCCCTGAGCGCGGTCGTTTCTCTCAGCAGCCACGTCGGCGCTCTTCCGGCGGTGGCCTCCGTGGCGATCCCCGTGGCCGACACGTTCGAGGTCGCAGGGAGCTTCGTCAACGCGAAGGGCATGACCCAGAGCTTCTCGCCGGTTCTGTCGCCGCCTCCTGGCATCGAGCCCGGATGGCGCACCATCGCAGACCTTGCTGGCGCGCTCGGTAAAGACCTCGGGTTCGGCGACCTCGATGGTCTTCGCAAAGAGCTCTCGGACACGGCGGAGGCCGCCCAATGACCACTGGCCTTCTCGTCGGGTCCTCGATTCTCAAGATTCTCTTCGTGCTCGTCATTGCGGTGGGGGTCTTCGCACCGATCCTCATCTGGGCGGAGCGGCGCCAGAGCGCGATGATTCAGGACCGGCTCGGGCCGTCGAGGGCCGCGATCGTCCTTCCGCCGGCCGCGGTCTCCCTGATCGACAAAGCGCGACTGCCTCTGTGGCGCTTGGCGGCACTGACGGGCATCCTGGCCATCGTCGCGCTCATTGCGCTCACATTCGTCGCCATTCGAGGAAGCAACCCGCTTCCCGTCTCCAGCGCAACTCTCACCAAGACCCTGATCGGTTTCGGCGTCGCATCCGTACTGCTTCGCGTCGGCTACGGCGTTCACTCGATGATCATCCGCAACCAGGGGAAGATCATGCTCATCGGCCTGCTCCATCCGGTCGCCGACGCCCTCAAGTTCGTCTTCAAAGAAGACTTCGTGCCTCCGAAGTCGGACAAGCTGCTGTTCGCGCTCGGCCCGATCATCGCGCTGATCCCTGCAATCGCGGCGTTTGCCGTCATTCCCTTCGCAAGCACGATGCACCTCGATCACCTGAACGAGGTGCTGCCACGGACCGGCGAGCTTTCGGGAGCAGCCATCCCGCTACAGGTCGCGAGCATCAACGTCGGCATTCTGTTCATCTTTGCGATCGCGAGCACCGGCGTCGTCGGCGCGGCCATCTCGGGCTACGCCTCCGACAACAAGTACTCGCTCCTCGGAGGCATTCGCGCGGCAAGCCAAATGGTGAGCTACGAGGTCGTGCTCGGACTGACGCTCGTCCCGGCGTTCATGCTGTACCGCTCGCTCCGCCTCGAGGACATGGTGATGTGGCAGCACGACCAAGTCTGGGGAATCTTCGTCCCGCCCCTCACGCTCGGGTTCATCACCTTCTTCATCGCGGCGATCGCGGAAACCAAGCGCGTGCCGTTCGACCTTCCCGAAGGGGAAAGCGAGCTCGTCGGTGGGTACCTCACCGAGTACTCCGGCATGAAGTTCGGAATGTTCTTCATGGGAGAGTTCGTCGAGGTGGTCTCCCTCGCGGCCATTGCATCGGTTCTGTTCTTCGGCGGCTGGGACGTGCCCTTTCTTTACCGCGACGGCTTCGAGTTCTCGCTGCCGTTCCTGTCCGGCAGCTACTCGGTGCCGATGGTGCACTGGCTGGTCCTGGTCGTGCAGGTCCTCTTCTTCCTGCTGAAGATCGTCGTCTTCATCTGGTTCCAGCTCATGATCCGTTGGTCGCTTCCTCGTTTCCGCTACGACCAGCTCATGAAGCTGTGCTGGAAAGGTCTCCTTCCCATTTCCCTCATCAACATTCTCGTGATGGGCGCCTTCACGCTGTCCGGCTGGCTCGACCGATGGGTCAAGCTCGTCGACACGATTTTCTGAGGTTCCAATGGCCGCCGAAGTCAAAGTCATCAAGAAGCCCAAACGAACCGCCGCCGAGCAGGCGTACATCCCTGAGATCGCGAAGGGACTGAAGTTCGCCGCGGGCCGCTTCTTCAAGAACACGCTCGCATCCAAGCCCAACAAAGAGATCGCGACCGTCAAGTACCCCGAAGAGAAGATCGAGTACCCGGAACGCTTCCGCGGCATTCATCGGCTCACCCATCGTACGGACGGATCGCCACGCTGCGTCGCATGCCTCTGCTGCAGCACCGCGTGCCCCGCGCAATGCATTCACATCGAAGCCGCGGAGTACGAGCCCGACGATCCTCGCTACGGCTACGAGCGATACCCCGAGGTCTTCATGATCGACGAGCTTCGGTGCATCTTCTGCGGATACTGCGTCGAGGCGTGTCCGTGCGATGCGATCCGAATGGACACCGGCATGCACATGCCTCCGTCCACTCGACGCGAGCACTTCCTGTACGACAAAGAGACACTGCTTTCGATTCCGGGGCGGGACGGGACGTATCTGACGGGCAACCCGCGCCACGAGCCGGGCGAGCCTGAGCATCCTGGAATCGACCGCGAGCAAGGTCACTAGGCATGGCCGCGGCGCGCGCGGCAAGCCGGACGGCACTCATGGTGGCGGCCTACCGAGGCCGTGCGACGCAGCTGCCCGAAGCGGTCTGCGACGACCCGTGGGCGATGCAGCTGGCGGGAGAGGAAGGCGAATCCCTGTCTCGACGCTGGGATGCGCACTCCCCCTCGATGGAGCTTTGGGTGGCGCTCCGAACGCGCTTCATCGACGACTGTGTGGTCCGGGCGCTCGACGCCGGGGACGAGCAGGTCGTCATCCTCGGGGCCGGGCTCGACACCCGCGCAGCCCGGCTCGCTCGGCCCGGCGTGCGGTTCTTCGAGGTCGACCAGCCGGCCACCCAGGCCGAAAAACATGAACGACTTTCGAGCTTGGACGGGTATCCTCTCGAATCCGCGACCTTTGTCGCGTGCGATTTCGAAACCGACGACTTTCTCGAACGCCTCGCCTCGTCCGGGCACGACCCTTCCGCGTCGAGCGTTTTCGTCTGGGAGGGCGTCATCTACTACCTCGCCGAAGCGGCTGCACGCGCCACGCTTCAGCGCATCGCGGCGGACATCGCGCCGAGCTCGCTCCTGGTCTTCGACTACCTGAGCTCGAACATGGCGAGATCGAGCCCGAAGCTGCGTCCCGAAGACCGGGCCATGAAGGGCATCGTCGACGAGCTGGGCGAGCCGATGCAGTTTGGCATCGACGACCCCACGCCGCTCATGAAGGAGTGCGGCTATCGGTTTCTCAGGACGGTTTCGTTCGACGAGCTGGCGCTGCAGTACACCGGCACCTACGCCCGAGAGCGCTACTTCAGATTTCAATCGATTGCGGTCGCGAGCGCGTCGAGCGATGGGGGCGTGTGCTGGTAGAAGCACAGGTCGAGGGTCGGACGGTCACGTTTCGACATGAGCCAGGGGAACGGCCCACGCTGGTGTTTCTGCATGGGGCGTCCAGCAATCACCGGATCCACGACCGCATGATCGAGGCGTTGCCAGGCTGGAACCGCATCTCGCTCAACCTCCCAGGGAGGGCGGGCGCCGACGGTCCGCCTCTCGAGACGGTCGCATCGATGGCCGCATACGTCCGCTCGGTCGCTCGGGCCGTCGTCGACGGGCCGTACGTGCTCGTGGGCTACTCTCTCGGTGGCGCCGTGGCGTTGGAACAGGCCATGATCGGCGATGACCGCCTCATCGGCCTCGTCCTGATCGCGACAGGGGCCCGGCTACGCGTCGATCCAACAATGGTGCGTCTGTACGAGCTTGCATGCGACGCCGGCGGAGCGTCGCCCGCCTTGCCCGCAGGCGTATTCGAGGACGATGCGGATCCGACTCTGATCGCGGAAGCATCCGAGTGTGGCACGCTGACGCCGGCCGAGACCGCGGCAGTGGATTGGGGTGCGTGCGACGGGTTCGACCGGATGAACGAAATCGGGCGCATCGAAGTGCCCGCGCTGATCGTAGGAGGCTCGGACGACGTCCTTGCGCCGGCGAAATTCTCGGAGTTCCTCGCAACCGGAATCCTCGAGAGCGAGTTGCACATTCTCGAAGGCGCAGGGCACATGATGGTCATGGAACGCGCGAAAGAGATCGCTCCGCTCATCGCCTCGTTCGTCTCGCGCCTGTGATTCGACGCATCCAAGCGGACGTCCGGTCGATAACGATGGCATGCGTTCGCCCCGCACAGTACGTTGCATCCCGCCCATGACCGACATCGACGTTGCGCTGCGAGAGGGCTTCGGGCTCTCCGACTTTCGGCCATGGCAGCGAGAGGCCATCGAGGAGCTCTTGGAAGGCCGGAAGCGTGTCCTCGTCATCGCGCCCACGGGGGGAGGAAAGTCGCTTTGCTACCAGCTCCCCGCGTCGATTCTCGACGGCACGACCATCGTGATCTCCCCGCTCATCGCGCTGATGGAGGACCAGGTTCGCGCGCTTACGGAGCGAGGCATCCCGTCGACGTACTTGGCCTCGACGCTCGAGGCTGACGAGCTGCGTCGCCGAGAGCGCGCGATGACCGAGGGGGAGTACCGGTTGGTCTATGTGGCCCCGGAGCGGCTGGAATCCACCTGGCTTCTGGATCGGCTGAGCCGGCTCCAGCCCGCGCTGGTCGCCGTGGACGAAGCCCACTGCATCTCCCAGTGGGGGCACGATTTTCGTCCCTCGTACATGCGCATCGGCGAGGTGATCGAGCGCTTGAAGCCACCCCACGTTCTCGCATGCACCGCGACGGCCACCCCCGTGGTGCGAGACGAAATCCAAACGCGCCTCGGGCTCGAGTCGGAGCGAGCGTCGGTCATTCTCCGCGGGTTCTCTCGGCCGAATCTGCACCTCTCGGTGGTGGAGAGCGACGTGGCGTCCGAGCGACGCAAGCGAATGCTCAGGGCCCTCGAGTCCGCGCTCGGCAACCCCGAAGCCCCCAGGGGCGGGGCCATCGTGTATGCGGCAACGCGCCGAAACACCGAGAAGGTCGCCGAGGCCGTCGCCAAAGCTGGCTGGCGCGCCGCGGCTTACCATGCCGGGCTTCCTTCCTCGATTCGCGAAGACGTGAACCAGGCCTTTGCCGCTCGGCGCCTCGACGTCGTCGTTGCCACGAACGCGTTTGGAATGGGCATCGACCGGCCCGACATTCGCACGGTGGTTCACGTTCAGGCGCCCGGCTCCGTCGAAGCCTATTATCAAGAGGTCGGCCGCGCGGGCCGTGACGGACAGCCGGCACACGGGCTCCTTTTGACGAGCTCGGGCGATCTTGGACTTCGGCGGCGCCTGATCGGGTACAGCGGAGATGGTGAGCACGACCCGCACCACGTGCAGCAGCAGTGGCGTCTCTTCCTCGACCTCATGCGCTACGTCGAGGCAGGCACCTGCCGCCACGACTTCATTCTTCGTTACTTCGGCGACGACCAGGAGACCCTCGGCGGGTGTGGGCACTGCGATGTCTGCGAACGCCTGGAGGCCCTTGGCACCAGCGCGGACCCAGGAACGGTGTCGGATGCCGATGCGGTCGTCGTCAGAAAGGCGCTAGCCGGGGTCGCTCGCAACCAGCGGCGCGCCGGACTGACAGCAGTGGCCGACATGCTTCACGGAACCGACAACGAACGGCTTCGGCGACTCGGGCTGACCAAGCTCAGTACACACGGCATCCTGAGCGACCGCCGCAAAGCCTGGGTGCTCGCGCTACTTCGGCGGCTCGTCACAGGCGGCCTGGTCGACCTGACGACCGGCGAATTTCCCTTGCCGTTTCTGACTCAGGCGGGAGTCGATGTGATGAAAGGGGAGGCCCCAGTTCGGGTGCTGCTTCCCCAAGACGACGTCGGCAAGCGCCGTCCGAAGGCCGGTCGACAGCCCGCCGCTCCCGAGGTTCCTTCGAACGTCGATGGTGAGCTCTTCGAACGACTGCGGGAAACGCGCCTACAGCTCGCGAAAGAACGGGGCGTGCCTGCGTATGTCGTTTGCCACGATCGAACGCTGCTCGAGCTTGCGGCGTTCAAGCCGAGCAGCCTCGAGGCGCTCGCCGACATTCACGGTATGGGGCCTGCACGGATTTCGAACTACGGTGAACCGTTTCTCGCTGCGGTTCGGGCGCACTGACGCCTAGGCGGCCGACACGCGCTCCTGAACCGGTGACATCGTCTTCCCGACGAACTCGAGCACGGCCCGAATGCGAGCACTATCCCGCAGGTCCTTGTGCACGGCCTGCCAAATCTGACGCGGCTCCGGCGCGCCCTCGAACGGAACTCGGACGAGATGACGGTCGTTATCTGCAACCAGACAGGGAAGGAGTGCGATCCCCGTTCCGCCGACGGTCGCCGAGTAGATGGCCGATACGCTGTCGGACCGGAGCGCGAGCTGCGCGCCGTCCATCCGGGATTCGAGCCATTCGTTCTCCCGACGGAAGGGTCGCTTGTTGGCGAAGAGAATCATCTGATGCCCCGCGAGCGTGTCTTTCGGGAGGCCGTAGCGATCGACGTAGTCCACCGACGCGTAGAGACCCAGAGGAATGAACGACAGCCGCTTGATGATCAGGTCCTCTTGGGTGGGGCGGGAGAGTCGAAGTGCGATATCCGCTTCGCGGCGAGCGAGGTTGACGTCGAGGTTGGTGCAGTGGAGCTCGAGCTGAATTTCCGGGTATCGCTCGCGGAAGCGCCGGAGGTGGGGCGCGATGAACCGAGTCGTGAGCATCTCCGTCGCGGTCAGCCGGACGACGCCTTCGAGCTTCTGGTCTTCGCCCGCGACGTCCCGCTCCACGCCGAGGGCCTCACGCTCGATGCGCTCCGCACGGGGAAGGAGTCGATGGCCCGCCTCGGTGAGGATGTAACCCGTCGGCGTCCGATCGAAGAGGCGGGCGCCAAGGCCCTCCTCGAGTTTGACCAGCCTCCTGCCTACGGTGGTGGGGTCCAGCGTAAGTGCAGTGCCCGCTGCGGCGAGCGTCCCCTGTCGGTGCAGGGTGAGAAAGTATCGAACATCGTCCCAGTTAAACATGAGCTGCACTATCGCAGCGACAACCGGAACTAGCAACTGCAGAATTGCAAAGCCACTCTGCAAAGGTCACGCGTCGAATAGCTCTAAGTCCTTTTTATCACGAAGGAAAGGAGCTCTAGGATGTTGGAACTCAGTCTGATCGACCGTGAACTCGCTCTCCAGGTGCGCCGAAGGCAGGCCCAGCTCTGGGACGCGCTCATCGACCGGCTCGCGGCGGGTTTCGCCGGGATCCACGAATCGCAGTGGACGGAGTGGCTCCGGATCACGCAGGAAGAACTCTACGAAGACCTCCACTTCGGCCGTTTGTAACAGTGCCAACAAAATAATTTGCTAGCATAAGAATCAGAACCTTGGGGGGGTTTCTGATGGCTCGACTTGTGCGATTTTGGCTGGCGGCGACTGCCGTGCTCTGGGCGTCCATCGCCGGATGCGGCGGAGGCATGTCGCCCAACCCGCGCATGGCGCCGACGATCACGTCGACGCCACCGGCCACCGCAACGGTGGGCGTGCCCTACAACTACGTGGTTGCCGTCACCGGCATGACTCCCATCGGATTCGAGGTGGTGTCCGGCCCCGACGGCTTCGAGATTGGCGCGACCTCCGGGATCGTGATGTGGACGCCGACGGAGATTGGCTCGGTGTCGGTCGAAATTCGCGCCACGAACCTCGCGGGTTCGGTCTCGCAGAGCTTCGACGTCGAGGTCGTCGGTCCGAACGGACCGGTCTTCACTACGGAACCTCCGCTCGAGGCAACGGTCGCATCGCCGTACGCCTACGACCCGATGGTGGTCGCGAGCGGCGAGGTGAGCTGGAGCGCTCCCGAGGCACCTGAAGGACTCACGATCGACCCTTCGACGGGAGCCGTCCGGTGGACCCCGACCTCGGACCAGGCGGGAGACCAAAGCGTGAGCATCCGGGCCACCGAAGTCGACGGGGGACGCTCGACCGATCAATCGTTCGTGGTCACCGTCACCGACACGGGTGGACCTGCGTTCATCACCTCGATGCCACCGCTGACCGTGTACGAAGGCGAGGTATGGACGTACGCCGCGGCCGCAGCGGGCGCTCCGACGATCGAGTGGAGCGTCGTCACTCCCTCCTTCGGGACGCCGGCCGAGGGCGTTGTCATCGTGGAGCAACCGGCTCAAGGCCCGGAGGTCACCGTCGAATGGAGCGCCGTGGGCGCGCAGCCTGGCGACTACACCATCGCCATTCAAGTCCAGAACGGACTTGGAGATCCGAACGTACAGGAGTTCGCGGTCACCGTGGAGCCAAGGCCGCCGGTACCGGTGATCGATCTGGTGACCGTGCCGCCGCCATCCACGGTCTTCGTAGGCACCGCCTACAGCTATGACGTGAACCTCGTCGAGGGGACGGAGAGCCCAGGCGTGACATTCAGCCTCGTAGGTTCGACGACGCCCGAAGACCTCGCGATTATGGTGAACCCGACGACGGGAGAGGTCGGCTTCACCGCCTCGGAAGCCAACGGCGAGATCCAGTACGCATACACCGTCCGCGCAGAGAACACGCTCGGCGAGGGCGACGAACGAACGATCACCGTGGACGCGGTGTTGCCGCCAGCAGAGCCGATGCTGGTCGTCACGCCCGACACCTCGTTCGTGGTCGAAGTGGGTCAGAGCTTCCCAGGCGCGTCCGCGGTGGCGACCGGGAATCCCACGCCGACGCTTTCCACCCGCGGGACGGTGCCTGATTTCGTCGAGTTCGACGAGCTAACCGGGCTCCTGTCCGCTTCCTCGACCAAACCGACGCCGGAAAACGGCGACATTGGTGACTACAGCTTCGACATCGTCGCCACCAACAGTGAAGGCGTCGACAGTCAAACGATCGACATTACCGTCATCGCCGCGCCGCCGGGCGTCGAGTCGGTCACACCGGCCGCGGGTCGACGGCAGTCCGACGTCCCGATCGTGGTTCGCGGGACCGGCTTCGTTGCATCCGCGACACCGACCGTGCGACTCGAGCTAGGTGGATACAGCGAGAATGTTGCAACGTCGTTCGTCGACGAGAGCACGCTTTCAGCAGTCGTTCCTTCGGATGTGTCGCGGCCGGCGGGTGTGTACGACGTCGTCGTCGATCAAGGGTCGACCACGACCTTGTCGAAGCGCTTCACGGTCACGGAGGGAGACGGTTCGACGCTGAGTGGATCGATCGCCGTCGATACCACTCTGTCCGCTGCCGCAAGCCCGCACGTCGTGACGGGCGACGTTCGCATCGAGTCGGGTGCCGTCGTCACGGTGGAGCCTGGCGCGGTCGTGATGTTCGGCACGGACAGCAATCTCCGCATCGACGTCGGCTCGTCGAGCGCAGGCGCACTCGTTGCAGACGGTGGGGACCCCGGCGTGGGCGACCAGGTCGTGTTCACTCGCTTTCAAGATGTCGGGGGGCCGGCGCCAAGCGGCCACTACCGAGGGCTACGTTTCGGAGCCAACAACATCTCCGCCGTGACTCGTCTTCGGAACGTCGTGTTGGAGTTCGGAGGCCGCCGAAGCAGCGCGACCGAACAGGGTTCGATCGAGGTCACGAGCGACTCCGCCCCCATCGTGACGGACTCCATCGTACGCGAGAGCCTCAACTACGGCGTCTATGCGCAGGCCGGAGCCGGAACAGACGCCGCACCGTGGTTCGATCGCAATCAGCTCACGTCCAACGGCCGGGGGCCGCTCAGCATCGGGTCGGATGACGTGTCGACGCTGGGCGCCGACCTCGACATGATGGGGAACGGGCTCGACCGGGTGTTCGTGCGGGGCTCGACGGTGTCGCGAACGACTTCGGCTTGGACGAACTACGGCATCCCTTTCTACTTGAGTGCGGGACTGACCGTCAGGGGCGGTGCGACGTTGAGCTTCGAGCCGGGCACCGAGCTTCGATTCAACCAGAACACGCGCATGCAGGTTTCCGTCCCGAGCACGGGTACGGACGCCGGCACGCTCGTGGCAGCCGGCACGCCGGAGGCCCCAGTTAGCATGGTCGCGGATGTGAATCCTTGGAACGGGGTCTTCATCGACGACGATGCGGGGGCAGGGACCGTTCTTCGTGACGTTCGCATCGAGGGCTTCGGCAGCTCGTCGAACGGAGGTCTGAGGGTCGACTCGCCGGCCCCCGTGGCGATGGTCGAACACTGTCTGCTCCAGAGCTCGACTTCGGGTTCGACCGGCGTCTACGCGAACGGAAGCGCGGAGATTCAGTCGTTTGAGAACAACGTCATCGACGTGCAGGGCTCGAGCCTCAACGTGCCGTTCCGCGTCTTCCACGACTTCCTGAGCGCCTCGAACCGATACGAGAGCCCGCTTCGGGTTCGGTCGGGAACCGCGGTCGGGACGGTTTCGTGGGCAAGGCCGATCTCCACTGACGGAACGACGCAGCCGATTCGACCGAGCGGAAACCTCACGGTCGACGACGGCGCCTTCACGATCGCTGCGGGCACCCGGATCGAAATGCCGTTGAACGGACAGCTGGCGACGATCGACAGTCAGCTGATCGTCGAGGGGACCTCGACCGACCCGGTATTCTTCGAACCGGTATCGGGGGCGGACTACTGGAGTCGTATCCAACTGCGCGGAGCTGGGGCTGCCGGGCCGTCGCGCATTTCCCACGCGGTGCTCGTCTCCGCCGGTGGAGACCCCGGGCAGGGTGCATCGACTTCCCGCGCGGGCATCGTCGTCGGACCCAACTCTGGATCTCCGGCGCTCGTCTCGGTCACGGACACGATGATTGTCGACAGCAACGGCTACGGGATGACGTTCGCCGATGGAAGCCACTGCGAAGGAATGTGCACGGACAACACGATCATCGGCGCGCGTTTCTCGGCGGTGCGTATCTCTGCAAACTTCGTGGGCCGGTTCGGGGCAGGCAACGCGCTTACCGGCAACAACACCACGGGAACGCTCGGCCACGAAGGCATTTGGGTCAATGGAGACGTGATCGATACGAGCGCGGTCTGGCCGGCCAATGGGGTTCCGTACGTCGTGCAGGGGAACGTGGAGCTTCGGCAGTCGTATCCGCTGGACCCCGTGCCCGTCATGACCGTGAACCCTGGCGCGGAGCTGCGCTTTGCGGCCGGTCGCAGACTGAGAGTCGGCGAGGGCAATGACGGTATCCTCGAGGCGCAGGGTACGGTCGACGCGCCGATCGCGTTTACCACCATCGACGCCGCAACGCCGGTGTTCTGGGCCGGCATCGACTTCAATCAGGGGTCGGACGATTCAGTGCTCGACCACGTCGTCGTCTCTTACGGCGGCGAGCGAAACGGCACAGGCAACGTGAACTTCCGAAGCGGGTCGGTGGTCGACATCGGAACGGTGACGTTCTCCTACTCCGAGGAGTTTGGGGGACGGATCGATCCAGGCTCCGCTCCGATGTTCCTCGGTTCACCCTCCGATCGGGTCTACGAGTTCAACGGACAGGCGTCCAATCCTGGGTCGGGCGATCCCGCATTCGACTGCGTGCGGAACGTCGGCACGGGGGTGTGCGACGCGCTCTGACCGGGGGGCGGGATAGGGCGCCTACGCCCGAATTGCCGGAGGTTGCGCCGCGAAATCCGCTCACCTAGGCTCCGGCCCTCATGTCCGACGAAGAGGACATCTCGCAGAAGACGCTGGCGGTTCATGGAGGTGAGCCTCGGACGTACCCGTACGATTCCTTGGTTGCGCCGATTACGCAGACCGCGACGTATTCGTTCGCCGATACGGCAGAACTCATCGCTTACTTTGAAGGCCACAAGGAGCGCGAAGAGTACGGGCGATACGGCAACCCCTCGGTTCGCCTGGTCGAGGAGAAGGTCGCCGCTCTCGAGCGTACCGCCGACTGTGCCGCGTTCGCGAGCGGAATGGCCGCCGTCACTTCGACCATTCTCGCGCTGGTGAAGTCCGGCTCTCACGTGATTCTCTTTGCCGACTGCTACCGCCGAACACGACAGTTCGTGACGACCTTTCTCGACCGCTTTGGCGTCGCGAGCACGCTGATCCCGCCGGCAGACATCGATGCCCTGCGAGCCGCGATTCGGCCGGAGACGCGTCTGGTGATCGCCGAGGCGCCTACGAACCCCTACCAAACCGTGCCGGACCTCGAGGAAATGGTGGAGGTCTGTCGAGAACACCGAATCAAAACTCTGATCGACAGCACGTTCGCGACCCCGGTGAACTGCAAACCAGCCGCGTTTGGCATCGATATCGTCATCCACAGCGCGACGAAGTATTTAGCGGGACATAACGACGTTCTTGGCGGCGTAGTTGCTGGGAACGCTGGAATCGTTTCGCTCGTTCGAGACCTGAGGAGCGTGTTTGGCGCCTGCCTCGACCCGCATGCTGCGTACTTGATTCATCGAGGAATCAAGACCCTTGCGCTGCGAGTGGAGCAGCAGAACCGGTCTGCTATGGCGATCGCAGAGCGGCTCGAGGCGCATCCCCGCGTGTCGGAGGTGTGGTATCCGGGTCTTGCGTCGCATTCCTGCCACGAGACCGCGTCCCGATTGATGACAGGCTTCGGCGGCGTGGTGACGTTTTCCCTCGACGCCGACCTCCACGGGACGAGCCGCTTCGTCGATGCGTGTCAGATCCCGCGGATCGCGCCGAGCCTCGGCGGCGTCGAGTCGTTGATCGAGCAGCCCGCGCTGATGAGCTACTTCGAGCTGACCACCGAAGAGCGAGAGGCCATCGGCATCAAAAACAATCTGGTGCGCTACGCGGTGGGCATCGAGGACACCGACGAGCTCGTCGACGACGTCCTGCAGGCCCTGGAAGCTACGGCCTAGGCCGCGGGTATCGCTCGCGACACTGAGAGTCGACTCACATAATCCGGCCGCAACTCTTTGTGCTGACTGAGAGTCAATCCGTTAGGCTGGTGTGCAAGTGCGCGAAATCGCTGTTGACGCGCCTAAGGGCCTGGATATACTCGGGCTCCAATGGGGAGAGAATCGATGACGAAGTCGGAGCTCATCGACGCTGTAGCCCAGCGGACGAAGATCACCAAAAGCCGAGCTGAACAAGTTGTAAACTGCGTTTTCAACGCCATGACGACGGCCCTCGAGCAAGGCGAGGGGATCGAGATTCGCGGCTTTGGGAGCTTCACGGTGCGCGAGTACAAATCGTACAGCGGCCGGAACCCACGGACGGGCAAGCCCGTGCCGGTCCCGGAGAAGCGTCTCCCCTTCTTTAAGGTCGGCAAAGAGCTCAAAGAGCTCGTCAACGGCGCTCCCGGCGAATAGAGGGCGCTCATGAGCCCAGAAGCGCAGCTCGCGGAGCTAAAGCGCGGCGTCGTCGACCTGCACGTCGAGTCGGAATTGCTCGAACGACTCAGCAGCGGCAAGCCGTTGAAGATCAAGGCGGGATTCGATCCGACGCGTCCGGACCTGCATCTGGGTCACACGGTGCTCTTGAACAAGATGCGCCAGTTCCAGGAGCTCGGACACGACGTCGTGTTCATCGTGGGTGACTTCACGGCGCAAATCGGAGACCCGTCCGGTCGTAGCAGTACGAGGCCGGTTCCCACTCGCGACGAGATTCTCGAGGGAGCGCGGACCTACGCCGAGCAGGCGTTCAAGATCCTCGACCCGGAGCGGACGGAAATCGTCTACAACAGCGGATGGCTCGGGAAGATGGCGTTCGACGATGTCATCCGGCTCGCGGGCAAGTACACGCTTGCGCGGATGATGGAGCGCGACGATTTCCGGCGCCGCTGGGCTGAGCACCAGAGCATCTCGATTCACGAGCTCTTGTATCCGTTGGCGCAGGCGTACGACTCGGTGATGCTGGAGTGCGACGTGGAGCTCGGGGGAACGGACCAGCTCTTCAACCTTCTGGTCGGTCGGGAGATCATGCGAGAGATGGGGCAGCGGCCTCAAATCGTGATGACCACTCCGATTCTCGAGGGCATCAACGCGCGCTCGGAGGACGGCAAAATCGTCGGGGCGAAGATGAGCAAGTCCCTCGACAATTACGTCGGGGTCGCGGAGCCACCGAAGGAGCAGCTTGGCAAGCTGATGAGCGTTTCGGACGACTTGATGTGGCGCTACTACGAGCTGCTCTCGACGGAATCCGCAGACGAGATCGAACGGAGAAAGGCAGCGTGCGCGTCCGGGGAGCTCAACCCGCGGGACGCGAAGATCGCGCTCGCCAAGGAAATCGTCGGCCGGTACCACGACGGTTCCGCGGCAGACGCTGCCGAGGAAGCATGGCTCGCGCAGTTCTCGAAGCGCCAGGTCCCTGACGACATGCCTGAGCATGAGCTCACGCTCGACGAAGACACCATTTGGATCCCGAAGCTGCTCAGCGACCTGGGCCTCGTGAAGAGCTCGAGCGAAGGCCGACGCCGCATCCAACAGGGCGGCGTCGAGATCGACGGCACCCGCATCACCGACCCCCAGGCCAAACTGAAAAAGGGCGGCCCCTACACGATCAAGGCCGGCAAACGCGCCTGGGCCCGCGCCACCCTAAAATAAGGGGACACGCGG
>CBFCWN010000073.1:0-18351 GCA_965601515.1 uncultured Myxococcales bacterium | reverse complement strand
GACGGACCCGCCATGGCCTGGCGACTGTGGCTGAGCGCACCCTCGCCGGTCGAGCTGCCGTGGGAGCCGTTGAGGGCCACCGCCGTCGAGAATCTCGGAAAGCACGACAGCGCGTACGTGGAGCTTCATGGCCTGCTTGCACTCGCCGGGGCTCGGGACGTCGAAGCGCTCGACGATTGGCTGCGAACTCGGCGACACCGCAAGGACGAGTCGAGTGTCCTCCTGGCTCAGCTTGCCGTCGGTTTCCGTGCGATCGCCGCGTCGGACTACGAGCTTGCCGCGTCTGTGCTCCATTCCGCCGTGCCGCGAGTGTCTGAGCTCGGCGGAAGCGACGCGCAGAATCGACTATTTGGCGAGATTGCGGACGACTGCTGGGCGCGGGCCCAGATGAGAGCCGCCGCCTAAGCGTGGATTGGTGGATTGGCCTTGGGGAGCCATTTCGTCGCCGCGAGGTTCGGCTCTTGCACTACAAGCGCCGTTTTCGCCGTCTCAGAACGAGGTGCTCGATTACCGGCTCCGTTTTCGCATAGACTGACTCCCCCCGAGGAGACCCATGGCACGCGTAGTGAATCGAGTCTGGCGGCAGGTGGCGTGCTTGAGCGCGGTCGCAGTCTTGGCTTGGGCTCCGTCCGTCGTGGCTGCGCAGAGCGCCAAGGGCTTGCTCGACAAGATGCTCAAGCTCGAAAGCCAGCGCGCCAAAGGCGTCGACAACTATGCGATGGACGTGACGATGATGGGGCGCCCGCAGACGCTCTACTACGAGCGCGTGTCGATACGTGGGCCCGATGGAAAGCCCTTGCAGACGTTTCGGCTCGTGCCGTTCAACGAGATACAGAGTCGTCAACAGGCGGGGCAAGGCATGTCGCCGGAGGCTTGGGACGCGTACTCGAAGAGCATGCGGCAGTCGGGCACGACGGTTGGCGGCGAGATCGACAAGGGCATGAACGAAGCGGGGCTTCCGCCCGGAATGCTCGACGCGATGGGATCCGGCGCAGAGTCGGAGCCCTGGGCGTCACCGAACCCGAGCACGATGATGGGGAGCATGGCCGACTTCACCGATGCGGCCGCGAAGGCATCCAAAGAGTCGAAGGCCGATGCGCGCAACAACGACATGGCGAAAGCCATGGCCCTCTTCAAGAAACGGGCGAAGATCGTGGGCAAAGGGTCGGTGGGCAAACGGCCCGCGATCCATATGCGCGCGGACGAGCTCAACATCGTCGAGAAATCAGGCGGCGAGGAGTTGGAAATCGACGCGATCAGCCTCTGGGTCGATGCGGAGAAGCACGTGCCGCTCAAGATGCGGATGGAGGGGGTAGCCAGGCAGGGCAAGAGCTCGCGCGAGATCGTGATCGAACGGCTCGACCAGCACTATCGAACGGTGCCGAAGAGCAAGCTCTACATGCCGTTTCAAAACATCGTGCGGCTGCAGGGCATGATGACCCCTGAGCAGCAAAAGCAAATGGAAGACGCCCGCAAGCAGCTTGCGGAGTTCGACAGGAAGCTCGCCGAGATGCCGCCGGAGCAACGCGCGCAGGTAGAACAGATGGCCGGTTCCCAGATTGCGATGCTCCGAAAGATGGCCGACGGTGGAGAGCTCGATGTGGTTACGGAAGTGAGGGCGATCCGAGTCAATGTGGGCCTCGAAGGCATACCGGTGGCTGGCCCGACTGCCGGCGCAAGCGCACGGACCGCGGCGTCGAATGCGAGCGCAGCCGGCGACCCGCTCGTGCGGTCGATTCAAAGGGACTTGATGGCGCTTGGCTACGACCCTGGCAGTGCGGACGGGACGATGAGCACGCCAACCATCGTCGCCATTTCGAAGTTCCAGGCTGAGAACGGCCTCGAGGTGACCGGCGAGGCGACGCCGCAGCTGGCAGGCATTCTTGCTGCCAGGCGCGATGCCGCAGGCGGCGCCGCTGCCGCGTCAGGGGGCACCGCGCAAACGGTTGAAGAAGCGCAGCGCGAGTGTCTTCAGGCGAAGATCGATGCCGCGAAGAAGAAGAAGCGCGCGTTCGGGAGAGTGATGAAAGCCGCCGCGAGCTCCGCATCGCGATACGGGGGAAGCAACGTCAGTCAGGAAGTCGAGCGGGCCTCGCAAGAAGCGTACAAGGCCGACGCGACGGCCAAAGACCTCGAAGAGGCAGCCGACGCGCTCGGCCTGACGACAGAAGACGTCGAAGCCTGCCGGAATCCGAGCTGACCCGTTAGGCGTCGGTGAAGGCCTGGCCCTTTTCGGCCATGTCGACGAGGAACGCCGGCGGGTTGAATCGCTCGCCGTACTTGCGAGCGAGGTCCCGTGCGCGATCGACGAACGCGCGGAGGCCGTACTGGTTGATGTACTGCAGCGTACCGCCGCTCCACGGTGCGAAGCCGAGGCCGAAGATCGACCCGATGTTCGCGTCACGAACCGAGCGCACCACCTTCTCGTCGTACGTCTTGGCGGCTTCGAGCGCGAAGATGAAGAGCAAGCGCTCCTTGATGTCTTCGAGCGGGATCTGGGCGTCGTCTTTGACGTAGTGCTCGTAGAGGCCCGGCCAC
Source organism: uncultured Myxococcales bacterium (assembly GCA_965601515.1). Taxonomy (GTDB): domain Bacteria; phylum Myxococcota_A; class Polyangia; order Polyangiales; family Houyiibacteriaceae; genus SG8-38. The sequence continues at coordinate 15,813 of CBFCWN010000073.1, read as the reverse complement.
AGGAACTTCTTCCCGCCCTCGGGATACTCGTAGTAGCCCGCGCCGGTGGACTTGCCGCCACGCTTGTGCACGTCGACCATCTCGTCGACCAGCTTCACGCCCGGCGGCTCTTCGTACGTCTGGCCCGCAGCCTCGGCAGCCTTCTTGGCCTCGGCGCGCACGTGCTGACCGAGCGTGAGCGTGACCTCATCGCTCACCGCAAGCGGCCCGACGGGCATGCCCGCCTGAAGCGCGCCCGACTCGATCGACTGTGGGTTCACGCCCTCTTCGAGCATCGCGGCGCCTTCGCTGAGGAACGTGCCAAAGATGCGCGATGTGTAGAAACCGCGGCTGTCGTTGACGACGATGGGCGTCTTCTTGATCTGCTGAACGTAGTCGAAGGCCTTCGCCAGCGTCTCGTCGTTGGTCTTCTCGCCGACGATGATCTCGACGAGCTGCATCTTGTCGACCGGCGAGAAGAAGTGAAGGCCGATGAACTGCTCGGGCCGCTTGGCCGCTTCGGCGAGCCCCGTGATCGGCAGGGTCGACGTGTTGGATGCGAAGACCGCGCTCGTGGGAATCTGGGCTTCGGCCTCTTGCGTAACCTTCGCCTTGAGGTTCTGGTCCTCGAACACCGCCTCGATGATGAGGTCGCATCCTTGCAGGTCTTCGGCATTCATGGTCGGCGTGATGAGAGAAAGGATCGAGTCCATCTTCTCCCGCGCCATGCGTCCCTTTTGCACGCGCTTTGCGAGGAGCTTCTCGGTGTAGCCCTTGCCCTTTTCGGCGGCCTCGAGGGAGATGTCCTTCAACACCACTTCGATGCCGCACGTCGCGCTCGCGTACGCGATCCCGGCACCCATCATGCCCGCACCCAGAATGCCGACCTTCTTGGTCTTGTGTTTGTCGATGCCTTGCGGGCGGCTCGCGCCGGCGTTGAGCTCGTTGAGCTGGAACCAAAACGTACCGATCATGTTCTTCGCGACTTGGCTCAACACCAGCTTGACGAAGTACCGAGACTCGATTCGCGTGGCGGTCTCGAAGTCGACCTGCGCCCCTTCGACTGCGGCGGCCATGATCGCCTCTGGCGCGGGGAAGACACCCTTGGTCTTACCCCTGAGAATCGCAGGCGCGATCAGAAGCATCTGCGCGGTCTTCGGACTCGCGGGCGTCCCGCCTGGAATCTTGTAGCCCTTCTCGTCCCACGGCGCCTTGGCGTTGGGGTTGTCTTTGATCCACTGCTTGGCGCTCGCGATGAGCTCCTCCGGGGTCTCGACGACCGCGTGAATCAATCCAGCTTTGAGCGCGCGCTCGGGGTCGACCTTCTTGCCTTCGACTAGGTACGGAATCGCGTTTTGAATCCCGAGCAGCCGAACCATGCGGACGACGCCGCCGCCGCCCGGCAGCAAGCCGAGCGTGACTTCGGGAAGACCGATCTGCGTCTGCTTCCCGGCGAGCGCGACCCGTCCGTGACACGCGAGTGCGAGCTCCCACCCGCCGCCGAGCGCGGCGCCGTTGATCGCCGCGACCACGGGCTTCCCGAGGGTCTCCATGCGACGAAGGTTCGCCTTCATCGTCTGCACGTTGTCGAACAGCGCTTGTGCGTCTTCGGCTTGGGCCTGAATCAGCTCACCGAGGTCGCCGCCTGCGAAGAAGGTCTTCTTCGCGGAGGTGATGACGACACCTGCGATGTCGTTCTTTTCAGCCTCGACCCTATCGACGGCCGCTCCGAACGCCTCGAGGAACGCACCGTTCATCGTGTTCGCCGACTGCCCGGGCATGTCGATCGTCAGTGTGACGATGTTGTCGTTGTCTTTTTCGTAACGGATGGCTTCAGTCATCGTTCAAATCTTCTTGTTGAGGTTTTCGGGTTCGGCCTAGACGCGCTCGATGATGGTGGCGATTCCCTGGCCGCCGCCGATGCACAGCGTGGCGACGCCGGTGCGAAGATCCCGTCGCTCGAGCTCGTCGAGGAGGGTGCCCATGATCATGCAGCCGGTCGCGCCGAGCGGGTGGCCCATCGCGATCGCCCCGCCGTTGACGTTCACCTTCTCGTCGGGAACGTCGAGGTCGCGCTGGAACTTCATGACCACCGCAGCAAAGGCCTCGTTCACCTCGAAGAGGTCGATGTCGCTTGGCTTCATGCCCGCGCGCTTGAGCGCCTTTTCGGTGGCCGGACCAGGGCCCGTCAGCATGATGGTAGGGTCCATCGCGGTGACGCCGGTGGCGACGATGCGCGCTCGGGGCCTGAGGCCCTGGGCTTTGCCTGCATCTTCGCTGCCGATCAGCATCAGCGCGGCACCGTCGACGATACCGGACGAGTTGCCCGCGTGGTGCACGTGCTCGATGCGCTCGAGCATGTAGTACTTGTGAAGCGCGGCGGCGTCGAAGCCCATCTGCCCCATCATCTGGAACGACGGCGCGAGCCCCGCGAGGTCTTCGGTCGTGGTGCCGGGACGAATGTACTCGTCGTGGTCGAGGATCGTGAGGCCGTTCTGATCCTTCACGGGAATCAGCGACTTGTTGAAGTGCCCGCCCTCGCGCGCCGCCGTAGCCTTCTCCTGCGAACGAACCGCGAAGCCGTCCACGTCGTCGCGGCTGAAGCCCTCGCGTGTTGCGATCAGGTCGGCGCTCACGCCCTGCGGGATGAAGCCCGTCTTGAGGTTGGTCTCGGGATCAAGACCCCAAGCGCCGCCGTCCGCGCCCATCGGCACGCGAGACATCGACTCGACGCCTCCGGCGACCACGAGATCCTCCCAGCCCGAGCGAACCTTCATCGCCGCAAGATTGATCGCCTCGAGACCGGACCCGCAGAAGCGGTTGAGCGTGACTCCCGCCACCGACTCGTCCCAACCGGCTGCCGACGTCGCGGTCTTCGCGATGTCAGCGCCCTGGTCGCCCACCGCTGTCACGCATCCAAGCACGACGTCGTCCACCGCCGCCGTGTCGAGGGCGGTGCGCTCCTCGAGCGCGTCGAGCAGGGTCGTGAGCAACGTGATGGGCTTCACCTCGTGAAGCGAGCCACTCTTCTTGCCCTTGCCGCGAGGGGTCCGAATCGAGTCAAAAATCAAGGCTTCTGTCATTGAGAGGTCCTTCCTTGGGACGGTTTTCCGGGCGAATACGCCCCCTGGTCCTAGCGCGTACACACTTACCGTCAAAGCTGACCGTTTGCGGCTCGAGGCTGTAACCACGCAGGGGCGCGGCGCGACTTGGCCAGCGACTCGAGAAGGCCGGGTCTCCTCTCGTAATTGCAGCGCTTTTTGCCCAACCCGGGGCGCTCCTCGGGCCTCCCACAGTTCGTCCAGGCAACATCGATCGTCGTCGGGTCAGGAGGAGCCTCACTGCTCTCGTGAAGAGTGACGCATGTCCAGTGAATGCGAAGCGGCCATCTACGAATCGATGCATGCACTGCGCGCCGCCGCGTCGTGACGTGTTAACGGCGACTCGCACCGGTGATATACCGCGAAATCCGGAGGAAAGTATGCGGGAACAGCTTCAATACATTCAAGAGTCGCTCACCGGCTTGTCGGGTTTCGCCGCCCTCATCGCAATCGTTCTAGGTGGTGTGGTTCTATCTCTTCTTGCGAGTTGGGCCGTCGCCGCGGTCGTGCAGCGGACCGGCGTCGACAAGCGGCTCTCGGAGCTTCTTTCTCGAGACGACTCGACCACGCGAACGTCCGTCGCGCGAATCACCGGCCGAATTGTGTTCTGGCTTGGCGTTTTGATCACCGCGGTCGCGATGCTCAACTACGTCGACCTCGGCGCAGCCGCCGAGCCGCTCCAGGGGCTCATTGCGACCGTGCTCGAATACGCACCCCGGATCGTCGGGGCCGTTCTCATCATGGTCGTCGCCTACATCGTGGCGCGCGTGCTCCGGTACCTCATCATCGCTGGACTCACGAAGAGCGGTCTCGACGAGAAGCTCTCCGACCAGCTCGCCGAGGTGGAGGGCCGAGAGGAACAGCTGCCCGTCTCGAAGATGCTCGGGGACGCGGTCTACTGGCTCGTCTTCCTGCTGTTCTTGCCTGCCGCCCTCGGCGCACTGCAGCTGACCGGTCTGCTCGAACCGGTCACGTCGATGTTCGAGACCGTCATCGGCTACTTGCCGAACATCGTCAGCGCGGCGGTGATTCTGTTCGTTGGTTGGTTCGTCGCCCGGCTGGTGCAACGAATTCTGACGAATCTTTCGGCGACCGCGGGCATTGATCGGTTGGGAGACAGGCTGGGCGTGCAAAAAGCCCTGGGCAAGAACCGCCTCAGCGATTTGATCGGGATCATTGCCAAGGTGTTGATCATTTTGCCGGTCGCAATCGCCGCGCTCGAGGCGCTACGGCTCGAATCGATCACCCGACCCGCGAGTCAGATGTTGAACATGATTCTGGGTGCGCTCCCGTCCATCTTCGCGGCTTCACTGGTGGTCGCGGTTTCGTACTTCATCGGGCGACTCGTTGCCGACCTGGTCACGAACCTTCTGTCGAGCGCGGGGTTCGACAACATCCTCGTCAAGTTGGGGCTTGCGAAAGAAGTCGACACGAGCGGCCGACGCGCGCCATCGAACGTGGGCGGGGACATCGTGATGATCGCGGTCATGCTGTTCGCGTTCATCGAGGCGTCGTCGCTTCTCGGATTCGACAGCCTGGCGGGGCTCACGTACGAGCTGATGGAGCTCGGTGGCCGCATCTTGCTCGGCCTCGCGATCATCGCGCTCGGGCTCTACCTCGGCAGGGCGGCAGCTGACGTGGTGCGCCGAAGTCAGATCAAGAACAGCGAGTTTCTGGCCAATTCGGCACGGGTGGCGATTCTCGTACTTGCGATGGCGATGGGACTTCGGCAGATGGGGTTGGCGAACGAGATTATCGTCAATGCCTTCACCCTCGGACTCGGGGCGTTGGCAGTCGCAGTCGCGTTGGCCTTCGGACTCGGCGCAAAAGACACCGCGGGTGAACAGGTCCGAGAGTGGCGCCGCCAACTACGGGAACAGGCCCCCCCCGACGGCGAGTGACACGCCAGCGGTTTTCGCAAATCGCGCGGGTTGGTGTGCAAGGGGTTGGAATCGCTACGGTTCTGGGTACCCCGCGTGTCCCCGCTTGACCCTCGTGGGGGGTTTGCGGTCCTCTTCGGGCGATGGGTTTTCCGACGCCTCTTCGTGCGGTTGTGACCGGAGCGGGTAGCGGGCTTGGGCGTGCCTTGTCGCTCGAGCTTGCCGGGCGTGGCGCTTCGCTGATCGTGTCGGACATCGACTTGGAGGCTGCGCGGGGGACCGCCGACTTGGTTCGGAAGACAGGGGCAACGGTACACGCGCTCGCGTGCGACGTGACGGATAGACATGCAGTCTTCCGGCTCGTCGACGAAGCGGAAGAGCGGCTCAGTGGGATCGACCTCATCGCCAACAATGCGGGGGTGAGCGTGGGGGGCGCCTTCAACGAAATCTCCATCGAAGACTGGAGATGGGTGGTCGACATCAACATGTGGGGCGTGATTCACGGGTGTCAGGCGGTCATTCCGAAGATGAAGGCGCAGGGGCGCGGGTATATTCTCAATATCGCTTCGGCCGCCGGACTCTTGGTGCCGCCTGAAAACTCTCCCTACTGCGTGACGAAGGCGGCGGTCGTGACGCTGAGCGAATCGCTCTACACCGAGTACAAGGGGGACGGCATTCGAGTCACGGCGCTCTGCCCCGGCTACTTCCGAACGAACATCGTCGAGTCGCGCCGCGGCGTGGACTCGCGAGAGCGAGATAAACAGGTGATCGGATGGATGGAGCGCTCGAAGATCCAGGCAGCCGAGGTCGCGAAAGCCGGCATCGATGCGGTGGAGGCGGGAACCCTCTACGCGCAGCCGATGGGGTACACGCGAATGGCGTGGCGGCTCAAGCGATCGGCGCCTCAGCGCTTCTACGACATCATGGGCCTCCTTCACCGCCGGGACCGACAGCCGAAGTGATCCTCAGGGAATCGACTGAGGCTCGACCAACAGGCCGCGCGGCCTGTGAAAAACGCAGTGCTTTTCGCGAAACGCGCGGGTTGGTTTGCAAGGGGTTGGAATTGCTGGGCTTCTAGGGGCCCTGCGTGTCCCTTTTTAGTTCTGACTCAGGCGCGCTTTCGTCCGTCGGTTTTGGCCGAGCGAGCCTAGTTGGAGCTCGAGCGCGGCGACGGAGATGATGTTTTCCCAGAGCAGGTAGGCGACCGAGGCGATGAGCATCAGGAGGGAGGCCCCGAAGAGCACGTGGCCTGCCGTGACCTGATCGTAGAACAGGGCGGCCATGCTCGACGCGGCGAGGATGAACGACAGCGCGCCAGCGATTTGCATCGAGCGGATCAGATTGAGCCTTCGTCGAAGGTTTTGGATTTGGCCGTAGATCGCCTCGTCGCCGTCTTCGTGCCATCGCGCGTGCAGCCTTCGAATCAGCTCCGCCAATGCCAGGAAGCGACCGTTGTAGGAGAGGTAGAGAAGACTGATGGCGGGGAACAGTAGGGCCGGGACGGTGAGTTGGAGTTCCATGAGAGGGACATAGCGCCGCGAGGGCTACGCAACCACGTGCGGACAGTCTGCGAGTGGCCGGTCGGAACCTTCGTCGAGAACCGCAAAGCCGGTCCATCTGGAAGTCCCCTAGCCCGCGCCCCAACCCATCGTGCTGCTCGCTCTGCGTAACGCCGGCTCGAAACTCCAGGGCAGGCCCCCTATCGGGGTATGATTGCCCATGGTTGTTCGACCGAAAAACGTGACTCAGTCGAGCGTGGTCGCGAAGGCAGGGCGAACGATCGTCGCTGCGGCCCTGTTGGCGCTTGCGGCGTCCGCGAACGTCGCTGCACAGGGAGGCCCCGACCTCGCAACGTATCCGCTCGACCCGCCCGACATCTCGTCGCCGCAATCGACGATCGAGACGTTTCTGGTCGAGGCGGCAGCAGCCATCAGGGCTCAGCAAGCAGGAGACCTGGCAGAGATGGAGGCCCGAGGGGACCGAGCCTTTCAAGCCATGGAGATCGAACGCCCGGCAAACGACGCCGAGTTTCTGAGGGCGGCCGAGTCGGCACTGTATCTCTTCGAGCTGCTCGCGCGGGTGGCGCCGGAGACCGTTGACGCTCCCGATGCTTCACTCGCCCCCGAAGAGCTCCCGCGGCTCTGGGCGATTCCCCACACCGAGCTCGTCCTCGAGCGCTTCGACACCAAGACTGGCGATCCGATCGGATACCGGTTCACGTCGGAAACGATCGATCGACTGCCTGAGTTTTACCAGCGTGCGAGCGGCCTACCGATGAAGAAGCGATTCGCGAACTTCGCGGGAGTCGCCGAGGGCTTTCGACTTCGACCGGGCTTCGAAGCGCCGCTCTTCGTCCGCAACGCCGTGCGACGTCTTCCGCCGGCTTGGTTCAACACGTTCGGCGGCGAACCCTTGTGGAAGTGGATTGCCATCCTGGTTTCCATGCTCGGGGGACTCCTGCTCGCCTTCGTTCTCTTTCGTGTCTGCGCACCGCTTGATGACCGCGGCCAGCAGACCTCAGGCCTGCGGGGCGCGGTGCGTCCCTTCGTCGTTGCCGGGACGGTTGCCATCATCGCATTCGTCCAGACGGTCACCGTCGACTGGATTCGGCCGACCGGGGTCGAGCGCGAGGCCGCGGTCGGCCTGCTCTCGGTGCTCCTGCACTTGGCGCTGATCTGGCTCACGTTCGTGTTGTCCAGAGTGCTCGCCGACGTGGTGATTCGGCTGCGCGACATGAGGGCGTACGCACTCGACGCACAGCTCGTTCGCGTTGTCGCCAAGCTGGTCGCCCTTCTCGTTTCCGTCTACATCTTGGTCGACCTGACGGAAAGTTTGGGGGTTCCGGTGGCGCCAGTTCTGACTGGCCTCGGCGTGGGCGGTCTCGCTGTAGCACTCGCGGTACGACCGACACTCGAAAACATCATCGGTGGGTTCGTGCTCTTTGCCGACGCTCCGGTCCGCGTCGGAGAGTTCTGCAAGTTTGGGAACGAGCTCGGCACGGTCGAGGCCATCGGCCTCCGTTCAGTGCGCGTGCGCGGACTAAACCGAACCATCATCACGGTTCCGAACGCGGAGTTCTCCCAGCTTCAGCTCATCAATTTCACTCGACGGGACAAGAATCTACTCATGACGAGACTGTCTCTGCGATACGAAACGACTCCGGATCAGCTTCGGTTGGTCCTCGCGAGACTGCGGGAGCTTCTCATCGCCCATCCGAAGGTCGCAGGAGACTCGTCGCGCGTCCGCTTCGTCGAGTACGGGGACTCAGCGCTCGAGCTAGAGGTCTTCGCCCTCGTCGAGACTCGGGAATGGCCAGACTTCTTGGCGATTCAGGAAGACCTGAACCTTCGGATGAAGAGCATCGTCGAGGAGTCGGGGTCGGGCTTCGCGTTGCCCTCTCAGACCATCTATCTCGAACAATCAGAGGGACTCGACGCAGAGCTCACAAAGGCTGCCGAACAAGAGGTGGAACAATGGCGCTCCGAGAAGCGCCTTCCGTTTCCTTACCTCGACGACAAGGCGCGCGACGAGCTCTCGGGAACCCTCGACTACCCGCCGGACGGCTCTTCCTCGGGTACCAGCTGACCGCACGAAATTCGCACGCTCAGGGCTTCCAGTCCTCGAGGTGACAGACCACCGGGTCGTTTGGAGTCACGCTGTCGACCGGCTTTGGGTTGCCCTTGGCATCGATGGGCACGCAGACCTTGGTCGTCTGGTTGTTGTCTCGGGACGACGTGCGCGCCCAAACCTGCGCAAAGCCCGGAGGGGCATCACCTTTGCCGCACTTGCCGCCAACTTTTGTCGCGTGAATCGCGTTGCGCTCGTAGTAGGCGATCCACTCGTTGGGGTCGGCAGGTGACGTCGGTCGAAACCACGTGGCCTTCCGGTGCTTCCGCTTGTCGATAGTCACATCCCAGCCCATCTCGGTGCGTTCCTGCTCGAAGCTCGGGTTGTCCCAGTGCATGACCATGTACGTGTTCTGCTTCGCGCACGAAGACTTCCCAATGTTCATGTAGAGCTCTTGGGAGTGGTGGAAGTGATAGGGGTAAAACGACTCGAGCTGAATGGTCATCCCGATTTCCGCGCCCACGAGCTCCCCGTCGATCTCCTTGATTCGCAAGAGCCCCCAAGGTCCCATGACCTCGGCGTAGGAGTAGCCGCCTCGGAAGCGCGCGTTGATGGCCTTCTCGGCCTCGGCGTAAAATGGAATCCAGCCGACCGCAGCCCAAAGATCCGGCAGACCGCGGTAGGTCATGTCGACATCAACGAAGCCCTTCGAGTCCGTGTTGTCGAGAATCGCCGCGAAGTGCTTTGCGAGCTTTCGCCCGGTCTCCGCGATCACGCCCGTCTTGTCCGCGTAGTAGTCGTTCAGTGTGGGGCGATCGATCCACGACGCCACCTTGGAGGCCTTCTTCATCTCCTCGTTTGGCGAGTACAGTGGGAACGCCTTGTAGTTCTTCTGCGAATCAAAACACATCCGCGCCTTGTTCGGGTGGTCGAGCACCCAGTTCACGTGCTTAACCATCAGTTCGACATCGCGGTACCGCGAGACACAGCGCGACTGAACCTTGCTCGTCTTTCCGTCGTTCGTTTGGACGACGGCAAGAGGTGAATCCAGGCAGAGCCTCGAAGTCTCGAGCGCCGTCACGAACCCTTTCAGGTACTCTAGCGTCTGGCGCCACAGCTCGTCTTCGAGGGCTTGGTCCTTTGCGGACAGCTTCGTCGTATCGATGTCATCATCACACACGAACCCCTTGTCCACGACTGGCTCTGCGACGGGCGCGGCCGGAGCCGGCGGGGCCTCGACCTTCAGAGCAGTTTCAGGACTCGGCTGAGGTTTGCTGCACGCCATCACGAACATTGAAAGCGATACGGCTGCGATGATTCGCAGCGAAAACGTACTCGGACTCAGACTCTGTTCATACAAGTTCATCTCGGAACTCCTCGGGCAACGGTGTCGGAGAGCCATCGGGCCCTCAGAAGTAGTACTGGATTTGCAGATTGGTTTGATGTTCGAACCGGTCGGCACGATTGGCTCCCGTGGCCAGGGCGCTGTTCGCGAGGGAGTCGTTTAGGTAGGTCGCGTTCTTGCCCGTAAGCAGGTCGAGCCACAGCCAGACCGGCCCAAGGTGCACCTGCATGCCAACGGTGATCAGATGCGAGTCGGGGAACGCGGCCTCGTCCTTGAAAAAACCGCTGTATTCAACGTACGGGACGAGCGCGTTGAAGTATTTTCGGTTGAACGGGATTTCCTTCGCGATGCTGGCGTTCAGCAGCCAGTACTTGGCGGCGACGTCTCGAAAGCCGCCAAACTGCGAGATCCGAACGACCCGACTGTCGACCGGGACACCATCAATCTCGTCGGGGTTCTTCGGGCGGAACTCGTGCCTCGTCGCCTGCAGAAGAGGCTTCCAGCCCTTGTAGGTCCCGTTGTAGAGGACCTGAGCGAGCCATCGGTACCCGAGCTGGTTCGTTGCGATGTTCGGAAGCAAGCCGGCCTGAACGACCGCGCCGAAGTCGCTTCGCATGCCGTCACGGTGCCCGAGCTTGTAATAACCTCGCGCTGCGACGCTCGACACCTCGCGGTTCTGCTGCTCACCAAGGGGAGTCAGGTCGGAGTCCCATCGATTCGCATCGCCACCGAAGCCGATTTGGTCTCGGAAGTAGTACCCAACATCGACCCGGTATTGCTCCGTCTCCTTCACGTAGCGAACGCCGTAGTCGTAATCATCTCCAATGGTCGCGTACCAACCGAGCGTGAACCACCACGAATCGGACGAGAAGAGTTGGCGACCCCAAGGAACGTTGAGGTGTCCGACTTGTATCGCGTTGTCCTTCCACGCGTACTGAATCCATCCCTGCCGGAGGATGAACATGAACGTGAAGAAGCGGATTTCGAACCTCATCGAGAAGTTGCCGAAGGTCGCTAGACCGTTGAGTTGCAGCTGGTTGAACTCGAAGTTCCCGTAGCGAGCGAGCGTCGTGTCTCGCCATGGTTGAATGGCGTAGTTGAACCAGAGCCACCCGGACAAATCGAACGTGGCGACGGTCTCCTCCTCCTCTTCCTCCGGCTCGGCGGGTTCAGACTCGACTTCGACTCCCGCTTCTTCCTCGTCCCTGTCGAGATCGATAGGCGGCGTCTCGCTGTCGACGGCCTCGGTCTCGGGGCCGTCCGGGTATTGTTCGGTGGGGTCGACCTCGTCGAACTCGAAATGCAGGTAGTGGAAGTGGTCTTCTGGCTCGGTAGGTCCCTGCGCGTCGGCGCGCGAAGCGCAAGCAAGCGCGACCAGCATCACGATTGCATATGCGCGGTGCCCTCTTCCAAACATGGCTCGTCTCCCGCTCGGAACCGATCGTTCGAGCATTCGCCGCGACCCTAACGCGAAAGCGGAGCGACTCCAATACCCGTTCGAGGGCTTCAATCGATTGTGACAGTCACGTGCCATGGCTCTTTGGCCCTCGATGAGATGCGTCTCATGCAAGGAAGCTCCGGAGTCGTACAGCGATGTGAAGCACTGGTTGTGTCCGTAGTCATGAAGTCCCGACACAGTGATTGTTGAACGCTAGCAGAGCCGTGTCGGCAAGATTGCAAACGGGGATACAATCGGGTGGCCGTAGCGCGACGCGCTCTTGTACGGCGCCCGGCGTTTGGTAATCTCGGCCCCGAGGTGCGCGCATGAAGAGCTTCACACCAAGGGTCGTCGTCTTGCTGGTTGGGTTGTGCTTCGGGTGCAATGACAATCCCGAGCTTACGCTGTGCGAAGGCGGCGCGTGCGAAACACAAGAGCAGTGCAAGATCGAATGCGAAGACGTCTGCGGCGACCCCGACTTCCTGTCGTTTCAATGCGTGGAAGGGTTCTGCGAGTGCCAGTGCTTCTACGGCTGTCGATGAAGTGAACAGCATCGGCTCGGCGGAACGAGCGCCGACACCACTTCGCACAGCGCCGGAAAGTTGGTTTGATTCGCCGAAAAGGGCGATAGCGGTCATGAGTGGCGACGACGAACCAGAGGAACGCCGAGCGGACGCACGGCTCGTGGTGCGCTCTTCTCGCATCCTTGATCGGCATCGCAGTCACGCTGGTCCATCCGAGCACGGTTCGCGCGGAAGAACCAATACAGGTCTCGCAAGACGACCTGCTCGAAGCGCAACGCGAGCTAGACGAAGCGCGAGCCAATCTCGATGAAGCCCAAGCCAAAGTCGACGAAGCGACGAAGCTACTCACCGTCGACGCGGACGAGCCAACGGCCGAGGTCAGCAACGACGAGGTCGATCCGATCGACGACCCTATCGATGAGCTCGATCCCGTTGGACCCGGATTCACGTCGGCCGATGGTGATCCGAAACGACTGCGCTGGACCTTGAATGAAGATGGCTCACGGTACTTTCAAATCTCGATGTGGTTGCAGATCTGGACCCGTGCTCTCCAGTTGAATCCCGGCACGACGATCGGCGACGATCCAGCCACCCCGGAAACGGAAGGAAGCCAACCGGCGTGGTACGGCGATGTCGGGATTCGTCGCGCCCGCGTGATGATGTTCGGCGAGATCTTTCCCCGCGTGTTGTTGATGATGCACTTCGGCATCAACAACCAAACGTTTCGACGCTCCAACTTCAAGGAGACGTTCTTCTTCCACGATCTCTGGGCCGAGTTCGCAGTACTGAGAGAGCACCTCTACATTGGTGGAGGCCTCATCTACTGGAACGGCATCTCGCGCATGACGAGCGCGAGTACAATCACGGCGATGAGCCTCGATTTGCCGATCGTGAACTGGCCGACGATCGAGCAAACGGACCAGTTCGCGCGCCAGCTGGGATTCTACGCAAAGGGAAAAGCGGGGCTCTTCGACTACCGTGTTGCCGTTACCCGACCTTTCGAACCGAACGTCGGTCCACCGACGACGACCGGAAACTACAACCGCAACGCCAACACTTGGGCCTACGCTGGCTACTTCCAACTACAGTTCTGGGACATCGAGTCCAACGTGCTCCCCTTCACGACGGGTACCTATCTCGGTACGAAGCGAGTGTTGAACGTCGGAACGGGTTTCTACGTGCAACCGAAGGGAATCGCATACCTCGATGACGCCGGGGAGGTACGCAGGCGCAGTCTATCGGTCGCGTCCGCGGACTTCTTCGTGGACCTTCCTCTACGGGCAAACAACGGTGGCGCACTCACGGCCTACGGCGTGTTCTATTGGATGGACTTTGGGCCGAACAACGTTCGGAACATCGGCATCATGAATCCGGGTGACCCAGGATCCGGAACCTCGCTGAACGGCCCGGGCAACGCGTACCCGATCATCGGATCGGCAAGCACGGGATACGGACAGTTCGGCTGGCTCATGCCATGGAAGATCAAGCAGCTTCAGTTTCAGCCCTACATCTTGAGCCAGATGTCCAAGTTCGAAGCCCTCGAGGACACGATGTTTCAGTTCGGCGTCGGCATCAACATGTTCGTGTATGGACATAACGCAAAGGTCACCCTGGAGTATCGAAACCGTCCGATCTTCAACACCGACGGCAGCGTCGAAAGCCGCGCTGGGAACGGCCTGGTCCTACAGATACACCTCTTCATCTAGTGCTCGACTGACCGCCAAAGCCTCGATGAGTGCAGAAGCTTTGCGAAACGCGGGCGGAATGGCTAAGGCTCGGGGCATGAAGGGGAACGCACTGGTCGAGCTCCGACCACACGACACCAAAAAGCGCCCGGGGTTGGCGCACCAAGCACGCCGCGTCGGCATGAACCCGAACCATTGGTACCCCGCCGCCTTCAGCCGCGAGGTCAAAAAGGGGAAGGTCATCGAAACTCGGTTCTCGGGTGAAGACCTGGCCGTCTACCGCGGCAACGATGGCGTCGCTCAGGTGGTGGAGAACCGCTGCGCGCATCGGCACATCAAACTCAGTCACGGGAGCGTCGAGAACTGCAACCTCGTGTGCATCTATCACGGCTGGACCTTCGATCGCGCGGGCGAGCTCGTGGAGATGAAGCACGACGATTTCGGCAAGAAGCTGCCTTCGGTTCGCATTCGGAGCTACGAGACACGAGAGCGATACGGCATCGTCTGGTTCTTTCCGGGCGACCAGGCGCTCGCGAAGGTCACGCCGCTCGTCGAGGTTCCGAACTACGACGGCCCGGGAGCCTGGGGCTCACTGAGCTTCGCGTTCACCTGGGGCGCCCACCACTCGATGATCATCGACAACCTCTGCAACCTCACCCATGTCTGGGTGCACGGGAAATGGCTGCCCTACGCGGACACGGTGCTCGCGGACCACACGCATGAGGGCGACAAGATCACGCTGACCTGGAAGCACCAGCTCCGTCGCGACTATCAGTACCCGCTCAGCCGTAGGCTTTTCGGCAAGAACGGTGGCTCGGAGAGCGATACGTACATGGTGTACGACTACCCCTACCAGAGCGCGTTGAGCAACGGCCGCGTCCGATCGAGCAACTTCATGCTTCCGATCGACGACACGCACACCAAGGTGTTCTCCATCCAGCAGTGGCAGCCGGCGCGGATTCCTTTTGCGAAGAACCGGCACCTGCCCAAGTTCGCCGCCCAGGCGTTCATGCCGTTGATGCGACCGTACGTGAAGGAAGTCTTTCGTCAGGACGGCTTCACGGTCCAAGAGGAACAAGCCGCGTATCTCCGCCACATCGACAAGCCCATCCCAGAGCCTAATCCCGTGGTCAACCGCTTCAACAAGCTTGCGGTGCAGAAGTGGAACGACTACCTCTCGTACCGCGAGTCCGGTGCGCTCACGGAAGAACAAGAGGCGGAACAAACGCGCGTCAAACGCCTGTAGCGGGCGAGCGTCACCGAATGTGGGGCGCTGTGGCCACGGCCACCGCCATCGAGCACAAGAACGGCGCGTGTCGCTCCTCGCGGTACTCTCCTCCCTAGCCTGAGGCGCGCGGCGTGGTAGACAGCAGCCCGCAAAACTGGTCAGATAGCGGATCTGCCAAAAGGTTGGAGCAGTACGAGATGGCCTCTTGGAAAGACAGCGTTCTGATCCATGCGCCCCTCGAGGACGTGTTCTCGTACGTCGACGATCCGCACCAGCTCCCGATCTGGCTTCCGGGCATGGTCGAGGTCAGGAACGTGATCGGGACCGGCCAAGGCCAGCAGTATGAGTACACCTACAAAATGGCAGGGGTTCTGCTGCGTGGGCAGAACGTGGTGATCGAGCACGTTCCGAACGAACGCGGCGTGCATCAGGTCATTGGAATGATCAGCGCCCTCTGGGACTATTCGGTCGAGCCCCATACGGATGGAACCTTGCTCAACCTCGAAGTCGAGTACGCCGTTCCGATACCCGTGCTCGGGCGGCTGGCAGAGCGCCTCGCCATCAAACAAAACGCCGCATCGTTCGAGCTAGCGCTCGTGAACGTGAAAGACGTGATGGAGGCCGCGCAGGCAGAGAGAGCACTAGCGGCCTCACCCAGGAAGAGCCCAAACTGAAAGACCGCACGAACGTGCCGGCTTGCGTGTCTCGAGCGCCTTCGATTCTTCCTGCGTCCGTGATATCAAACTCGGACCATGCTCCTGCTGAATCCGAAAAAGCACGCACGCCCCTACCCCGACGAGCGCTCCCGCGAGGTGATGCTCAAGACCATCGAGTTCTTCGAGCGGAAGGGCAAAGGGCGAATCAAAGAGGACTATCACGCGCAGATTTGGTACGCGGATTTCCTCGACTTCGTGAAAGAGGAGAAGATCTTCGCGACGATGTGCACGCCGGCAGGCCAAGGGGCCAGCGACTCGCGGTGGGACACCTGGCGGGTCTGCGAGTTCGCAGAGATCCTCGGCTTCTACGGGCTTCAGTATTGGTACACCTGGCAGGTCACCGTGCTCGG
>CBFCWN010000072.1:0-18521 GCA_965601515.1 uncultured Myxococcales bacterium | reverse complement strand
GCTTCGATTGTATAGGTTCCGTAGGAGGTTCGCCTCAGCACCGGGCCGACGCCTTGCTCTTCCTAAGACCCGCTGCGAACGGGCGGAGGGCTCGCATTGGACTTACCGAGCTTCGACGAGGTTATCCAACGTCCCGAGGTCGATCGCCCCGTCATCGGTGCGCGCCGAGAGCTCCACTCGGTCGCCTGGCTTCAAGAAGCGTCCGCTCGCTTCCTGAAGGTCGATGAAGCTGGGCCATTTCTCCTGCTTTGGAAGTCGCGCCAGCTCCTCGTTCTGCGCGGGGGACCGTTGCATCGCAACTCCGGATGGGGTGCCTGTGGCGATCAGGTCGCCTGGTCGGAGGTCTTGCACCTCCGAGAGCTCCGTCAGCGTCTCGTGCGGCGGGTAGACCATGTCGCTGCAAAGCCCGTTCTGGCGAAGCTCGCCGTTGACGCGTGTTTGTAGGCGAATCTCGTGCCAGCGCGACCGAATCTCGTCGTCGACCAGCGTGAGCCAGGGGCCTGTCGGTCCAAACGTCCGAAAGCTCTTGCCCTTGTAGTACTGAAGCTGCGGCACCTGAACGTCGCGCGCGCTGACGTCGTTGTGGACGACCAGAGCGCCGACGACGTCGGGGAGCCGTGGTCCCTCGAATCGAGTTGGCTCGTCGATACCGCGGCCGATGACCAGGCCGAGCTCCACTTCGTAGTCGAGGAGTCGCACTCGTGCTGGACGGACAATGGGGTCGCGCGGGCCGTTCAAGCACGACGACGCTTTGCGAAACCACATGTTGAACGTCTTGCTTTCGGGATCCACTCCGGTCTCCCGGGTATGCGATCGGTAGTTCTTTCCAAGGCAAACGATTTGCTGATTGGCCGTGACCGGAGACAGCAACGCGACATCGGCGAGGGGCGTGGCCTGCGAGCCGGCTCGTTCCGCTGCGCGATCGATTGCGGGCCCGCCGTGCGTCAGCAGGTCACCCGTGCTCTCGAAGGCGGCTTCGAGCGGCAGCAGGCTCGCGTCGCGCACGACCCCCCAAACCACATTCCCCTCGTGAATCGCTCGGGCTACGCGCAACGGCGTTTGATGAGCTCCCATTCGTCGGTCGCTAGCACGGAGGGCTAGGGCGGGCACGGCGCACGCCTGTTCCTCCGTTGTTGTCGACGAATCACACGTGGAGGTTATCCTCGCGCTCCATGGGTCGCATCGGAAAGGCCATTCGCGACGTCGTTATCATCTTGGGGATCACGCTGGCGCTCCTCGGCGGGATTGAGCTCGGTATTCGGTGGTACGCTGGCCCCGTCGCGTTTCAGTCGGACGATGAGGTCATCGCGACCCTCAAGCCGAACGTCGAAAAGGTGTTCGTTCGATCGGTCGACGGCGGCCCGCAGTACATCTACTGGCGCACCAACGCTGACGGCTTCCGGGGCCCTGAGCTCCTCGACGATCCGTCGCTGCGGGTCATCGTCTACGGCGATTCGAACATCCAGGGGCGGTTTTCGGTGCTGGAAGACACGTTCGTCGGCCAGCTTCAGCGTCTTCTGCGTGGCGCGCTCGACGAGAACGTCGAAGTGATCAACGCCGGTATCTGCGGGTATGGTCCCGACCAGAGCTTGCTGCGATTCCAGCGCGAGCTCGACGACTATCGCCCCGACGTCGTCGTGCTCCACATCTTCGCCGACAACGATTTCGGCGACCTGATTCGTAATCGACTCTTCGACGTCGACGAGAACGGCGGGCTCGTGCGAACCTCCCACCCGTTCACCGAAGACCTCTTGCTTCGGCCCGACTGGTGGAACGGCTCGATCCGCGAGACAATCAAAAACCTGAAACTCAGCATGTGGCCGGGCGAAATCGTCAGGGGCATGGTTCGTTCGCGCGTACCCGACCAACCTCTCGTCCACGACCCAGAGGCGTTTCGCGAGCGCTCGCTCGAACGTATCGAAGCCGAGTTCGAGGTGTACGCAAACGGCGAGCCACGAAGCGTCAGTTGGATGGCCGACAACTATGATGCGGATATCGCGCTCGCGCCCGACTCGCAGTCCGCCCAAGCCAAGATGGCTCTCATGGCAGCCACCTTGAAGTCGGCCGCGCAGACTGCAGCCGAAGCCTCGGTCCGTTTAGTCGTTCTAATTCAGCCTGCCTCGCAGGACATCACGACGAATGTCCCGAATCACCACGAGCAGCTGGCACGCTTTCCCGAGTACGATCCTCGGCGAATGACTCAGTTTCTCGTCGACACGTGTGAGGCCGCCGGAATCGAGTACATCGACCTGTACGAGACGTTCACCGAAGTCGACGATCCGGGTTCACTCTACTTCCGAATCGACGACAACCATTGGAACGAAGCGGGCCAGCTCGTGGCCGCCAAGGTCACGGCGGAGCGCCTGCTCGACGATTTGGCGGAGCCACCGGGACCGACTGCCGATCGCTAGGCACGAGTTGCTGCCCACAGATGTTCGGCTCCGACGGGCCACAATCCAACCTTTCGACGGTTTCTGCTGGCCATGCCTTGCCCCTGGGACGAGACTGTTGGGATGCTCCCTGTCCCCGTTACGAAGACCTCCGCGCGCTTCGTGCCCGATCCGACCCGGGTCATCACGAAACCGTTCGCGCCTGGAACCGAACGCTCAGTGGACGGGCGCTCGCGCGTAGAGCGCATTCTGTCGCGAATCCTGGCGTTGTCCGAGTCAGAGGTAGGGGCGACGTTGAGCACGACGCAAGCCCGGTTCGCTGCGCGCCATGTCGACCTGCGGGCGGTATTCGAGGCGAACTTCGCGGCCGTGGCGGCGGGACATGTTGCCCGAGCGGGCGAGCTCTCGGCGGAGCGCCGGCTGCTCATCGGCGCCTATTTCACTCAGGAATACTCGATCGAGTCCGCCGCGCTCACCAATCCTTCGATCGTACGGGCGCCCGACCAAGAGGGCCTCGCTCCGGGCGAGGAGCGCTTCGTTTTGAGCCTGCGCGCCATCGGCGAGGGGCACATCTCGTCGATCGAGTTTCGCTCGGGCGTCATCGACGCGGCCGGCCAGATCGAAACGGAAGCGCCGAGTCGGCAGTCGCGCACCGCGCGCCACCGGGCTCCGGTCTACGAGAAGCACATCTTCCACACCAAACTGCGTGAGCTCGACGTATACAACGGGATCGCCGCCACCGTACTCGACGCGCTGCCGGATCGGTTTACGCTCGAGCAGCTCGAGACCACGATCCGCAAGGTCGACGAGCAACACCGTCACAGACCCGACGCCGAGCACGTCACCCGAACGATCCACTGGCTCGCGTCCTCGAACTACGAGAGCTCGTTCGCCGCAGACTCGAAGATATCCGAGCGAGTCCTCTTTCCGGCGGGACCGACCGAGAGTCAAGGGATGGAGGATGCTCGCTTCGTCCGCTTCACCCGTGACGACGGAACAGTGACGTACTTCGCTCAGTATACGGCGTTTGACGGCTATCAAATACTCCCGCAGCTGATCGAGACAGCCGATTTCGTGACTTTCCGAATCGCGACGCTAAACGGCGCGTGCGCTAAGAACAAGGGCATCGCGCTGTTTCCCCGCAAGATCGACGGTCGCTATGCCGCGCTCTCCAGGCTGGACAACGAGAACAACTTCCTGATGTGGTCGGACAACGTCCGCTTCTGGCACCAGAGCGAGGTGATCCAAACGCCCGAGCGCTCCTGGGAAGTCACGCAGCTCGGCAATTGCGGATCCCCGCTCGAGACCGAAGCGGGGTGGCTCGTGATCACGCACGGCGTCGGGGCGATGCGCCAATACGCTCTTGGGGCCATCCTGCTCGACCGGGAGGATCCTGCGCGCGTCATAGGTCACCTCGCCCAGCCCCTGCTCGAGCCCGCGGAGGACGAGCGCGACGGCTACGTGCCCAACGTCGTCTATTCGTGCGGCAGCATGATTTCAGGCGGGCTCCTCGTGCTGCCGTATGGTTTCTCCGACGTCGGGACCCGGATCGCGACCGTGCGCCTCGACGATCTTCTGGCGGAGCTCACCCGGGTTCGTTGACGTTCCCAGGGGGTCCGTCCAACGTGCTCATCGCCTCGCAGTAGCGCCGGTACAAGCGCGGCAGCTCGGATCCAGGCGCGCGGTAGAACTCGGCGGCTTCGATGTCGATCCACGTCGAGTCGGCGACGGGACGGTCGGTGGGGGGCGCGGCGTATCGCTTCGCGAACGCCTCGACCACGGCAACCGCGGGCTTTGGGGAGGCGTCGGCGCGCCATAGCCCGAAAGATCGCTCGTGCACCGCGAGGTCGAAAGGAGGAAGTCCCCAGAGGTTCTCCGCGTAGTCGGAATAACACCAGAGCATCGCGCCCGTACTCCCGCATTCGAGCAGCGCGCCGAGAGCGCGGTCGATATACGCAGCGGCTGCCTGTTCTTCGACGAGCGCGGGGCTGGACACATCGATCGATCGTTCGCGGTCGGGGTCACCACTCTGTGTGGTCGGCACGCCGAACTCTGCGAAGAGGACGTCGGCTCCGCCGCCCAGCCATCGCGTCAACCGAGCGAGGAACGGCAAGACCCGCTCGTCGGTGGGGCCGTCCGCCCACGAGGCGTAACCCGGATATCCGTGCATCTGCAGAAAGTCGCAGGCCTCGGCGGCCTCGCGTGGGCCGAGCGTTCGGTCCTGCTCGAGGTCTTCCATGTGGAGCCCGAGCGTGACGAGCGCGCCGGCGTCGGCGCCGCGGATGGCGTCTGTCACTCGCAAGAGCCACTCACGGGCATGGGCCTTGTCGGGAGGGACTACGCAGTTCGAGTTTTCGTTTCCGAGGTCCCACGCCCAGAGCGCGCTGTGCCCCGCGAGCGCACCGGCGACCTCGCCCGCGAGCGCCGACTGCGCCCGGAGAATCGACGGGTCGGAGTACCAGTTCACGAGGCCTGACGCAGTGACTCGGCCCCCGGAGACGACGCGGAATTGATTGTCGCCGGCCTCGTCGCGGATAGCCCAGGAAGGAATCCAGTTCACGCCGCTCATATGGCCGGTGAAGAGCGTGGGCATGACCGAGAGTCCGGCGCCGCTCGCCTTGTCTAGGGTCGAGACGAGGCGAGCGACCATCGTAGAGTCGACGCGCGACGGGGTTGGCTGAAAGTCCTCCCAGGTGAGGAAGATGCGAACTGAATCGAATCCGCACCCCGCGATGCGACCAAAGTCCGCCGCAACCTCCGCCGGGTCGAATGCGGTCCACCAGCCCATCGCCGTCCGAGCCGGCCAATAGTTCACGCCGAGGCGAAAGGGTACGGCCTGGGTCGGGCGAAGGTCGACGCTCATGCGGGGCTCTTCGACGCGGAGGCGCCCAGGATGCGCCGGTAGACTCCGATGTACTCGTCGACCATGCGGCCCGTGTCGAAGCGACGCTCGACCGATGCGCGCACACCCTTCGCGTCCAATTCAACGATCCCGGCGACGGCGTCCACGGCCTCAGCGATCGAGTCGACGAGGCGCCCGTTCACGTCCGCCGTGATTAGCTCCGGCATGGATCCGCGCCGGCTGGCGATCACCGGGGTCCCGCAGGCCATCGCCTCGACCACGCTGAAGCCGAACGGCTCGTCGAAGCTCACGAGATGGAGCAGGGCGCGCGCGCCGCCGAGGAGCTCGCTCTTTCGTTCGGGCCCGACCGCGCCGACAAACCGTACCCTGTCGCCGTCGATGTGCGGCTCGACCGCGCGCTCGAAGTAGCCTCGATCCTGAACGATGCCGGCGATCACCAGTGGCAGGTTCGCGGACCGCGCGACGAGGATCGCCTCCTCCGTGCCCTTGTCGGGATGAATGCGCCCGAAGAACAGGAGGTAGTCGCGCGCGCCGGTCCCGATCGCGAACGCGCCCATGTCGATTCCGTGGTGGATGGTGGCCGTGTATTCGAGCGAAGGATGTCGATCGGCGTCGCTGATCGCCACGTAGTGGCTGCGCCCGTCGTACTTCTGATAGACGGGGAGGATCCGCTCCGAGGAAAACCCGTGGATCGTAGTGACGACCGGCGTGTCGACCAACTGAGAGAAGCTGAGCGGCAGGAAGTCGAAGCTGTTGTGAATGAGGTCGAACTCGGAGGCGCGCTCGAATACGGCAGAGATGTGCAGGCACTCCCACACCTTTGCGTCGATGGCGGCGTCTTCCGAGTATCCGCGTGGGGCGGTCCCGACGAGGCGAGCTTTGGTGATCGAGTCAGCGGTGGCGAAGAGGGTGACGTCGAGCCCGCGCTCGACAAGGCCCTCGGTCAAGAGAGAGACGAATTGCTCCCAAGGTCCATAGTGGCGGGGAGGAACGCGCCAAGAGATCGGGGCGAGCACCGCCACGCGGAGCGCGGCCGGGGCGCCGATCGAAGGTGACGTCACGCTGAGCCCCGGGGGCCTTCGCCGGTCGTAAGGGCGGGTGCGCTCTCGTCGCGCAGTCGTATCTCGGAGTCGAGCGCGCCCATCTCGGTGAGCGCGAGTAAGAAGGAGAGCGTCGACTCGGCCCCCTGGTTCTCGTTCGGTCGATCGGGGTGGAGCCCGTCCCGGCAGCCCCCCGTCGTGGGGTCGTAGAGCGACGCACGCAGCTGGTTTTCACCCAGAAACCAGCTGAACGCGTGCCACATCTCCTGGGCCCATTTCTCGTCGCCGGTGACGCGCCACGCGTCGAGGCATGCGGACACCGTGGCGCAGGCTTCGAGGGGTTGCTGGTCGAAGCGCGCCCTCTTGGCGTGTCGTGGGTAGAATCCGTTTGAGCCGATCGGGGCGAAATAGCCTTCCTCCGAGCTCTGGAGCTCGTTGAGCCATTGCAGGGACCTGAGCCCCGCCGCGACCATTTCTCGATGACCCAATCGGTTGCCCGAGACGATCAGGGCCTGCGGCAGGCGTGCGTTGTCGTAGGCGACGATGTCCTCGCACCACGGCCAGTCACCGCCGCCGTTTGTCTGGAATCTCGACAAGAGACGCTCGGAGAGCCGCTTCTGCAACACCTCGACCCCACTCTCTCCTTGAAACGCGCGCAGGTACTCGTGGATACCGAGGAGCGCGAAGGCCCAAGCCCTGGGGCTTTCGAACTCCAAGACCGCAGGTAGCGCAGCGTGAAACAGCTCGCCGGCGAGCCTCTTACGCCCAGGTTCGCGCGAGCGCCCCACGACGGCGCCGAGCGCCCAGAGAGCGCGACCGTGACTGTCCTCGCTGCCGCGGTCTTCAAGCCATTCCCGGGAATACGCCATGAAGTTTCGGAACCGGCGCGAGTCCTTGTTTAAGGCGTGACTCACGAACGCGAGGTAGCGCGACGAGAGAGAGCGAGTCATCGGCCAGTCGTCGGTGCCCGCGTCCTCGACCAGGGTTGTCAAGAGCAGGGCGCGAGCGTTGTCGTCGAGGCAATACCCGTCTTCGTAGCGTGGAACGGAGAAGAGAGCATGTTGGAGCATGCCCGTGTCATCCGTCAGCGCGCGGAGGTGGTGGAGATTGAGCTCGGGCAGGTCCACTGGGCGCCTCGCGCGCGTCCTCGAGGCGAAGAAGGAGCGGCGTAAAGTCGTGCTTTCGCGATGGGCTCGCTCGAAGCTCGCGACGTACTGTCGAGCGACGGATGGCCAGGCCATGTTGCGCCCATACTCGGCCGCGCGCGCACCGAGCGCGTGGAGCTCTCCGGGGTCGCCGAGCAGCTTGTCGAGCGTCGCGCTTATTGCGGCCGAGTCTCTCCACGGGACGAGGACGCCGCGGTCGTCAGCCAGGAGCTCGCGCGCATATCGATAAGGAGTCGAGATGACGGCCTTCCCGTTCCCCACCGCGTAGGCCAGGGTCCCGGAGGTGATCTGCTCCGGGTTCAGGTACGGGGTGATGTAGATGTCCGCCGCCGACAAGAACTCGGCGAGCTCGGACGCGCTCACGAAGCGATCGTGAAAGACGACGTGCGCCTCCAAACCGAGCTTGTGGACACGAAGCTCGAGGCTGCGCCGGTAGGCCTCGCCGTGCCACTCCTTCACGTGCGGGTGTGTGGCACCGAGGACCACATAGGTCGCGGTCGGGTAGCGTGCGACGACGGCGGGGAGCGCATCGATGACGTATTCGATCCCTTTGTCCGGAGAGAGGAGGCCGAAGGTGAGGATCAGCGACATCTGCTCGACACCCAGGTGCTTCTTGCTGGCTCGACTGCTCGGCAAGGAGGGGATCCCGTGAGGGATGAAGTCGATCTTGTCGGCCGGCACCCCGTGCACTTCGCGCAATAGCTCGCCACCGCAGTGACTCATCACGATCAAGCGGCTCGAGAGCCGCGTGACCTCGTCCATCACGCGGCGTTGCTCCACCGTGGGCTCGCTGAGAATGGTGTGTAGCGTCGTCACGATCGGCATACGCACCTCGCTGAGGAGCGCGAGGATGTGGCTGCCCGCCTTGCCTCCGAAGATGCCGTACTCGTGCTGGAGGCAGAGGACGTCAATCCCGCCGATGTTCAAGAAGTCGGTCGCGCGGCGGTACGACGCGCGATCGCTCTCGGCGATCTCGAAGCGAACGCGATCGCCGTAAGCGTGGCGCTTCCCGGCGTCGTTCATGGCGATGACTCCGCAGTCGATGCCTGGGAACGTCGCCGAGATCGCGTCCGCCAGGTCGGTCGTGAACGTGGCGATTCCGCACCGCCGCGGGAGATGGTTTCCGAGCAGCGCTACGCGGCGGACCGCTCCGGAGCTCTCGTCTTGGTTCATGCGCTCTCTCCTCGGGGGCCCTTTCGGATCGCGGGCCTGCCGCCGATCATGCCGTATCTCTTGAGCTTGCGATACAGCGTTGCCGAGCCGATTTGGAGCTGCTCCGCGGTGCGCGTCTGGTTTCCTCCGTTTAGCTCCAGGACCTCGAGGATGTACGCTTTTTCCATTTGCCTGAGCGGTTTCACCGTTCCCTCGATAGCCACCGGTTTGGGAGATGCCCGGCGGATCTCCTCGGGCAAGTCTTCGAGGTCCACGCGACTTCCAGGTGCGAGCGCGACGGCACGCTCCATCGCGTTCTCCAACTCGCGCACGTTGCCTGGCCACTCGTAGCGCAGGAGTTGATCGGCGGCGCTTGGGGCGAAACCCGATATCTTACGAGTCATCCGGACCGCTGCATCCGCAAGCAGCAGCCGGCCAAGCGGCAAAATGTCTTCTCTGCGTTCGCGGAGCGGTGGAACGTGCAGCTCGACGACCTTAAGCCGGTAGTAGAGGTCCTGCCGGAAAGTGCCTTCAGCGACCCCATTGGCAAGGTCACGGTTCGTGGCGCCGAGGACGCGTACATTCACCGGTCGGCTCTTGTTTTCCCCCACCCGACGGATCTCCCGCTCCTGAAGCACCCGCAGGAGCTTGACCTGCATGCGTGGAGAGACCTCGCCGATCTCGTCCAGCAGCAGTGTCCCGCCGTTGGCGGCTTCGAACAGGCCGGGCCGGTCCGAGACTGCGCCGGTGAACGCGCCGCGCGTGTGCCCGAACAGCTCACTCTCGAGGAGCGTCTCAGCAATGGCGCCACAGTTCACGGCGATGAACGGTCCCGCCGCTCGCGTCGATTCGTCATGGATGAACCGCGAGAATCGTTCCTTGCCCACTCCGCTCTCGCCGGTAATGAGTACGGTGGCATCGACTTTCGCCACACGTCGCGCCAGGTCGACCACTTGCTGCATCTTCGGACTCTTGGCGACGAACCCGAGCGGCTCCTCCACTTCGGGTACCGCGCGCACCAGCGCTTGACGGTGTGCTCGGAGCTTCTGTTCTGCAGCCTTCAAGGTCTCCGTCACCCTGCTGAGCGAGACATCGAGGCATTCCTTGAGCCGCCCCGAGTCGAAGAACACCAGCTCTTCGGCGTGTTCGTCCGCCCAATCTTCGGGCGTACGCCCGATTAGGCGGCACGCCGCGTGACCTTGGCCCAAACAGCGATCTTCGAGGACGTAGATTTCCCTGCCGGTGGTGTGGCTGACGTAGCCGCTCATGAGGCCGCAAATGGTCCAGCACACGCCCGAATCGGAGCGACCGAGGTGCAAGAGATGCTGCTCGGCCTCGTAGGATGCAAGAAGCATCGCCCCGTTCTTGCTGAGTGGGTCATCACTTCCCGGCTCGGTGCGGAAAAGCCCCTCGAGGGTGTAGATGCGGGAGCCGGCAAGACGCCATTCCGCATTGTCGTCCCAGGTGAAATCCCTTTCCATGGCCGCCGCCATGCGCCAACCGTGGGCGAAACCAAATTGCGTGAGCACCGCCCGGGCAGCGGTGAGGCCAAAGTTCTCGACGAGGTACTGACGCAAGAGCCCCATAGCCACCGCGTCGACAAGGAGGGCGCGCTGCCCGGCGAAACGGATCACGCCCCCCTCTGGATCGAGCTCCAGCAGCTCCTTGTGATGCAGATCCTCTACACGCATCGGTCACCCCATCAAATTGAAAGCACGGTAGTTCATTTTGATTGAACACACAAGCAGGCAAATGGCCAACCGAAATGCAACTTACCAGAACTACAGGAGATTTGTATGTGGCTTGGGACTTGCATACAAAACGGCCGGGGGAAACAAGAGATGCACGATACCGCGACCGACACGCCAAACCCTTGGTTTCCACCGGGTGGTTTCTCCACCGCGAGCGATCGCCGCTCTTCGCCGCCTCCGCCGGCGGTCTGTGCTTCCTGCAGCAGTGGAGCGAAGGACCTGATTTTCGGGGACGACCCAGATGGGTTCGTCCTGTGCCGCGAGTGCCGTTCGCCGCTCTTCTACTGTGACCTCGGTGGGCAAGCTTAGAGGCTGATGTTCGAACTTCTAAGAACGCTCCGCGGCACCTCCAGGCAGTCTCCCCGCGCCCTCGAGTGGTGGCAGGGCTCGCCTGAACCTGATGACCCAGTCGAACAAATCAGACGGCTTCGGCGCCAGCTAGGGCTTGGGATTGCGGACGCCGGCGAGCGACCTTCGTTTCTACATGCGCTCGGCCGAGAAACCGACGCGCAGCTGCAGCAATTGGCGGGACGCGCCACGTTTGGAGTTGGTGAGTTAGCGTCAGACCTTCGGGAGCGCTGCCAGTTGCTGGAAAAGAACGTTGACCACTTCTGCGACGTCGTGGCTCCCTCTGGCAGGGCTCGCGATTCGATCGAGCTCTCTGATTGCGCGCGCGAGGCCGTCGCGGCGCTATCCGGGCAGATGCGCCTTCGTCTTGTCATCCAAGGCGAGCGCTGCGTCACCGCGAGGCGCTGGTTGGTGACCTCTCTCTTCGAGGTCGCGATCCGGTCGGCATCCGCGAGAACCGAAGACGAGGTCGAGGTGATTCTTCCGGCGCGCTCGGGGACATGGGCCGAGTTCCGGATTGCCTGGGCGAAGTCGTCGACAACCGAAAATAGCCGCACGCAGGATGACCAAGACAAGGCGAGGTTCTTCGCCCTGGCGGTCGCCTACGTGCAGAAGCTCGACGGGACGCTGAGCCGCCACCACACCCAAGACCAGGAGATTCTGAGCGTTCGAATACCGATAACGGACCCCTCGGAGCACCGCGCATCACCGGCTCCATTTCTCGAGCCTGATGTCGCTGGCCAAGCAATTGCGTTCTAGAGTCAAACCGGGCAGCGCACCTCTTGCCGAATGCAATACCCTGCAAGTCGACGGTTTCCCCGGTGCTGCCGGACGTTCGATGCTAGGGAAGGGTGTGGGCCAGATCTGCATAGCCGGCATTTTGCGGAGCGCGTGGAAGATCTTCCGGCTCGACGCGATCCGTGGGGTCGTCCGACAAACGATCGCTGATCTCGAGGAATTGGCTCCGGATCAAGTGCTGGGACGGGAGCCTTCGCGATCCGAACTGGAAGGCGAGACGGGCTCAGTTCGCGCGGCTCTCGATGCGTGCTGCGACGAGCTCCGCGAAGGCTGCGGGCTGCCCACGTCACCTGGGCATTCCGTCCGAGTGCAATCCATGTGCGCCGCCGATGCCGACTGGTCTGAGGGCTTTTCACAAGCCCTGGAGGCTTATCGCAGCGCGGCGTGCAAGGGCTTAGACACTTCCCTCGCTGCGCTGGCGTTGCCTCCCGAAAGCGTGTCGAAGGACGAAGGGATCTGAATGGGCAAGAACCACAAGAGAACCGATAAGACGAACCAGCCAAAGCTCACTACGAAGGAGAAGAAGGCCAAGAAGGCAGCAAAGGCTGCCAAGAAGGAAGGCGAGGAGGGACTGGCGATTCTGAAATAGTGCCGTCGTTCATGGCCCTGGCGGGGCTGGTTTGGGGTGAGCCGAGTGGTTGCCCGACCGCGCCGCGATGGTACGGTCGACCGCGTAACCTGATCGGAGGCTAAGCCGCGCGGATAGTCCGGACTTTGGTACACCCCCGTCGAGAGGCTCCGAGTGCCACTTCCAGGACGAGAACCGCCACGACGATGGATTGCCGTCCTCGTCGCTTCGGTCGTGCTTCACGTCGCCGTGCTGTCGACCCTGAGCGCCGCCCGCAGCGCAGCGCCGATTTCACAGCTGAACGCAATCGATGTCACCTTCCACGTCGTCGAGGTGCCGTCGCGGGTCGTCGTGGTGGATCCGGCGACTGCAGAGCCTCCCGCGCCGAAGAACCCAGTACCGGTTGCACCGCCAAAAGCGTCGCGGCGCGCTCGCGCGCCCGCGTCGTCGGATCGGCCTGTCGGAGGCGAACCCACTGCATCCGCGTCCGAGGCCTCCGAAGCTGCGCCAAGGCCAAAACTCGACCCCGCGAGCGCTGCGCGCGCGTTCATTGCCTTGCAACAATCTGCGCCAACCAAAACTTCGCCAGGCGAGGCTGAGGGCCTGCGCCCGACCGAGGCCGAGACGCGGAACTACTTCGAAGGCGTCGGCGACAAGCATTACCTTTCGCGTCGCGAACCGCCGAACCTCCAGCGTCATCGCGATGGGACCTATCGGTATCGAGGCGAAGCATTCAAGGCAATCGTCGAAAAGGATGGCTCGGTCGTATTCGACGATGGATATCGCCAGGGCGCCACCCTCAGATTCGACATCACCGACGTCATGATGCGAAGGCGCGGCGAAGACCCGTACCGCGTGGAGAAGAACTGGTTCCTCGAGGGAACTGCGGAGTTGCGTCAGGAGCTATTCGAACACTGGAGAGCGAAGCAAACCCTTCTCGCCCTTCGCAAGCTCCGCCGGCGCCTCCTTCACATCTTTGAAAACGGAATCTTGAGTGATCGACAGAAGTCCGCGCGTGTGATCGCGATGTTCCAAGACACGCCAGACGATGAAGCTGGCGCCGCGGCGCGTGGCGCGATTGAAGAGTTCGTGGCCGATAGGATGCCGACGACCGAGCTGCCGCAGGAATCTCGGTGACACGCCTTCCGTGATCTTTCCACGTGGCGACAACCATCCCGCCACCGCAAAGCCATCACGACTAGTAGTGGAGGCGCTGGGAATCGAACCTGCCTCAGATCGCCGTGTTTCGCCTGATTCAGTATGTCGAACTAGGCAGGATTAGGCATTCGCCAGAGCGAGAGGACAGGCCACGCCCCCGCGAGCTGCCCTCACGTGGATCTGAGGACAGCCTCAAAGAGGGCGGACGTTCTCCGCGCGTGGCCCCTTGGGGCCTTGGCCTTCGTCGAATGAGACTTTCTGTCCTTCGCGCAAATCCTCGAAGCGACCCTCCACGTTCGACATGTGGAAAAAGATGTCGTTGCCAGGAGAGGTTTCGATGAAACCGAAGCCTCGGTCGGTAAGACGTTTGATTGTACCTTCAGCCATGTTGTGTTTGTTCCTATTCGCGAGTACTACAACCCCGATAGCTCCATTCGCCCCTCGGCGCCATTCGGTCACCGCGCAAACGAGTCTGCGGAATCGGCGAGCGCGTCCCAAGAAAGCGATTCTCGTCCAACAAACTCGGGGACATTCCGCACCCCGGCTCCATACCGAAGGCATGCACATGAAATTTGGGCGAAACTGGTCGCGGGCTCTGTCTGTTGGCCTTCTCATGAGTGCGCTGACGGGGTGCACCCAGGTCGACGCCGGAAACCTCGGGATCGTGATGAAGTGGGGCGAGATTCAAGACGTTGCGCTTCAGGAGGGCATCCACTTCAGGACTCCAGTAAAGACCCAGATCATCAATATCTCGACTCGCGTCCACAAGATGGAAGCAAGTGCGAGTGCGTCATCCAAGGATCTTCAGGTCGTGTCGACGAAGATCGCGTTGAACTACCGCATTGACGCTTCCCGGATCGTCGAGGTTTTTCGTAACGTAGGGACTCGATTGATTGTCGAGAATACGATCATCGATCCGGCGCTTCAGGAGTCGCTCAAACAGGCGACCGCTCAGTACACCGCCGAAGAGCTGATCACCAAACGACAGCAAGTGAAAGAGACACTCGGCGACAGCATTAAGACGACGCTGGCCAAGAGCGACATCCTCGTGACGGAGCTCTCGATCACCGACTTTCAGTTCGACGCCCAGTATCAACAGGCAGTCGAATCGAAGCAGGTCGCGGAACAGCGCGCGCTCACTGCGACGAACGATCTCGCCCGCATCAGGGTTGAGGCCGAGCAGGCCGAAGCCAAGGCGCGCGGTACGGCCAACGCAATGCTGGCGAGGGCCGAGGCAGAAGCCAAAGCACAGGAGCTCCTTAGGGAGACCATTAGCGCTGAAATCGTATATTTACGGGCGGTCGAGAAGTGGGATGGAAGGCAGCCGAGCGTCGTTGGAGAGGGCGGCGCCATCTTGGATCTCGGCGCAATCAAGAAGGCCGCAGGCCGCTGACACAGCTCCCGTCTTTCACGGCTGTGCCGAGCTTTGGAAGTAGCGAGCCCCCTGCTGCGTCCGTGAACACGATCGGCTTGGTCAAAGTAACACCTCGTCGGGTGTTTGCATGACGACCCCGTTCCCAAGGCTTCTGGATGGCGCTCTGCTAGCCAGGCTTTGAGACGTGGCTCGCACGGCGGACGGCACGTGGTCACGGGGAAGACGTCGCGTTGCCCTGGGGCGGCGGTGGTGGGCTCGATTCGATCAGGGTCTCATCGAGAAAGCAGTTGAAGTCGATGTCTCCGCGGGGGTTGAGGACCTTGTGGGCGTGAGCTGCGCTGGGGGCTTGGTATAGTTGATATCGCATCGCTGGGTTGCTGACGATACCGGCTGAGAACGCCGCGACGATCTCCAAGTAGTGTGCTTCCTCGGTCGCCGGGATGACGAGCAACAGCACAGCATGCACTCGGCGCTCGTCGGGTGCGGCAAACTCCCAACCCTCGGAAGAGAGGCCTAGAACCCCACGAACTGGCCCATCTCCTTCCATCACGGCGTGGGTGATGACGAGCCCTGGCCCCACGAAGGACGAGTCTTTTTCCGCTTGGCGAAGTAGGTCCTCACGCAACTGCTCGATGTCTGCGCCGAGTTCACTGGTGGCGAATAACCGCCGAACGAGTTGCTCAATCACCGCGCGCTTGTCTTGGCCCTGCAGGCCAACGATGATGGTCTGTTCGGTGATGAAATCCAGCAGTCGGGGGCGATCGAGGTCGATCTCCCCAACGCGCTTCAACGCGAGGCGCGTCATGCTCGGACCGACGAGCTGATTGATGGCCAGCGCAGCCAGTCCCACCGTGGTGACCGTGTCTGCCATCCACGAAAGGCCGGGGGTTTCTTGCACGATCACGATGAGTCCGATCGCAACACCACCGTGGGGCAGAAGGGCCAAACCCAGATAGCGACGCACTTCCGGCAGCATCCCCGCCGCCGACATCGCGACAAACGAAGACAGCATCTTGCCGACGAGGCGCCCGAAGAAGAACAGTCCGACCAAACCGGCTGCCCCGATGACGTGACCGAAATCCAGCTGCATCCCTGCAACGGTGTAGAAGACGGTAAAGAGTGCTTCCCCAAACGGGATCAAGTACGCCTGGCCGGCCCTCGCGGTGTCGTGACGCATGTTTGAAAGGAATAAGCCGGCACACGTGCAAGCCAGAATGGCAGACACGCCGAGCGCCGTTGCGACGCCCCACGAAACGAGGATTACGGCGACAAAGCCGGGACCTGTCACGTTTGGCCTTAGCCGCCGAATCCAGACGAGGAGGAGTGTCGCGCTCGTCAGCCCCAGCAAGATGGCAGTGCCAAGCTCCCGACCTGCCGTCCCGAGCGCAACCGTCACGGCGCCCGGACTCAGGCTTTGATCAGCCCGCAGCAACGCCACGACGACAGCGAAGACGCACACCGCGGTCATGTCGATGAGGGCCACGGCGGCAATCAGCGTCTTGACGAATACGCCACGAGCACGTGCCTCCTTGACCACCACCATGGTCGTGCCGGGCGCGGCCGCGATGGCTATTGCGCCGAGGATCCACGAGACACCCGCGGGCTGGTCGCCGACCAGCATGAGGCCCCCCGCCACGAGCGCCGGTGTGAGGGTGGCCTCAGTTGCGATCAGGAAAGTCAGGCGCTTGCCAGCATTCTTAAGGCTCGCAATGTGCAGAGCGCTGCCAACACTGAATGCAATGTAGCCGAGGACGAAATCCACAAAAGGGCCGAACACCTCACGGAAGTCGCCCGACGCGAGCCCAGGTAGGCCGATGAGGCGGAGCGCGATTCCGGCGCTGATCCAACCCGTGACCCGCGGTAGTCGGACCCGCGCTGCAAGCTCTCCGCCCAACAGGCCAGCGACAAGAACGGCAGCGAATCTGAGGATGGAGTTCTCGAAGGTCACGCTGCACGAAGGCGAACCGATGACCGCGGCCATGCTGAGACGCTTTCGAATCTCCTTTCGTGCACATACCGCAAGCGTTCGCGCCCGGCAATCAACCCGCGTGGGGCGGAGCGCAACGCTATTTCGACCCAGAACCCGCCGCGGTAGGCCGTCGAAGAATGCGCTTCTGGGACACCTTGATCCGAGCCGGCCGCGTGGACTCGATGAACTCGGTGAGCGCCGTCACGAAGCGATCGGGCGCCTCACAGTGTGAGTAGTGGCCCACCCCCTCGATGATCTCGAGCCAACTTCCGGGGATCGCCGCATGCGCCGCATGGGCGTGCTCGACCGGAATGATCCGATCGTCCTCACCCCAAATGATGAGCGTCGGCATTCCCGCGGCCAAGTAGAGCTTATCATTCGCGCTCACCGCCTGACCGCGCGGATCGATGACCGCCCGCAGCGTGCGTAGGAACGCGCGACGCCCTTCCACATCTCCGAGCGAAGAATAGCTCCGCCAGAGCTCGGGAATCACAGTTGCGTTTTCGAGCTTCTTCCGGAACGCGAGCCGGCCGATCGTCTCGACGATGCGCCTCACGGGCGGTGCGCAGGCGACGAGCAGGACCGCTTCGGAGCCAGGAAGGGTCAGCACCCGAAGGAGACGGTTGACTTCCTTACCTAGACCGCCTGCGTCGACGAGCACCAGTCGCTCACAGAGCTCGGGGTACTGATACGCGAACTGCATCGCGATCCCGCCTCCATACGACTGCCCAACCACCGTGGCGCGCTTGTACCCAAGGCCCACGATCAAATCGCGCAGCGTGGAAGCCATGGCGCCGAGCGAGTAGTCGCCCTTGGTCTTGTCCGATTCGCCATGGCC
Source organism: uncultured Myxococcales bacterium (assembly GCA_965601515.1). GTDB lineage: Bacteria > Myxococcota_A > Polyangia > Polyangiales > Houyiibacteriaceae > SG8-38. The sequence continues at coordinate 1,105 of CBFCWN010000072.1, read as the reverse complement.
CAAGAGGTCCGGGGCCAGAACGGTGAAGTGCTCGCTCAACGCCGGCATGACCTGCTTCCAAGTCGTCGCGCTGCCGGCCATGCCGTGAATCAGCAAAACGAGCGGTCCTGTGCCACCCAGTCGGTACTTTAGGCGCTTGCCATGGATCGCGATCGCTTTCTGCTCCACCGCATCAGTCTCCTGCCACGGGAAGAGGTGCCGCTCAACCCCGGCTGTTTCGACGCGGCCGATCATCACGAAGCGATCCCGAAACGCGCGCGACCGACTCGTGGTCCGAAGAGACCGGCTAGGTCATCACGCGTTGCGCCACTGCCCGGAGAAGGGGACGATTGCCGCATTGGAAACGGATGCAATCCGTACCTTTTCACATAGCAGGACATTCCGATGATCGAACCTCTGCTGCTCACTGCAGCACGCATCCTCACCTTCGAGCAGCAACGGCCGCTGACCAACGCCAGCGGTTTCTTCTTCGAGCGCGACAAACGGCTGTTTTTAGTGACGAGCCGACACGTGGTGATCGACGAACCGAGCAAGCACTTCCCGGATCGCCTCGAGATCGAACTGCACATCGATCCGGACAACTTGGCCAGATCCACCGGATTCTCCATTCCACTGTACCGCGACGGCAAGAGTATCTGGCGCCAGGGCCTCGACGCCGCCGGGGAGATCGACGTAGCGGTGATCGAAATCCAACGCTCTGCACTGCCCGACACGACCGTCTACCGTGCCTTCACACCCGATCACCTGCACCGCCCGCCCGACCTGGTTGAGGTAGGCACCGCTCTACTGATCGTCGGATTCCCGCTCGGTTTCCACGATGCCCTACACCACATGCCGGTTGTACGCCAAGCCGTCGTGGCATCTTCATTCGGACTACGTTTTCAGGGCGAGGGCTACTTTCTCACCGATGCGCGCACTCATCGGGGCACCAGTGGTGCGCCCGTCGTGGTGCGCGTTTCCGAAGGGGAGCCGAAGCTGCGCGACCTACCATGGATGCTGCTCGGTGTGCACTCGGCACGGCTCGATCTGGGTAACCGTGACCTGGTGCTAGACGAGGCGCTTGGGCTGAACTGCGCCTGGTACGCCGACATCTTGACGACGCTGA